>JBEKAN010000055.1:0-15599 GCA_050015895.1 Verrucomicrobiota bacterium
AAAATCACAGCGGCGCGGGCGCTGGGCAACTGAGCGGCTGTAGTGAAGACCTTTGGGGTCGCTGGCTTGATTTCCAAGCACTTGCGCATTGCGACCCCCTCGAATCCGCGAAGTCGGGTTAAGAACCTCCATGAGATTCGTCTGTTTCGGAAACGTTTCCTTGCGATAGTACCGGTCAGAGCCTTCCATCACGATCTCGAACGGCCATGTCTGGCCGCCCCCGTTCCAGGAGACGTGCCCGGTTAGGCGCAGGCCAAATGGTGGTGAAGTCGTGGCTTGTGTCAACCGAGCGCGGCGGGAGGCGCGCTCCTTTTCAGCCTGAGTCCAAACCCAGGTTGCCGCGGCGAACAGCAGAACAACCAGCAACAACCAGGTTCGCCGGCCAAAACGCTTCTGGACTTTGGGTTTCACGGTTTGTTCCCTTGCAACTTGCGCCACTCTTCGATGCGCGCCAGTTCGAGCCTCAATTGCACGGGGTCAATCGCGGAATTGCCCCAGAAACGATCAGGAGCGTGCGCCTCGTAGGCTTGGGAAATGTAACCGAAAGCGTTCACGGCATCGGACAACAAATCCCAACTGCCTGCCGGCGCTTTGCTGTTTGAGGACTGGCCGTCTCCGATGGTCATCCACGACAGCCCGGACGCAATGTCGGCCAGCGCGGTCAACGCCTTCGGATCGCGAATCCGACCCAGCCCGCGCATGATTTGCGCCGCAACCTCCGAATCATATGGCTCGCGCGCCGCCGCCAGCAGCGCTTCCAACCCGCGTGGATCCCCCGTTTGAGCCAGCGCCACGAGCATCTGCCCCTTCACTTCTCGGTCGCTCTCGGACTGGATGGCGATGAGTAAATCGGAAACCGCGGCCGCGCTCGGCAGCCAGCACAAATTGAACGCACCCGCATTGCGCACCTGCGAGTCCTTGTCCTTGAGCCATGTCAACATCACCGGGATTGCCTGCTTCTGTCCCTCCTGGCAAAGCAACCGGCCGATCCATTGGGCGGTTCTATCGCCGTGCGTTCCCAGATAGGCAAACAGGCCGTCCATAAATATCTGCCGTCCTGCTTTAATCTCAACCCGCGCGGCCTCCAATGCGTCGTCATCCAACTTGTCAAGGCAAAGACCAAGAGTGAAACGCTGGGTGGATTCATCCTCGCCAGTCTGAGCCAATCGGCTCAACGCCACCCAACCGGCTGTCTGGACACCCGCTTCACGCAACTCCCAAAAGGCGGCGCGGCGCAAAATGTCGGATTCGTGTGGGGCTGCGACAACCAACGTTCTTGCCTCCGTCTGTACGCGCGCGAATCGGTCATAGTGCCAGATATTCGCCAGCAAGGCGATGGCCTTCATGCGATCTATGGCAGGAAGGTTCGTACCAAGCACCACATCCGGTCGCAGCCGTGGCGCGCCAGGCAGATATGCGCTATATCCGTTGGCGCCGCCCAAATTACTGCCGTTAACCACCTTCCGATCAAGCGTCTCCGCATAATGGATCTCGCGGTCCCTCATGACGCCCGAATCCAGCCAGCCCGCAAACGCCTTGGCGAAAACATCGGCGTCTTCCTTCTGCAACGCTTGAATCAGTGCTTCAGGGAAGGCATCGGGTGGTGTTTTCAAATCCGCCGGCACGGGAGGCCAGCGTGACACCTGGGTCGGGGTGGCCTGCTTTGCCCAGGTTTGCGCCCATGCATGCAGCGACTGCGGGCTTTTATCCTCTGGTGCCGGATTCCTGGTTCCGGTCAGCGCCTCCAGCCTCTCTACGGCTGCCGCGCGAATCGTTTGCTCTTTGGATTCCAAAAGCCTGGCGAGCCAAGTCACATCGCGGTCCAAGTCGCGAATCGCGACAACAAAACGGACATAAGTGGAGCGCCGGGCATCCGAGCGCGCCAACTCTTGGAGTCTTGCCGGGAAAAGCAAGGCATCCACCACCTGTCCATAAAGTCCGACCTCTTCCGGGCTGCTGGCGACGATGGCCTTCTTGATCAGCTCCAGGCTAATCCCACCAGCATCGGGGTGCGTGATGAAACTGCTCTCCATTTGAGCCGGGACACCACGGGTGTCCACCTTGCCCACCGCGTCAATCGGCCACACAGACATTACGGGTTGCGTCCCGGTCAATATCTGCAAAGCTGGCTCGTAATTGCTTGGCGGTTCATATTCATAAAGGACAACCGCCGTCTGACCGGGTTGGAGCGTTCCTTTCGGCAGGAGAAACTCCTGCGCGGAATCCAGGCCCTTCAGAACATCCTTCACCCAAACTCGCTGTTTGTCCGGCGGTGAAGGAAAGGTTTCCGCCGCCGGTGGCATTTCCACCTGGACCACTTTGATGACTTCCGCGTTGGCAACATACCAGTCCACCCCAGGAACCATGTCAGCCCGGACGACCGCCAACCCGCCGCTCAAAGCGAGCGCGAGGCGGAGGAGGGTTTTTGCTTTCATGGTTTGCACAAATCCTGCCGGGCCGCCTCGTCTTTCGCCCGCAGATCCCTGTCCAGCGCCGTTGCTTTGCGCTCCTGCGCCGTGTCTTTGAGGGCTTGCAGGGTGGAGCGGACCAATTCGGTTTCCTCCCAAGTGCCGTTGAAGACCAGGATGCCGGCTTGCGCATGAACCTTGATTACCGGACCGCCCGGCGCGTTGGCCTTGGCGTGTCCCGGCTTTCGCAGGTCGTCCAAAGCCGCCGCGATCGTGTCCTCAAGATCGTATGCGGATTGCTTGTCCAAATCCGCACCAGACGCGCACAAAATGTCCGGGATGGGAAACACTGTGTCCCCTGTTTTTTCCGCCCCGGCCAATGGCGTGGCGGCGGCTTGGGGCTTTTCCATTCCCAGGATGGCCGTGGGGCGGTTGCCATTGAGCGTCAACTTCCAACGCGCCGGAAGTTTTTGCGCCTCAAAATACAAGTTCATGGCGTTGAACATCTCGATGGCGCGAACGTCCTTGAGTCGCATTTGCACAGCCATCGTGGAGAGGTCGGGTTCGGCGGGCGGCAGAATGAGGTCAAACTGGTTTTGGAATGTCCTGGCGGTGTTCCACGCGACTTCGTTCAACGCCGTCCCTTCGATGACGACCTCGGCTTGCCGCGGGCCGATGCTGCTCCACGCCTCCAACGCCGCCTCATCCGTGACGAGGTTCTGGTATCTGCGGGGCGGGCCGCCTTCGTCACCAGGTTTGGCGTCTTCGCCCGCCTGACATGGGTTGCCGCACATCGCCACCGCGCCAATCAGGCCCAACGCTGTTCTTTTGAGGAGTTTCATAGTTTTTGCGTTTCATGGTTCATGGGACAATTTGCTTCAAAGTCCCCCGCCAAAGCACCTTGTAGTTTTTGCTCCCCTGCGGGTGCCACTCGTGTTGCGGGGGAATGTCCGTCTCGAAAAGCGCCAGGACCATTTGAATTGGTCTCGTCCAAATCCCTCACTTCAACCGCCAGGCCGACCACAACCAAATCCGACCCCTTCAGCAACTCGTCGTCGCTCCACGGAGCAACCGCGCGCGCCTCCGCCGCCAATGGAACCGCCGCCCGCGCGAAAAGGAGCAGGAGCAACATTTTCGTTCTCATGGTCGTTAGACGGTGTTTCCCGGCGAATACTCCCAAATCACTGGAAGAAGCAAGCCGGAAGCCATGAAAACAATTCATCCTTGCGCCGCCGCAGTTGGCGTGCTTCAATGGCGCCACACTTTTCAACTCAAACTTATGAACAAACCAAGCAGCCTCATCTTCTCTTGCGCTCTGGCCCTGATGGCCTGCGTTTCGGCCTCGCCCGTGCTGGCGCAGACCGGCCTCCAGTTCACTATCGCTGACTATCACGCTGTCGGCGATGGCAAGACCGTCAACACCAAGGCGATTCAAGACGCCATTGACCAGTGCGCCGCCTCCGGCGGCGGCGTCATCGTCGTCCCCAGAGGCGTGTTCCTCACCGGCGCCCTCTTTTTCAAACAGGGCGTCAATTTGCGCGTCGAGCGGGACGGCGTGCTCAAAGGGACCACCTCCATGGCGGACTATCCGCCCATTTACACCCGTTGGGAGGGCATTGAGCGCTATTGGACTTCGGCCTTGATCAACTTTGTGGGCATGACCAACGTCACAGTCAGCGGCGAGGGCATGATTGACGGCTCAGGGGCGGACAACTGGGGCAATCGCGGCGGCCGCGGCGCGGCGCCCAATCCGCCTCCGCCCGCGACCGACTCCAGCCCGCCCGCGCGTTCTCCCGCCCCTCTGCATCCGACCACCGCGCATCTCTGTTTTATGCCCCCCGGAGCGATCCCCAAGACGAACGAGGCCGGCGTCACCGTGCCCGGAGGTGGCGGTTTGGGCCGTCCTCGCACCCTGGTCTTCCAAAGCTGCTCCGGCGTGACGGTTTCCGGCCTGCATTTCAAGGACGAAGCCTGCTGGTGCGTGGTGTTCATTTACACCTCGGACGCCCAGGCGGAAAATCTCAATGTCCGCGCCGCGCACAACATTGCCATGTCCGACGGCATGGACATTGACTCCTGCCACAACGTGCATGTGACCGCTTGCGACATTGACTGCAACGACGATTGCATTTCGTTGAAATCGGGGAAGGACGAGGATGGCCTGCGGGTCGCCCGGCCTTGCGAGGATATCATCATCGAAAAAACCCGGTTCGGCTTCGGACACGGCGGCGCGGCCATGGGCAGCGAAACCTCCGGCGGCATTCGCAACGTGCAAATCAACGACTGCGTCGCGGAGGCCGGCAACATGGCGCCCATCCGCTTCAAGTCCCAGCCCAGCCGCGGCGGGGTGGTGGAGAACATCACCTATCGCAACCTCAAACTTGTTGACACGCCGCAGGCCTTCGAGTTCAACCTGGAATGGCGCATGGTCGCCCCGATCGCCCCGCCGGCCAAGGTTCTGCCCGTCGTCCGCAACGTCAAGATGATTAATGTGTCCGGCTCGGTCAGGTCCGCGGGCGCCATCCACGGCCTGCCCGCCAGCTTCATCCAGGGCCTGACCTTCGAGGATTGCAACCTCGCCGCCCAACGCGGCCTGACCATCGAAAACGCGACCAACGTGGATACTTCCGGCCTCCACATCACAGTCCCCAACGGCGAACCCTTCACCATCCGGACGACCAGGGGCCGGGGCCAGTAAGGGGTGGTCGGGCGGAACAAAAGTTCTGAGTCCCGCCGAACCGGGGCGCGAAGGAAATGAGATCTTTAGAACACGCCCTATCGGGTCCGTGGAAATTGCCGCTCCAGGATGATCTCGGCGGAGGCCGTGCAAATATCGCCCGGAATGTTCTGGCCCGTGCTCAGATAGCGCAGCGGAAGTTCCGTGCCCAGCGCCAGATTCCAGAGTTTGCCCCACCGCGTCTCCTCGTCCAGATGCGTGAGGATCAAGTCCTCCACCGGCAGTTGCGCGAAGGCCCGCGCCTGGGCCATCGTGACGGCCATATCGTAAGCCCCGTTGAGGGCCAGATGCAGCCGCGGCGCGCCAAATTGTTTCAATCGCTCCGCCAATTCCTGGATGGCCCCGGGCTGGCGCCAATCCACCCCCGGCAAATCAATGAAACCAATGTCCTCGGCGATTTCCCCGCCGCCGCTTCCCCACGAGCGTTCGCTGGGCACGTGCAAAATCTCGCAATAGACCGTCAGCGATTCCGCCATGTTCGCGGTGGCCCCGTCCAGCCGCCAGACCCGCGCCAGGCGCCCCTCCACCAACGACGCCTGCGTGAGCCATTTGCAAAGGCAGGTCGTTTTGCCCGATCCCGCCGGGCCGATCACCGCGTGCAGCGAATGCGCGGGCGAGGCTCGCGCCGGACGCCACGCCGCCGCCAGAATCCCCCGTGCCAGCTCGATTTCCCCGCCCAGCGACGGCGGCGGTTTGTCCCCGTGCTCCCGGCGCGCCTGGTCCAGGACGCGCTGGGCGTAAAGCGGCTGCAGGCCCGTTCTTTGCAGCACCTCGCCCAGCCGCCAGCCGTTGGTGTCCAATTCGGCCACGGGGGCGGTGAACTCCGGCAGGGCCGCCGCGTCGGATTCCGTCCTGGCGGCGGGCGTCTTGACATGCTGCTCGATTTGGTCCAACCGCTGCCGGAACTCCTCCAGAGCCTGCGAAACGGGCGCCGCCTCGGCCGGCGCGGTTTGGGGCCGATGCGCCAGCACTTCGATCATCGGTTTTTGCCACAGCCGGGCCAGCCCGTTGGCGGGAAGCGGGCGGACGTGCAGCACGACCGCCTCCGGCCCCAGTCTGGCGCGAATCTGCGCCACGGCCTCCTCCGCCGACGCCGCCACAAAAGCGATGGGTTCAATGTTCAACGCGTCTTGGAATCTACCTCCAAAATCCCCCATACCAAGCCCATTCGCTTCGATTTCAATTGCCAGCCAGCCCCAATTGCTTAGCATCCCCATTCCCCGCTGTGCGGGGCCAGCAACAGATATGAAGAATTACAACATCGCAGTCATCGCCGGCGACGGCACCGGCCCGGAGGTCATTCGCGAGGCCGTCAAGGTCCTTGACGCCGCTGGCCGCAAATTCGACCTGAAACTCAACTACACCCCCTACGACCTGGGCGGCGAGCGCTACCTGCGCACCCAGGAAACGCTCCCCGACAGCGTGGTGGAGGAGTTGCGCAAATTCCCCGCCATCCTCCTCGGCGCCATCGGCCATCCCGGCGTCAAGCCGGGCATCCTGGAAAAGGGCATCCTCCTGCGCCTGCGCTTTGAGCTGGAGCAATACATCAATTTGCGCCCCGTCAAACTTTACGACCAGCGCTTCTGCCCGCTCAAGGACAAGAAGCCGGAGGACATTGATTTTGTGGTCGTGCGCGAGAACAACGAGGGTCTTTACACCGGTTCCGGCGGGTTCGTTTTCAAGGGCACACCGCATGAAATCGCCATCCAGGAGAGCGTCAACACCCGCCGCGGCGTGGAGCGGTGTGTCCGCTTCGCGTTTGAACTGGCGGCCAAACGCCGCGGCGGCAAGCCGTGGAAGGGCCTCAAGCCGGAGGATGTCTCCGCCGGAAAAACCGCCCAGCTCACGCTCTGCGGAAAAACCAACGTCCTGACCTACGCCTTCGATCTGTGGGAGCGCGCCTTCCACGAGGCGGGCAAAAAAGATTTCCCGACCGTCAAGCGGGAATACGCCCACGTGGACGCCACGACCATGTGGTTTGTCAAGAATCCGGAGTGGTTCGATGTCATCGTGACCGACAACATGTTCGGCGACATCATCACCGATCTGGGCGCGATGGTGCAGGGCGGCATGGGCATCGCGGCGGGCGGCAACATCAATCCCCGCGGCGCGAGCATGTTCGAGCCGATTGGCGGCAGCGCTCCAAAATATACAGGACAGGGCGTGATCAACCCCCTGGCCGCGATTTGCGCCGGGCAGATGATGCTGGACTTCCTGGGCGAGCGCCGCGCCGCCCAGGCCATCGAGGCCGCCGTGATCCAAGTCACCCGCGAAAAAGTCAAAAGCCTCGCCGCCGGCAAGATGGGATACACGACGTCCGAGGTCGGCGATCTGGTCGCGGCGGCGTTATAGGTCGCCTCCGAGAAGTTCTCCGTGCCGTCTTGGAGATCGGAGCGCGGCGGCAGGTTTAGTTGATTGGCAGGAGTAATAAGCATTCAACATGAAAATACGAAAACAAGTTTACGAGCTTACGCTGGACGATCTGAGCAAGTTCCCGGTGTGGGAGTTTGCTTTGGATGAGGAGGGGGAAAAAGGGCAGGATGAGGCTACCGTGCGGCCTTGTGAGATTTCCGGCCCGCTCGACCCCTGTGATGGGATGTTCATCGTTTGTGCTGAGTTTACGTTGGCCGACGGCTCGAAGATGCAGGGCTACCTGACGCCTCAACCTGAGGATGACTCTCATCTGGGCACCTTGCAACCTGTCATTATCACTGAGCGCGGGCAGGTTGTGTTTTGGTACGGTGCCGTTGCGCCAGACTCAACGAGCTTGGCCCAGAGCTACGAGCGGCTTGGCCGGAAGGCCAGCGGCGTATTTCCCATCCAAGTCACATCCAACGTGGAATTGGTGAGGCCACCAGTTCGGGCGACGATTCCGGGATTCATGGCCTATGAGAATCTCAAGAGTCGAAAGACGAAGATTATGTCCTGACATCTTCACGCTAAGGCCGGGCACCCAATTGCGGTTCGATGTTGGTGTAATAACGCACCGCCTCGGCAAACTCCGCATCCGCTTCGGCATGAATCGCGTGTCTCACGGCCCGGCGATCTTGCGGATGCGGGCGAGGGATTGCTCAACGGGGATTCCCTGGACCTTGCCGGTTTGGATTTCCTCGACGCGCCGGGCGATTTCCACCTGCCAGGCGGCTTCGGTTTCCGGGTCGCTAGTGTGAAGGTCTTCGGTTAGACGTCCGACCAGTTCGCCGATCTTTTCCGGCGGCCATTGGCGGGTTTCTTCAACGATTTGGTCCAATGTCATTGGCACAGTGGTTACCATACGCCATCCTCGCTTTGGCTTCAACGGCGAATTGGGCCGATGGAAAGCCCTCGCAGACCCGGCGATTCCGATTAGGAGCGTACTTTCTTCACAAAGCGCGCCATCCGTTCCAGTGCGATCTCGATGCGGTCCAGCGCCGTCGCAAAACAGCAGCGCAGATAGCCCTCGCCGGTCGGTCCGAAGGCAGTGCCGGGCACGCACGCCACTTTTTCCGCCTCGAGCAGCTTGCGGGCGAAATCTTTGGAATCCAGCCCGGTGGATTGAATGCAGGGAAAGGCGTAAAAGGACCCGCGCGGCAGATGGCAGGGCAGTCCCATTTCGTTGAAGGCGCTGACAATGAAATTGCGCCGCGCCCGATAATGCTCGCGCATCGCCAGCGTGTCGGGCTGGCCGTGTTGGATGGCCTCCAGCGCCGCCTCCTGGCTGATGATGCTCGCGCAAAGCATCGAATACTGGTGAATGCGCATCATCGCGTCAATAATATCGGCCGGCCCGCAGGCGTAGCCGATTCGAAATCCCGTCATCGCGTACGCCTTGGAAAAACCGTGCAGGAATATCGTCCGCTCCCTCATCCCCGGCAGCGCCGCGATGCTGGTGTGCTCCCCCTCGAAGGTCAGTTCCGAGTAGATTTCGTCCGTGATCACCAGAAGATTCCGGCGTTGGACCACGGCGGCGATTTTTTGCAGTTCGACGCGCCCCATCGTCCCGCCCGTCGGATTGGTCGGGAAGTTCAACACCAGCGCCTTGCTCTTGGCGGTGATGGCTTTTTCTATGGCCGCCGCCGTGACCGAAAAGGCGTTCTCCGGCCGGCAGGAGACGGCCACCGGCACTCCGCCCGCCAGGGCGATGCCCGGCGAGTAGCTCACGTAACAAGGCTCGTGATAAATCACCTCGTCGCCGGGATTGATGATCGCGCGGAAGGCCAGGTCCATTGTCTCGCTGACACCCACGCCGATGAGGATTTCGCGCACGGGATCGTAGCCGATCTTGAAGTGCCTTTCCACGCTGGTGGCGATGGCCTCGCGCAAGCTCAGCAGCCCGAGGTTGGACGTGTACCCGGTCCGGCCCCGTTCCAAAGCATAAATTGCCGCCTCCCGAATGTGCCAGGGGGTCGCAAAATCCGGCTCGCCCACGCCCAGCGAGATGACATCCTTCATCCCCTGGACGATGTCAAAGAAATCGCGGATGCCGGAGCGCGGAATGGCCGCCACGGTCCGCGCGATGAACTGTTGGGGTTCAAATTGCACAATCTGAGTGTAGCGGCGGTCTATGACCGCCGCATTATTATTCTTTGCCAAAGTGTGTCCCGCAGACGCGGGTCCCAAACCGCCGCCGCAGTTTTCATCGGGCATGTCACAGTGGTCCGAGTTTTGCTTCCATACGCCCGGATGCGCAGCAAACCCAGTATGGCCGCGCTCTGGATTCTCATGGCCGGCCTCGGTCTGGCACCCGGAATCCAGGCGCAAACGAGCACGAAAGTGACGGTGGCGTTCACGACAGCCAGCGCAACGCCCCTCAATCCGGGCTTTGCCGGGTTCACCACTGAGTTGTTGGGCACGGGTGTCGAATTTGGGGACACCAACATGCAAGAGCTCGCCTCCTCGCTCTCGCCGGGCTGGTTGCTCTTCCCGGCGGGAGAGACCGGCGACGCGTTCAACTGGGCCACCGGCCTGACCGTGCAAAGCTGGGTCAATCAATTTGGCACGAACGGGGATTCCACCACCTCGAACCTCACGCAAGGCACGTACGACGCGCTCGTCGGCAAGGGCGGCGCCTGGTTCACCAATTTTGCCAGCTTGGCCGCCAACGTCGGCGGCGCAAAAATCATCGTCTGCGTCAACGCCTTCACCGACACGACCAATTCCGCGGGCGCGTTGGCCCAATTCGCCCTCTCCAACCATATCTCTGTCGCGGTTTGGGAACTCTGCAATGAGCCTTACCTCTTCCAGGGGACGGGCAACTTTTTCACCAACGGAACCGATTACGCCAACAAAATGCGGCCCTACCGCGATGCCATCAAGGCCGCGGATTCCAACGCGGTCGTCGCCGTCTTTTTCACCGATCCGGGGTTGCCGGGACCCACCTGGAACAGAGCTTTGGGCGATTACGGCGACCAGTACTGGGACGCCGCCGTTTATCATCATTATCCCCGCCTGCCCACCAACGCCGCATTCGTCGATTTGATGGCCATGGACAACGGGGTTCTCTACACCAATTCCGCCAGTTACGTGACCAACGATCTGATGACCAACAACAGCGCCAACGTCACGTATCTCCTCACGGAAATGAACCCGGCGCTGGGAAACGGCGACGGCACACAGTTTCCGCCCACCAGCACGCTGTATGGGGGAATCTATGCCTCCGAATACGTGATGCGCCTGTCCGCCATCCCCCAAATGACCTTCGCCGGCAGCTACCAGTTGGTCAACGGCAGCGGTGTGGACCTGACCAACAAGCATTGGAACGCTGTCACGGACGCCGCCGCCGGCGGCTACGTGACCAACACCATTGGCCTGCCTTTTGGTTATTATCTCAGCGCCCAGGGATCCGCCGAGGCGGTGGCGTATTGGGCGCTCAACCGCTCCACAGCCGTCTATCCCACCAGCGTCGGCGCCAACGGCCCCACCGTGCCGACGGACACCAACGGCATTGGCGCCATGCCGGCGCTTTACGCGCAGGCCTATCAGGGCGGCAACGGGAAACGATACGTGCTGCTCACCAACAAAGGCTCCAACTCCGTCCCGGTCCAAATCACCCAGGACGGCGTGGCGCTGACAAATCAACTCCTCGAAACCTTCGTCACCGGCGGCGACCCGAGCGTGGTGAACAGCAACCCGCCGACGAACAATGTGCTGATCCAGACCACCAATGCGACCAACCCTGTCACCATCCCCGAGTACAGCGTGGTCCGGCTCGAATGGACGGTTTTCGACGTGCCCCAGCCGGCCCTGGCCATCGCCGCGCCGCCCGCGGCCGCCGCGCTGCAATGGACCGGCCTGACCAATGTGACGTACGCGGTGGAAGCCACCACCAACTTCGGGACCTGGGCGACGCTGGGAAAAGTGGCCGGCGCCCAGACCAATTTTACGTTCCAAGATCCCAACCCCGGCTCGTCTCGATTTTACCGTTTGGCGGTTCCCTGATTTTCCCTCACTCCACAATCGGGGCGCGCGGCAGATCTTGAGGAGCCGCAGCACACCGCCGTCGCTGACCCGCCGGGCCACTGCCTTCATCAGTTTCATCTTCATTACGGCCCGTCTGTTCATCTTCCTCAGCTTCCAACCCCGCCTCGCGGCGGCGCTGTTGAGGTCGGGTTCCGTCGTGAACAGCCTAACTCGACGGGCGGGACTTTCACCCGCGTTTCGATCAACTTCACTGGCGCAACGCACGATTATGCACGATTATGCACGATTGGGCACGATTATGCACGATTTCCTCCTTCGCTTCCTCCTTCGCTGACGCTACGGAGGACAGGAAAGCTTCCACCTTCGCTCCGGCGGCCGGAGCTACGGCGGACGGGACGGCGGACAGGGGGCTTGGCCGGAAGGGTTCATAGCGAACTTGGCATTTTTTGCCTATTGGAGTCATAAAACTGGATTTGGTGAACAAGACATCCCTGTCGGCCGGGGTTCGTTCTTGTTCGTCAAACCTCGTTTTCTGGTTTGACTGGCTTTGACTGGGTTTGACGCGGCGCGCGCCGGATTGGAGGGAAACGCCACAGGACGGGCTGGCCGGGTCTGCGGCAAGGGGCGGATGAGTTGTCGGGATCTCAAACGCAAAGTCGCAAAGTCGCAAAGTCGCAAGGACGCACTACCCCCTTGATTGGCCATTGGCGGGCTGGTCTGTGTGCCACTTTGGCGCGGAACAGCTTGCACGGCGGGGGACGGGTGGCCGTCCCGGCCGGTTCTGACGATTGATCCTCCTTGTCTCATGCTGTTGTAAAGTGTATCATATAGCGAAGGATTTGTCAAGGTCAATCCGAGGGAAAGTTGGCGGGGGGCGGGGGAACTGTCACGGCTCGACAGGTGTCGCCCCACCTTGCGCTGCGGTCACGGGCGGAGCGCAAAACGCGCATGAAGTTGGGGCGCAGTTGAGGGATTTTCCCCGCATGAGGGCGCCCTTGGGGGGCTTCCAGGGGTTTTGAGCCGTCAACCCGTCAGGACCCGCGTAAAAATGGGCTGTTGTTGAGGTTGGACCCGTCAGAAAGCCGTCAGGTTGCCGTCAGGTGAAGGAATAGGGAATGGAGAATAGGGAATAGGGAAAACGGCCTTTCGTTCTGTAACTCACTAATAATGAGTCACTTACAACTCGATTGCATAGCCGGATCGGGCGAGTGATGTGTGGTGGGCGAATTTCGCCAATGAACGCGAATGGATCCGAGTCACGATTCCCGTCATGCTGATTGAGAGAATAAGCGCAAAGGCGCGGGAAACGCAAAGGCGCCAAGCCGGGCCGCATGGTTCACGAAGGCCTGCTGGCTGAAGCGCCGACATTCTCCAACTCTATTCAGGGCTATCTGCACACCTCAAGGCTTTGGGAGGGGGACGGGATCAAGCCTCAAGGCTGAAGGCTAAAGGCTAAAACGGGCGCGTGAAGTGGGGAGTGCGGAGTGGAGAATGGCGAGTGCTGCGAGGATTCGTGAGCGCGCGCGGAGGTCCCAGTCTGGCAAACCAAAAGTGTCATGAATCCAAGACTTGAGGCACATGGTCTCTCATAGCAATGTTCGTGGCCCTTTACACACTGTCATTTTTCTAGGACTGACCCTTCACTGATAGGACTGACCCTTCACTGACCCTTCGCCTGCAAGACCGATCAGCGCGAGCAGTTAAACAAACACTGGATGGCCCAAAATTCCCGTTATTCAACCCAAACCGCGTCATTCATGTAATCCCGCGCGTACGCGTAGGGCATCAGCGCGCAGGGCCAGGGCTGTCCGGTGTTGCGGAAAATGAAGACGCCGCCTCCCGGTTGCGCCGCGTCATCGCGATAGCCCACCAGCAAGATGCTGTGACCGTCGCGGACGGCGTCGGGACCGCACAACTGAAGGACGTCCTGGTTCCACTTCGGCTCCTTTGGCCACCGGAAACCCCCGGCCACCGGCCACCCCGCGCCCAGGACGCGTTTGATGGCGGCAATATCCGCCTCGCTCAGCCCGGTGCTCGCGTTCCATTCTTTGATCCAGTGCGGGCGCAGCCCAAGGACGAGGCGCGTTTTCGCGTCGCTCACGGCTCCGGGCGGCGGAGTCAGGTGCGGATCAAATTTGGGCAGGTAGGGCAATTCGTCCTCCGCGCAGATGCCGTAAGCGGAGAAGCCCTTCCACATTTCGGAAAAGTATCCGCCGTCCTTGTCATGGCCGCGGGCCTGGTTGGCGGCCCAGTTGAGGAACTCGACGCTCAAGCGCGGACATTGGCCCCGCCGTCTGGCCACCGCAAACTCCAGCGCGCCTGTCATCGTGAAGACCGAGCAAGTATCGCGCGCGCCCTGCTTGCGGGCTGTCAAGCCGTACTTCTCCAGCACAGGCCGCAGATCGGCGGTGGCGGCCGGTCTTCCCGAATCAAATTCCTCGCACCCCGCCATCGGGCAAAGAAGGCACAAAACGACCGCCAAGCGCAAGAATGGTTTCATTTCAAAGGAGTATCAACTCACCGGCGCCAGCGAGACCCGCTCGCCCCGGTCGTTGCGCGCGATGCCCTGGCTCCGGGGATCCAGCGTCAACTGCCCGTCCACCAGGAAGGCGTAGCGGTGATGCCCATGTTTAAGCTCCACGGTGATCATCCACGCCTTGTCGGGCATTTGTCTCATCGGATGGGCGTGGGGGTTCCAAAGGTTGAAGTCGCCCACCAGCGCGACCCCTTTCGCCTGCGGCGCCTCGCAGATAAAATTGACCGCCCGGAGGGTCCGCGGCGCGCCGTAACGATTGGTGCTCATGACTGGGCGAAGAATCTATGCCAAAAGGGTCTGGAGCAGGATCAGCGCGGCGCCGCGGATTTGATCTGACTGGGTTTCCAATGCCCGGTATTGTTCAATCCAGCCAAGCTCGTTCTGGTGGCGTTCGCGCCAAAGCGAGCTGAGCACCGCCTCGGTGCGCTCGACCTGTTGGACGGCCGAGGCCAGCGACTCCCTGCCTTCGGGCAGGTCGGTCAGGTTGCCGACGCAAAAGCGGCTGATCCGCAGGCGCGCCGACACCGCCTGCAAGAGCATCACCACGGTCTGTTCCGAGGCGTACCAGCGCCGCAGCAGCGCCTCGCGCAGGAAACGGTGCCCCACGGCCAGGAACTCGGAGCGCGGCCGCTCGGTGTACTGGCGGATTTCCTGCGCCTCGGACGGAAACCAGTTGTAGAGCAGGGCGAAAGTTCCGTAAGTGTCAATCAGTTGCTTGGAGTTGCCGGGGTCGGTCGCGACCTCCCCGACGCACACGTCCTGGCCGAGTTCCAGGCAGATTTCCGGCAGCTCGTGCAGGCGACCCAGGATTTCCCGCCCCGCGGGCGTTCCGTAATTGAAGTCGCCGGGGATCAGCCAATAGACATCCTCCTCGCCGCCCTCCTCAAAGGCCAGGCCCAGCCCCGAATACCACATCTGGCAGGTGTCCACGCACCACGCATCCAGGATTTTCGAGTGCCGCGCCACCGTGTTTTGTCTGAATTCCTGAAAGCGTTTGTTGGCTTCGTTGGCGAAATGGGTCTTGCGGTCCAGCACCGTGATGGGCCGGGCGTATTTCTTTGTGTCCGCACCCAGCCGCGCCACCAACTGGTAAAGCGGTTCCAGGTCCGCGTAATCACCCGGTTGCTGAAAGGGATAAATCACCACCGGATGAATTTTGCCGCCCGGCGCGACCGCCGATTTATTCGCGCCGGAAGCTGATTGTTCCGCCGGTTTGGCCGCCGCAGTGGTGCTCATGCTCCGATTTTAAACACAAAGCCCGCCCTCTTTCAAGACATTATCTTTGGTAAACCGGCAGCAGTTGGTAGGGCGGGGTCAGCGACAGCACCGCCATCGCCGTCGTCAATTCATCGCCGAACTCGGCCAGATTGGCTTCAGACCGCCAGGAACCGTCCGGCGTTTGCGCCTTTAAAATAAGGTCCACCATCGGCGGATACATTTGCTGCCAGTACCGCCCCCCCAGTTGGGCCGCCGCCTGACTCCAGTAAAGAGTGCTGTAGATGAACTTTTCGTGACCTCC
>JBEKAN010000056.1:0-15493 GCA_050015895.1 Verrucomicrobiota bacterium
TTGTCGTTGCGGTCCACGAGGGCCTGGACGGCCTGGCCGACGGCGCTCTCGGCGTAGCTGCCCATCATGAGGAGGGTCTCCTTGAAGTGGGCCAGTTCCTCGTCAAAATGTCTTTGCATAATCTCCTCTCATCGCCCGCTCAGCCAAAACGCCCGGTCACGTAATCTTCGGTCTGCTTCTTCGCGGGATTTGTGAAAATCCGGCTGGTGGCGTCGAATTCGATCAATTCCCCGATGTAGAAGAAAGCCGTCTGATCGGAGATGCGCGCGGCCTGCTGCATGTTATGAGTCACTATAACGATAGTGTAGTCTTGTTTCAACTGGAGAATTAATTCCTCGATTTTGGCCGTGGCCAGGGGGTCGAGCGCGGAGGCCGGCTCGTCCATGAGCAGCACCTCCGGCTCAATGGCCAGAGCGCGGGCGATGCAGAGGCGCTGCTGCTGCCCGCCGGAAAGGCTCATGGCGTTGGCGTGGAGGCGGTCCTTGACTTCGTCCCACAGAGCGGCCATGCGCAGGGAGCGCTCCATGCGCTCCTGGATGGCGCCGCGCTGACGGACGCCGTTGAGCCGCAGCCCGACGGTGACATTCTCCGCGATGGACATGGTGGGAAAAGGGTTCGATTTCTGGAAGACCATGCCCACGCGGCGCCGCACCAGGGTGGCGTCCACATCCTTGGCGTAGAGGTCCTGGCCCAGCAGGGAGATGCGGCCTTGGACGCGCGCGGAGGGGACGAGGTCGTGCATGCGGTTCAAGCTGCGCAGGAAGGTGGATTTCCCGCAGCCGCTGGGACCGATGATGGCGGTGACGGCCTTGGGCTGGATTTGCAGGGAGACGTCGCGCAGAACATGGTGGGCGCCAAACCAGACGTTGAGGAGACGGACGTCAAAGGTCACCAACATGCCCGCCGCCTGCGCCGGGGCCGGGGGCGGATGCGGGGTCTGGGCCGGGGGGTTGGTTTTCAAGGCGGGCGACTGGGATTCATTGGTCATGGCATCCTCATTTCGCCAAACGGGGCGCCGAGCCGCGGGTCATGAGTCGGACGCCGAGATTGAGAGACAAGGCAAAAAAGATCAAAACCAGCGCGCCCGCCTTGGCCTGGCGCCATTGGTCACTATACGGGCCGTTGGCGTAGGTGAAAATCTGCAAAGGCAAAGCGTTGATGGGTTGGGACAGACCGTGGCTCCAGTTTTTGTTGCCAAGCGCGGTGAAAAGTAGTGGCGCGGTTTCGCCCGTGACGCGCGCGGCGGCCAGCAGGATGCCGGTGACGACCCCTTTGCTGGCGGTCTTGAGAACGATGTTGAGAACAATTCTCCAACGGGGGATGCCCAGTGCGAAGGCGGCTTCGCGGTAGCTGTTGGGCACCAGGGCCAGCATCTCCTCGGTGTTGCGGATGATCAGCGGGATCATCATGAACCCCAGGGCCAGACCGCCGGCATAGGCCGAGAAGCCTGTGATCGGCACCACCACCAGCGCCCAAACAACGATGCCCCAGACGATGGAGGAGGTTCCATTGAGAATATCCGCCGCAAAACGCACGACCCAGTTCATGCGCGGCGATCCAAACTCGGACAAATAGATCCCGCCCAACACGCCGACGGGCACACCGACCAACGCGGCCAAACCGAGCAAAGTGAAACTGCCGACGATGGCATTGGCCATGCCGCCGCCCACGTCCCCCCCCCCTTTGGGCAACTGGGTGAAAAAGTTCAGATCCAGCGAACTGGCGCCCTCTTTGACCAGATAAAAGAGAACCAGAGCCAGGGGTGCGATGACCACGACCGCACAAGCCAGACAGAGGAGCGAAACCATGGAACTTTTGACCTTGCGCCAGTGATGATACCAGTTGTTCATGGCTCTCATGCTCCAGAGTGTTTGGGCGCGCCCATCGCGCCGATGAGCAGATGGGCCAAGATGTTGGTGACCATGGTCACCAACAGCAGCATCAAGCCCAATTCAAAAAGCGCGCTCAGGTGGAGGTCCAAGACGGCTTCGGTAAACTCGTTGGCAATCCCGGAAGCCAGGGTGACAGCCGGGTCAAACAGAGACTTCGGAACCTGCGGCCGGTTGCCGATAACCATCATCACCGCCATGGTTTCTCCGAGCGCCCGGCCCAACCCAAGCATGGCGGCCCCAAAAATGCCGCGGGTCGAGTAGCGCAACACAGCCAGTCGGGTGACTTCCCAGCGCGTGGCGCCCAGCGCGAAGACGGCTTCCCGCTGCGAGCCGGGCACGGCCCGGAAAACCTCGCGCGAGATGGAAGTGATGATGGGCAGGATCATGATGGCCAGGATCACTCCCGCCGAAAGAACGCAGTTCCCGTAAATCCTCCCTTGAAACAACGGCAGAAAACCAAACGCCCTCTGCAGCAGCGGGTACGGCCCGTCGCGCAACCAGGGCACCATCACAAACAAGCCCCAAACTCCGAAGACCACACTGGGGATGGCGGCGAGCATTTCGATGACGGATATGGCCGGTTGCCGCACCCAGCCCGGGGCCAGCTCGGTCAGATATACGGCGGTGGCCAGACTCAACGGCAGGGCAATGAGCAAAGCAATGAAGGAGGAGACAAAGGTTCCGATAATGAACGGCAGCGCCCCAAAGTCTCCTGTGACCGGGTTCCATTTGGAACCGACGAAGAAATGCCAGCCGAATTTTGCGATGGAAAGATGCGCGCCTTTGCTCAAGGTCCAAGCCACCAGGAGCAGGAGCACCAGGACACACATGGCCATGAGCCAGGTCAGCAGGCGAAAGGCGTTGTCCGCGGCCCGGCCCGGAGGGGCCAGGGCCATCGCGGCGGGCGATCCACTCTTGCCTGGGACTGCGGTGGCGTTCATAAAACTGGTTTCTTTGGAGAGCGGCTTCTTCGCGCCCCCACAAACTTGCGTCTCGCGTTGAATTTATGCAAAAGCAAAAACTAGTAGGTGATGGAGTCAATTTCCTTGAGCACGCGGGCGTTCAACGCGTCCGGCAACGGGGCGTAATTGAGCGGGGTGGTCAGGGCCTGGCCCTTGGTCTCGGCCCACTTGAGGAACTCGACCAGCTTTTTGCCCTTTTCCGGGTTGGCCTGCTTCTGATAAACCAGCAACCATGTCGCCCCCGCAATCGGATAGGCCTGGTCTCCCGGCGGATTGACCATGGAGAAACGGAAATCCTCCGGGATGTTGGCGGTGGCCAGCGCCGCCGTGACCGACTGGATGGAGGGGACGATGTAACGGCCCGCCGCGTTTTTGACGCTGGCGTAGGGCATCTTCTGTTGGACGGCATAGACCAGTTCAATGTACCCGATGGAGCCGGGCGTTTGCCGGACCTGCTCGGTCACCCCTTCGTTGCCTTTGGCCCCGAGTCCCACGGGCCATTGCACCGCCGTGCCGCGGCCCACGCCGGTTTCCCATTCCTTGCTGACGCTGCTGAGGTAATCCACAAAAATGAACGTCGTGCCGCTGCCGTCGGAACGATGCACGACGACAATGTCGGTGGCCGGCAATTTGGCGGTGGGATTTTGCGCGGCGATGGTGGGATCGTTCCATTTGGTGATTTTTCCCATGAAAATGCCGGCCAGAGTCGGGCCGTCCAGTTGCAGCGCCGGGTTTCCGGGCAGATTATAGGTGATCACGTCCGCCCCGGCCACCGTGGGGATGTGCAGGAGTTTGCCGGGGGCCTTGGCCAGGCTGTCGTTGTCCATGGGGCCGTCGGACGCGCCGAAATCCACCGTGCCGGCCAGGATCTGTCTTTGGCCTCCGCCCGAGCCGATGGATTGGTAGTTGAAGCTGACGGAGGTGTCCACCTTGCTGTATTCATCGAACCATTTGGAATACAAGGGGTAGGGAAAGGTGGCCCCGGCGCCGTTGATGAGCAGTTGGGAGGACGATTTTTGGCCGCAGCCCGCCAGCAGCGCGGCGCCCAGAAGGAGGGCAGGAGCAGTTCTGTTGTTCATAGTCTTATGCCGACAAATTCAGATTCCTGGCGCCAGCCATTTTGGCTTGGCGGAGCAGTTCAGGGCCATTCCTTGATACCGCTTTGCCATGACACGTAAACAACAATCGTGTGACAATACTGTGACAAACTCCGGGGGGCCCGCCGGGAAGGCTCCGGGCAATGCTCCGAACAATGGGCTTGCTTGGCGGCGGATTTCTGGAAAGGTTGCCCGATGCCAAAATGGCCCAAAGTGCTGCCGCCCATCACCCCGGAAGACCAACGCATCTGCGACGATTTCATGGAGCATTGGCACGACGTGTTCCCGAACCGGTTCGGCGTCGCCGACCGTTTCACCCACGAATATGTGGCCCGGCGCCGCCCTGCCCAATTCGCGCGCACCCTGGAAATCGGCCCCGGAATCGGGGAACACCTCAAATACGAAGTCCTGACCGAAGAGCAGGAGCGGAATTACGTGGCCGTGGAAACCCGGCCCAACATGGCCAAACGCCTGCAGGCGGCCTGCCCCAGGATTCAAGTGTGCGTGGGGGATTGCCAGCGGCGGCTGGATTTTCCCGACGGCTATTTTGACCGCATTCTGGCCATCAACGTGCTGGAGCATCTGCCCAATCTTCCGGCGGCGATCCGCGAAATGCACCGGCTCTGCGACAAGGCCAAAGGCGTTTTCTCCATCGTCATCCCCTGCGAAGGCGGGCTGGCCTACGCCATCGCGCGGGAAATCTCGGCCAAGCCGCTGTTCGAAAAGCGCCACAAGCGCCCCTACCACATCTTTATTGACCGGGAGCACATCAATGTTCCGTGGGAAGTGAGGGAGGAACTGGCGCCCTATTTTGAAATCGTTCACTCGCGCTACTTTCCGATTCCGGTCAAACTGGAATTCTGCAACCTTTTCATCGGCGCCACCCTCAAGCCCAGGGCGCGCCTAGAAAACACTTAAATGGTGGAATAAATCAGGGGATGTTCTAAACTATCCCCATATATGACGATCCAAGTGGCGGTTCTCTGCGACGCGGCGACCGACTATAACACCAAACTCAACCTGCTGGGGACTTTCGACACCATCCTGGCCCCCCAACTGCCCGCCCTGCACCCCCAATGCTCCATCGCCCTGCGCATCGCCTTCGACCGCCAGGAGGAGGGCCACCACCAACTGGCCATGAATTTTGTGGACGAAGACGGCCACCCGATCATGCCCCCCATCAACAACATCCCGGTGGACATCGTTTTCCCGCCCGACGCCACGTTCATGTCGCGCAATTTCGTGCTGAACATCCAGCATTTGAAGCTGGAGAAAGCGGGCCTTTACTCCATTGACCTCTCGATGGACGGCCGGTCGTTGTCGAGCATCCCGCTGGCGGTCAAATTGATGGAGCGCAAGGAAGCCGTGTGAGGCGACCATGGCGGAAAACAATGTGACACGTCTGCTGGAGCGAAGCCTGGAAAGGAACCGGCTGGCGCACGCGTATTTGTTTTGCGGCGATTCCCTGGGCGCGTTGGAGGACATGGCGCGAACCCTGGCCCGGGCGCTCAACTGCCAATCCGCCGGGGGCGCGGCCCAACGCCTGCTGCGCTCGTGCGGCCACTGCGATTCATGCCGCCGCATCCAGCGCGACAATCATCCCGACGTCCTGTGGGTGCGGCCCGAGTCCAAATCGCGCGTGATCCTTATTGAGCAGATTCGGGACTTGATGCAGACGGTGAATCTCAAGCCGAAGGCGGCGGAATTCAAAGTCAGCGTGGTGGTGTCGGCCGACCGCCTCACGGTGCAGGCCGCCAACGCATTTTTGAAAACGCTGGAGGAGCCTCCTCCAAAATCCATCCTCATTCTTCTGACCACCGAGCCGCAACGGGTTTTGGAAACCATCCTCTCGCGCTGCCTGCGGCTCAACTTCGGCGGCGACTCGGGGCCGGACCGCGCAAAACACGCCGCATGGCTGGCGGGCTTCAGCCAAATGGCCGCCCGGACCGAGCGCGGCCTGCTTGGGCGCTACCAGCTTCTGGGGCTGATTATGAAGAAGCTGGCCGGGGAAAAGGCGGTCATTGAGAAGGCCCTGACGGAGCTTTCCCCCCTGGAGAAATACCAGGGCGACGACCCCAACATGCGCGAGAAACTGGAGGACGAACTGGCCGCCGCCATTGAGGCGGAGTACCGCCGCCAGCGCGCGGATGTCATCGGCGTGTTGCAATGGTGGCTGCGGGACATCTGGCTGCAAACCTTGCGGACGGACGGCGAACTGATCTGTTTTCCCGATCTGCGGCCTGCGGCGGAAACTGTGGCCGCGCGGATTTCCCCCGCCGAGGCCCTGCGCAATCTCGAACAAATGGACCGTCTCCAACGCCAGCTCAATTCCAATGTCCAGGAGGCCCTGGCCTTGGAAGTGGGCCTGCTCAAGCTCAAGCTCTAACCCATGCCGCCCACCCCGGCAACCAGCGCGTCCGGGCCTTTGCCGCCCCGGAGCGGCAGGGCCGAGCCGTTGCTGTTCATGGTTCTGGCCGGGGTGTTTTTCTTCATCGCGGTCCTGAAATTTGGCAATCCGGTCATTCTGGACCACATCTTTCCCCCGCCAAAGAACTGGGTGGAGGCCGTTGCCGAATCTTGGAAAGTGAAATGGGGGTACCTGCTGATAATCCCGGTATTGGCGGCGGGGCTGCTGGCCATTCGTTGGCGGCCCTTGCCCCGAAAATGGCCGTTGCTCCTGCCCTTGCTCTGGCTGGGTTGGCAGTTCATTTCCGCCGCCGCCACCGGGACGGTTGCCACCCCCCTCACCGGACCGACACTGGCCCATTTCTCGGCGTGTGTGGTGTTCTTTTATTTGGGGCTGTTTGCGTTGCGCGGTGTCCAAAACCCGTGGCCCGTGTGGACGGGACTGGGCCTGGCCCTGTGCTGGACGATGCACAGCGCCCTGGACCAGCACTTTGGCGGCCTTGAGGCAACCCGCCGGATGGTTCTTGAAGGCAAAGGCATTGACCTGCCGCCGGACATACTCGCCAACCCCTTGTATCTCAACAGGCTGAAAAGCGACCGGGTTTTTGGCACATTCCTGTATCCCAACTCCCTGGCGGGAGCCATCCTCCTGCTGCTCCCGGTCACCTTGGTGTTTCTGTGGCAGATCACACCCAAAGTTCGGGTGGCGATCCGGTGGTTGTTTGTCATCATCCTGGGCGGATGCGGTCTGGCTTGTTTATACTGGTCCGGCTCCAAAGCCGCCTGGCTGCTGATGGTGGTATCTGGAGTCCTCGCGCTGGCCCATGCGCCGATGAAGATGGCATGGAAGCGGACGACGATCTATGGATTGCTGGCAGTTGGTCTGCTCGGTTTCACCATCAAATATGCTGACTCGGTTGCGCATGGCAAGACGAGCATGGTGGCTCGATTCGGTTATTGGAAGGCGGCGCTGCAAGTCTTTGCCCATCATCCAGTTATGGGTTCCGGGCCGGGAACATTTGGGGTTGAATACGAACAAATCAAGAGCAAGGATTCCGAAATGGCACGGCTCACCCACAATGATTACCTTGAACAAGCATCGGATTCAGGAATTATAGGCTTTTTGACGTTTTCGACCCTTATTTCAGTGTCAATTCTGCACCTTTATCGTTATAGATTGTCAAAAAATGACCAGTTTTATGCAATCAAGTTTGCCGTGTGGCTGGGGTTTTCCGGTTTATTCGCGCATTGCATGATGGAGTTCCACTTGTACTACCCAGCACTTGCCTGGCCGGCATTTTTCCTCCTCGGCTGGCTTTGGAGTTTTGGCGAAGATTAGACACATTAACGTTAACGGATAAGGTTTTTAATGGATATTGAGCGTAAAAATAGGGTTTCTTGCGGCTTTTTGGATCGCCGGGTGTGTTTCAGAATTAGGGCTTGACGCCAAGATTGACGGCGGGTAATATCCACAGCAACAAAAAACATGACAAGGGCAGGGTCTTTCATTGACCGCTGCTTTTTTGTTTCAATACATGTCGTCAAAGCAGTCGCAAGAACTCTCAAAAACTGGTGAACACGATTAACCACGAATAAAGGCCAAAATGGACTTAAAGGACATTAAAGCGATTATTGATTTGATGAGGAAAAACTCCATTTCGGAGTTCGAGATGGAACGACAGGATTTCAAAATCAAGTTGAAACGCGGGAATGGCGGAATCCCCGCAGTGTCCGAGGAGCCGGGAATCTACACGGCCCCGCCAGCGGCGGCGGCGCCGCTTCCTTTGGCGGCTCCGCCAGCCACGGCAGCGGCGGCGGCGGCGACGGCGGGAGCCAATTTGCTGGAAATCAAATCCCCCATGATCGGCACTTTTTACCGGGCGCCTTCTCCGGAGTCGCAAGACTATGTGGAGGTGGGGAGCGAAGTGAACCCGGAAACCATCGTGTGCCTGATCGAAGCGATGAAGGTGATGAATGAAATCAAAGCCGAGGTCAAAGGGGTGGTGACGCACATATTGGTGGAAAACGCCAAGCCGGTTGAGTTTGGCCAGTCGCTGTTCCGAATTCGTCCGACCTAGCCGTTGACCAACTGCCTGGGCGCCGGAAGGCCCGGTTCCGAAACCATGTTTGAAAAGATACTCGTTGCCAACCGCGGGGAGATTGCGGTGCGCGTCATCCGCGCCTGCAAGGAGATGAACATCCGCACGGTGGCCGTCTATTCGGAAATTGACGTCAACTCCATGCACGTGCAAATGGCCGACGAGGCGATTTGCATCGGCAAGGCGCCCAGCAGCGAGAGCTACCTGCGCATTGACCGCATTATCTGCGCGGCGGAAATCTCCGACGTGGACGCCATCCATCCCGGCTACGGATTCCTGTCGGAGAACGCGCATTTCGCCGACGTTTGCGAGAGCTGCAACATCCGCTTCATCGGCCCCGGTTCGCGCGCGATGAACGCCCTGGAAAACAAGACCACCAGCCGCGCCCTGGCCAAAAAAGCCGGCGTGCAGGTGCCGCCGGGTTCGGAAGGGGCGGTGGAGAACGAGCAGGACGCCCTGGCCACGGCCAAACGCATCGGCTATCCGGTCATCATCAAAGCCATCGCGGGCGGGGGCGGGCGCGGGATGCGGGTGGCCCACAATGATGTGTCGCTGGTCAAGGGCTATCACACGGCGCGCAACGAGGCGGAGAAGAGTTTTGGGAATTCGGGGGTTTACATCGAGAAATTCATCGAAAATTCGCACCACATCGAGTTTCAAATTTTTGGGGACAACAAGGGCAACTACATTCATCTGGGGGAGCGGGATTGCTCCATCCAGCGGCGCAATCAGAAGTTGGTGGAGGAAACCCCCTCCCCGCTGCTGGAGGGCAAGTTCAAGGACCTGCGCAAGAAAATGGGCAAGGCGGCGGTGCGCATCGCCGAGACGGCCCACTACACCAACGCGGGCACGGTGGAGTTTCTGGTGGACGAGCAGGGTCGCTACTATTTCCTGGAGGTCAACAAACGCATCCAGGTCGAACATCCCGTCACCGAGGAGGTCACCGGCTTTGACCTCGTCAAACAGCAGATCGCCGTGGCGATGGGCGAGCCGCTGCGCATCAAGCAGGGAGACGTTCACCTGCGCGGCCACGCCATCGAATGCCGCATCAACGCCGAGGACCCGTTCGACGATTTCCGGCCCTGCCCCGGCCGGGTGGAGATGTACTACGCGCCGGGCGGACCGGGCACGCGCGTGGACAGCCACGTGTACGCCGGCTACACCATCCCGCCCAATTACGATTCGTTGATCGGCAAGCTCATCACCCACGGCAAAGACCGCCGGGAGGCG
Source organism: Verrucomicrobiota bacterium (assembly GCA_050015895.1). GTDB lineage: Bacteria > Verrucomicrobiota > Verrucomicrobiia > Limisphaerales > Palsa-1400 > JBEKOF01. The sequence goes on from JBEKAN010000056.1 coordinate 9,687, forward strand.
ATGGACAAGATGAGCCGCAGCCTGTCGGAATTCATGATCACCGGCATCACCACGACGATCGCGTTTGAGCAGGCGATCTTGCAGGACCCGAATTTCCGGCGCGGCACCTACTCGACCTCCTTTCTGGAGCAATTGCTGGGAGGGGCGCGGCGGGAATTGATGGAAGAGCAGGGGTGAGGGGGAATGAGGAATTATGAATAGGGAATGGGGAATTGAATGGCGGGGAGGGAAGGATGAACATCGCAAGAAATTTTCCAAGTTGAAACCGCTCGACCAATGCCGGCTTTATACGTTTGTGGACACGGCCTGCCTGCGAGGTCGGTCGGCGGCGGCGGTCGCCCGCCAGCTTTGCGAAGGAGGGTCGGATTTGATCCAGTTGCGGGCCAAAGACCGTTCGCCGGAGGAAACCCGCCGGTTGGCCTTGGAAATCCAGCCGGTGTTGCGGCGGGCGAACGTGGGCCTGGTCATCAATGACCATTGGGAGATCGCGCTCGAGGTGGGCGCGGATTTTTGTCATCTGGGGCAGGAGGACTTTTTTGAATGCGGAATGCGGAATGCGGAATGCGGAATGCGGAAAGGTGAAAGCAGAAATCTGACGCATGTCTCGCAACTTCCGACCTTCCAGGGCAAACCGCTTCTCGGGCTGAGCACTCATGCGCCGGAACAGGCGGAGCGCGCGATGGCGGCCGGGCCGGCCTACATCGCCATCGGCCCCGTCTATGCGACGGCGACAAAGCCGGGCGCGCGCCCGGTCACGCTGGAGTATGTGCGGTGGGCGGCGGGTCGGGTGAAGCTCCCGTGGTTTGCCATCGGGGGGATCAACCTGGACAACCTGGACGAGGTGCTGGGCGCGGGGGCGGAGAGGATTTGCGTGGTGTCGGCCATCCTCAACCAGGAGGATGTGGCGGGGGCGTGCGGGGAATTCAAGACAAGGCTAAAGGCTAAAGGCTGAAATGGAACAACCCCTCCAATCCCGCCAGCCAAGCGCCCGCGCGTCGGGCGCATTGGGCAGAAGTACGGTTTGAACGCTTCGAGGAGGGTTCCAAAGGCAGGGCGAGACTCGCCCTACCGGGGTGATTGTGGTAGGGCGAGGCTCCTGCCGAGCCGGGCCGTCAAGAATATCAGATTATTAAAACACGCTCCTACTGATCATCCAATCCCTTTCCCTTGAGGATTTGCCGCTTGCATTTTTCAACCCTTGACTCCCGGGTCTTGGATTGTTTGGGCGCGGAAAAATAAAGGATGTACCCTCTTTGCCGTCCCGGTGTCAACGCGTGAAAAGCAGTTTTCAAGGCGGGGATCGCATCCAGTTTATTTTGAAATTCCTCGGGAATTCTGAATTCTGAGGTCTTCTTAAGAGTCACTTCCAAACCGGCTTTTTCCACCTCGATGGCTTCATGAACACAGGCCCTCAAGGTGCTTTCCATCTCATCTATTTGCCGGACATTGGTGAACCGAATCTGGCGCGCCGCCTGCACATTCTCCGTTTGTTGGACTAGAACGCCATTGGCGTCCTTTAACAAGGCGCCTTTGAAAAACAGAAGCGCGCAGTATTCCTTGAATCCATGTATCAAAACTATGTTGCTCTTCTGAAACGTGTAACAAGGTTTGCCCCACTTGAATTCTTCGGTCAGGTGACAGTCAAGAATGATCCCTCTCAATTTCTCAAATTCTTCCCGCCACTGCTTTGTTTTGCTCAGAAACACATCAACCTTGGGGTTCATTCCGCTCTTTGTCATAGCGTGTTATTTTAATTTGTTTTCGCTGGGATTCCGTATTTGCTTTCCGTCCCACAACCTGCGTGAGTGTGTTTTCTGATTTTACCGCCTCGCGCCAGATTTTCAAGTCATTTTTTCAGAGAAAAGTCAGGGGAATGTTTGTCAGAGGAATAATCCTGAAAACGCTGGTTTCCATTCCCTTGACAATCATTCCTCTGACTGACTTCTCGGCCTTCTGGGTTCAACCCCAAGAACCGGAGACCTGATTGCCCAAAAAGGAGGCCAGCGCCAACGTCGCGCCTTAATCCCAGCCTGGGGCAACGCCCCAGGTTTCATATCGCAAACACCCCAAGGGCTGAAGGCCCGTCCCATCCATCCCCCATCCGCCGATCAACACCGGAAGGCCTCATCGCAAAGACTCAGAGACGCAAAGAGCCGCCGCGTTCTTTCCGATGTGCCTCTGGCTCAAGCATTTAACAGTCAGCACAATAGCGGGAAGCGCGCCGAAGGTGCGAACGGATTTCAGGATTTACACGGATGAATGAGGGGTGATCCGCGAATTTCGCCAATGGACACGAATTGCTCCATGACACGATTTCTAAGCAGGCGCCGGCTGTGGCTCCTCAATTCTCACTTCCAAATTCCCTATTCTCAATTCAATATGCCGCCTCACGGCCCTCGGGACTTCTGAATCATTGCCGCAAAGGAACACAGGGAACTCAAAGGGCCGGAACTGACCGCTTTTACAACCTCGACGCCATGATCTCCGTCGGCGCGCACGGCGTCCCTTCCGCGATAGTCTGACGGTTTGCCGCTTCTGCGTAAGTGCTTGCTGTGCAATCAGTTGCGCTTGAGATTTGGCAAAACTATTGTTTGAGCCCTTCGATTGACCCCTCCGACGAAGCGGTTATGGTTGCTTCAACATCCCGTTCGATTCCACAATCGTGTCCTGTCGGCAGAGCTCGGAAATTTGCGATTCGATGGCGGAGCGCATTTGAGGACTCGTGTTTCTGAACCCAAGCATTCTTGCCACGGCGACAGGAATTTCCTGCCTGACTGCGCCGTGGGCAGTGTCAATTACGGCCAGAATCGCGGCCCGCAGCTCTGCCGCAGCGATCATTTCTGGCTTACGTAAATCTGGTGATGATACGTTCTCACGATTTCGAACGGGCGTTCCAGCGCCCGTTAAGCAGAGAAATCCGCGCTCACAATTGCACTGTCCAGCCACGAGAATTGACTGGATAGCGGTTGCGACACTTTCCTGAATCCGAGAACCGGCACGAGCATAACCCCATAAATCTCGCACGCGACTGACAACCTCATCTTTGTGAATTGGCCCTTCTATCCGCACAATCTCCAAGACAATTTCAGCCAATCTGCTTGTTGAGATCGCATGTGGTTCTAGAAACGAGGGGACTTCAAAATGAGCCTCCTTGTAGGGCACGGTTAAGTTTGCAAGGGACCCGTCGTGAAGTGCCTGCAAAGGTTCACGTTCGATCTCGTCCGTCGAGCCGGGTTCGGGTGCTGACGCAGTGTAGGCCTTCCTGTTTGCGATGCACTTCGCCCTTTCTAAAGCTGCCGCAATTTTTCGCAGTTGGTCTGCCTGGCGCTGGAACCAATCTGTGCTCCATACGCGGTGAATGATCCAGCCATGATCTTCCAGCACGGCTTGGCGCAGCCGGTCTCGGTCGCGCGCTGAGCGCGATGAGTGGTATGCCGCGCCGTCGCATTCAATTCCAAGCAAATATCGGCCCTCGACTTGGAGATCACGGACGGCAAGATCAATGAAGAACCCCGCCTGGCCGACTTGCGCGTCGACCTTATAGCCAAGTGACTCCACGGCCCGACGAACGGATTCCTCAAACGGTGAATCCTCCTCAAGTCCTGATACGGCGGCAACAGACAGCTTGCCTGTTTCTGCGTATGAAAGGAACGTCTTCAAAGATGCGACGCCGCGGCCCCGCGCTCGCTCAAGATCAATGTCGTCGGCAGTAATGGAGGCGAACACATGACAACGCTGTTTTGCGCGGGAAATAAGAACGTTTAACCGGCGTTCGCCGCCTTCGGCCCCAAGCGGGCCGAAGCGCATGGCCATGTATCCTTTCGCGTTCTTGCCGTAGCCAACGGAAATAAAAATCACATCCCTTTCATCGCCTTGGACGTTCTCGAGGTTCTTTATGAAAAATGGCTCCGTTGGGTGCCCGGCAAAAAATGATTCGGTTGTAGGATTTTCTCGGCGCAGCAACTCCAATTCGTCGAGAATCGCCTGCCGCTGCCGGACGGAAAAGGCTGCGACGCCAAGCGATAAATCGGGGTGATTATGAGCGTGCGAAACGACGGCGTTGCACACGGCTTTCGCTTCAATGCGATTCGTGCCTGAAGCCCCGCTGTCGAACAACCCAGCGGAGACTAGATGGAACTTCAATCCAAGCTCCTGAGTCCTCGAATACGGGCTCGGAACGATGAACAATTTATCGTCGTAGAATTCATGGTTTGATACGGCGATAAGGGAATGGTGCCGGCTGCGATAATGCCAACGGAGCATTTTTTCGGGAAGCCCGCGTGCCTGGCATAGCCCCAAAATGCTTTGAATGTCCTGTACCTGTGCGGCTTGTGGTTCGCACTCTTCATCGTCATCATCCAATTCGATATCGGATGTGAGACGGGCAAAAAACCGCGTTGGGGGGAGTTGTTTGCTGTCACCGACAACAACGATCTGCTTGCATCGTGCGACCGCGCCCAGAGCGTCCACCGGCTGAACTTGGCTGGCCTCGTCAATAACAAGCAAGTCAAAGTCCACTGCTCCCGGCTCAAGAAACTGGGCGACGGAAAGAGGACTCATCATGAATACTGGCTTGATGGCTTGCACCACTGAGCCTGCGTCTTTCAAAAGGCGGCGTACCGTCCGATGTCCACGCTTCCGTTCCATCTCGCCTTTCACTATACCAGTCGCACCGACGCCAGCGTTGATTTGAGGCAGACGCTCGAAATGCGCCATCAGCGTTCGATATTTGGCAAGTTCAAGACGATCCTTGTCGAGGTGCCGAAAATCGGCGACGTGCCGGTCGTGAAGTTCTCCGCTGAAATGCGCAAGTTCGGGCTTAAGGCGAACGATGTCGCGGAGCAGTTGACCGAAGTAGGCGCGGTTGTAGCCATCAACCGCAGTTCTCGGTGGGATGTCGCCCATTTCAAGCGCGTCTATCAGGCTTGCCATGCCCTGCTCGCGTGCGTACCGCGCGCGGTTAATATAGTTGATCCAGCCGGGCAATTGCGCTGTGCTGTCAACCCATGCGGTTAGCCTCTCGTTTAAGGCGTTCAGCGGTATCTGATCAAAGTCTTGCATCGCGAAGGCAACCGTGCAATTAAGAGATAATCCTGCGAAGAGCTTTTGGATTGTATCTCGCGCAGTGGCGAGACGCCCCGCCAGTTGCTCAACCATTTTGCCGATCACGGGTTGGTCGCTAACTCCGGCGAACATTTTACGAAAGCTGCGGCTTAAGCCCGCTTCATTCTGTCTGGCGACCCAGTCGAGGATGATTCCGAGTTGGTGCCAGTCTGATTTCTCCCGGCGCCAAAGCGAGCCAAAAGCCGCGTGCCCGACTCTTTCGGATTCTCGAATTTTCCGCAATGACCGCTGGCCGCACACAATTGCATCAACGAATGCCAGCCTTTCAGAATGCACTTTAGGCATAACGGAGTTCAATACTCCTCTAAGCTCGGCAATAGCCGTGCGGTATTTGGCGTTGAAGAACCTAAAAAGCGATTCTCCGTGTGCCGCTATTTGAGAACGCGCTTCTGAAAAATCTCTTTCCCACGCGCCTTCATCAACCTTTGTCTCCATTTGTCTTTGGGCGCCGGCGAAGCTACGGCCCGCTGCAATTAAATCGCGCACAGCCTCTATCTCGGCATCCCAAGTTTCATCACACAGCGCCACTTTGTCAAGTTTCGGGGCTTCGGCGACAAATCCAGCAATCACTCGCTGCTCCTCGCTCTCTCCAAACGATTCCGGCACCGGCTGCGACAGGCTTGCCGCTATCCCCATCGCGGTTTCCCGTAAATTTGCCAATGTTACGGCAGCGTAACGGATGC
>JBEKAN010000057.1:0-15340 GCA_050015895.1 Verrucomicrobiota bacterium
GCCGGCAGTGTTGGGAGCGAATCTGGGAGCGGATTTTGACGCCTTTCCGGAAAAGGGAGGCCGCTTGTCGGACTTGGTTCCGGCAACAGGCATGGGTGCCTGGTTAGTTGGGGTCCAAATTGGACGAAGAATATCGCCGCACCGGGTTCCAAAGAATCTGGAAACCCAAGAAGTTTATGTTTCAACTGCCGTTTTTAGGATTATGGAAGCGCCCCAACGGGGCGAAGTTCGTCGCTACGACTGGTTCACCGATGCAACGCGCGCTGATGGGACGGGCTTTCAGCCCTTGGCGTGTTTGCGAATCGGAACCTGGGGCGTTGCCCCAGGCTGATATGAGAACGCGCCGTTGGCGCTGACTTTGGGATTCACCCAAAGGGTGGGGCGGTTTCGGACGGTAGATTCCGTCGGCGAGACGCCGACGGATGCGACCGGGCGGTCAGAACAACAGCAGGTTGGCCCGCAGCGTTGCGGGCTGGTCGCGCTCCCGGGAAAGTCCATGTGTTCGGCGAGGGCGCCGAACACGGCACGCGGGGGCGAGATGGAACAACAGAAGGCTGGCCCGCAGCGATGCGGGCTGTGCGCTCCCCGAGAAGTCGCTGATGATTGGGGACCTCTCATGCGGGCTGGGCTTTTGACTGATTGGCGGGCAGAATCAAATAGCCCTCCACCAGCACAAACAAGAGCATGAGGAACAAGAACAAGCGCCAGATTTCGCCCTCCAATTGGTTCGTGTCCACTTGCCGGTCCTCAAACATCCGCATCGGCAGGTCGCCGAACAATTTTTTCATCTCGCTGGAATCCACGACCTCGGGGTCGTCCTCGCTCGCCGGACGATTGACCGCCAGCATCCGGTCGCCCGACTTATAGACGCCGGCCTGGAAACGGATGTCCTTTGGCTCCGTCGAATCCACGGCGACCCATTGCTTGGCCAAGTCCGCCGCGCTGAGTTCGCCACAGGGGATGATCGCCACTTGTTGGAGGCGGCGCGCGCCGTCCTGGAGCATGCGTTGGAGCATCGGCACCAGCACCGGGCCGTCGGCCAGGCCCGACCAGTCGTCCGCGGGCGACGACGCGCAAAAATAGACGTCGCCCCTGCCCAAGTTCTGCCGCGCCAAAAACGCCGCGCCGTCCTCAAACGCGGCGAGCACATTTTTCTGGCCCGCGATGATCTGGCGCCGCTGGAAGAGCGTTTGCGCCAGCGGCAGGCTCAGACGCTCGTCGCTGCGGGCCAGCGGGCCTTCGTCCTCGTTCCAGCGCAACACGTGAAAACCGCCCGCCGTCTTGGAATCCTCGACCGCGCCCCATCCAAACCCGTCGAACTGCCCGGCGTCCGGGCGGCCCGGCGGAAAGAAGACGACCACCCCGCCTTGAGACACAAAAGATTGCAGCCGCTCCGCGGCCTCGCCCTCCGGGAGCGTGTCCTGCCAGACGACGAGCGAGCAGGCGTCCAGATTCGCGCCGCCAAATGCCGCCGGCACCTCCAGATCGGCGGGCTGGCCCGCGCGGTCCGCGGCGGCCAACTGCAAGTAGCGCGCCGTACCCGGCGAACCGCCGACGACCACGGCCCGCGCCGGCGTGTCCGCCCCGTACACAAAATAGGCGGTGTTGTCGCGCAGGTTGGCGTCGGCCGGCAGAGCGAAACTGCCCCAACCGCCCGCCGGATGCGTTCCCAAATCCACCCGGTGCCGCCAGCGGAGGAACTGGCCCTCGAAGGCGACTTGGGTTTGGGTCTGCCTGCCGTCCAGGGTCAACGTGACGGGAATGGGATCGGAGGAGGCGCGATTGCGCTGGAGGTCCAGGACGAACTGCAACTCGGACTGGTCGCCATGCGGGCGGCGGGCGATTTCCTTGAGGGCGATGGAGGCGTTGGCGTCGGCCGCCTGGTTGAGGGCCAGAAGGCGCACGCGGACTTTTTGCGGCAGGGAGGCAAGCTGGCTGGTGACGTCCTTCCATCGCGGGTCCTCCGGATGCCAGTCGCCGCGCTGGCCGTCGGAGGCGATCCAGATTTCCGCGGTGCCGGCGCGGTTCTCCACCAGCCAGTTGAAGGCCGCGCGCAGCATGGCCGGAAGATCGGCGCCGGTGTCGGTGGGCTGGGTGACGGGCAATTGCCGGAGGTCGGCGCCGCGGGCGATCTCCTGCGGGGCGAGCGTGGCGCTGTCAATCAAAACCAGATGGCTGCTCTGCTCGAACTCCGCCGCCGTCTGAGCCAGGAGCCTCACGGCCTGCTCCCGCTTGGGGATCCCGCCCGCCTTGTTCTCCATGCTGGCGGAGCGGTCCAGCAGAATCACAATCGCGTCCGGCGCGGAGGCGACGGCCCATCCCATCCAGCCGCCCGCCAGCGGGCGGGCCAGGAAGAGGACCAGGGCCGCGACCATGAGGACGCGGCAGAGGAGGATCAAGAGCTGGCGGAGCTTGGTGTTGCTGGTGGAACGGCGCGTGGCGGCCAGGAGAAAGCGCATGGCGCCCCACGGCTGGGGGCGGTGGCGCAGGCGGTTGAGCAGATGAATGATCACCGGCAGGAGCAGCAGCGGCAACCCCCAAAGCATCCATGGCGCGAGGAAAGTCATGGGATCCAATCACGGGCCGGCGGCCAACCGCGCGCGCTCGACCAGGAAATCGGCCAGCACTTTTTCGTAGGGCTGGTCGGTGACCACCCGGCGGTAATCGGCGGCGAATTCGTGGCATCCGGCCTCCAATCCGTCCAGGAACGAGTGGAGTTGGCGCAGGTACTCGTCGCGGATGACCGCCGGCTCGGCGACCAGATTGAGGGAGCTTTCCAGGTCCACGAACCGGGTGGGGCGGTCAAATCGAAATTCCAGCTCGGCCCGGTCCAGCAGTTGGAAGAGGGCGAGGTCGTGCTTTTGAAAGCGCAGATGCTGGAGGCCGCCCAGGAGCGGGGCGAGGTCGCAAAAGAAATCCGAGAACACCACCACCAGCGCGCGGCGGCGCACCTTTTCCGCCAGGTCGTGCAGGGCGGAGGTGAGCGCGGTCTCCCCGCCCGCAGCGGTCTTCCGCAATGAGTCAAATATAACGCCCAGGTGGGCGGGGTTGCGCCGGGGCGGGATTTCCACGGCCCCGCTCCCCCCGGCGCAGACCAGCCCGGTGGCGTCGCCCTGCTGCGCGGCCAGATAGCCCAGAGTGGCGGCCAGGCGTTTGGCGTATTCGAGCTTGGCGCTGCCGGCGCCCGCGAACCGCATCGAGCCGCTGCAATCCAGCACGAGGTAACAGCGCAAATTGGTCTCCGCCTCGAATTCCTTCATGTAAAAGCGGTCGGTGCGGGCAAAGACCCGCCAGTCCAGCCGCCGGATGTCGTCGCCCGGAACGTAATTGCGGTACTCCGCGAACTCCACGCTGGAGCCGCGATGGGGGCTTTTGTGGTGGCCGGAGACCGAGCCTTCCATTGGCAGCCGAGCCAGGAGGGGCAGGTGCTGGAGACGCGCCAGCACCTGGGGCTCCAAAAGCTGGTTATCCTCAGGCACGGTGCTCTTCTCCGCGAATTTCCTCCAGCAGGCGGGTGATGATGGCTGGGCTGGTCGCGCCCTCGGACTGGGCCTGGAAGTTGGTGAGGATGCGGTGGGTGAGGACCGGCGCGGCGACCGCCTCCAAATCCTCGACCCGCGCCAGATAACTGCCGTGAAGGACGGCCCGCGCCTTGGCGCCGCGAATGAGGTATTGCACCGCGCGCGGACCGGCGCCCCAGCTCACCCATTTCTTGATCCACTCCGGCGCCTTCCCGGAATGCGGACGCGAGCGGCGCACCAGCTCCACCGCGAGATCATAAATGTGGTCCGGCACCGGCACGCGCTGGACGACTTCCTGGTACTTGTGGATCTGCTCGCCGGAGAGCAAATGCGACAGGGCCGGCGGGGCCGCCCCCGTCGTCTCCCGCGCGATGCGCCTTTCTTCCGCCTCGCTGGGGTAGTCCACATGAATAAAAAACATGAAGCGGTCCAACTGCGCCTCGGGCAGCGGATAGGTGCCCTCCTGTTCGATGGGGTTTTGCGTGGCCAAAACGAAAAAGGGCGAGGGCAGGGCGAAGAACCGCCCCGCCACGGTCACGCGGTGTTCCTGCATCGCCTCCAGCAGCGCGGATTGGGTCTTGGGCGGCGTGCGGTTGATCTCGTCGGCGAGGATGATGTTGGCGAAGAGCGGCCCCTTGATGAAAACGAAGGCGCGGCGGCCGGGCTGGTCGGTTTCCTGGAGAATGTCCGTCCCGGTGATGTCGGAGGGCATGAGGTCGGGGGTGAATTGGATGCGGTTGAATTGGAGGGACATGACCTGCGCCAGAGAATTGACCATGGTGGTTTTGGCCAGGCCCGGCACGCCCATCAACAGGCCGTGCCCCCGGGCCAAAATGCATATCAGCAACTGCTCCATCACGCTGTCCTGCCCGATGATGACCCGGGCCAGTTCGGCCCGGACTTTTGCATACGCCTGGCGCAACTCGCCAATGGCGCCGACGTCATCCTGCGACAAGGCGGCCGCCCCCGGCGCCGGGGGATTCACGGTGGGTTCATTCATCATCCGGGCAGTCTAAGGCATCGGGAGGAAAGTTCAAACGCCGATTTCCGCCTTCTCATCCTTCATTTCGCCAAAAAATCCCCGAGCTTTTTCAGGGCGGCGGCCCGGTGGCTGAGCGAGTTCTTCACCTCTTCGCCAAGCTCGCCGAACGACCGGGAATGGCCGTTGGGAACGAACAAAGGATCGTATCCAAAGCCGCCCGCGCCGGACGGCCTCATGGTGATGCGGCCCTCGCACACGCCCTCGAACAAAACGGCATGCGCGGCGGGCAAAACCAAAAATTTCCGGGCCGAGGCCGCGAAGGTCAGCCGGCTGACGGCCAAAACACAGCGAAAGCGCGCCGACCGTTTCGGAGCCGGGACATTTTCCAGCAGCCGCAGCAGCTTGGAGTTGTTGGCGCTGTCCGGCGAATTGCCCGCGCCGGCGGCGTCCATCGCGGCGAACCGCGCGGAGTGGACACCCGGAGCGCCGCCCAGCGCGTCCACTTCCAGGCCGGAGTCGTCCGCGACCACGTAAAGAAGAGTTTGCGGAGAGGCCAGTTTTTCCAGGACCCGGGGGGAATGCGCGGCCAGCCAGCCGGCCAGGGCCGCGGCCTTTTTGGCCGCATTGGCCGCGAAGGTTCCGCCGTCCTCGACCACGCCGGGGGCGCCGGGAAAGTCATTCAGCGTCAAGTAGTGGTAATCGCCGGCGAGGACCTGCCGGATTTCCCGCGCCTTGTGGGCGTTGCGCGTGGCGATCGCTAAAGTGGTCATCGGGAAGAGGATTGCAGGCTGGGTGCTCTTGCTGAAACGGCTTTACAACGAGCCCCTCTCCCGGCCCGCAACCACCCTCTCCCCGCCATGCGGGGAGAGGGCAGGGAGAGGGGTTCGTGCAAAGGTTGCATTGCAACACGACACTCGTAGGCAGATCAGGGAGCCGAACTGATCTCGAAGTAGCCGGCCTCATCATCGCTGTCACTGTCCAGAATGAAACCGGACCCGCCCGATTCGGGACTCTGGAATGCGCCCTTGAATTGGAGCGTCTTGCCGGCGGGATCGAGGAAGTGGCCGGTGATTGCGCCCGAGGTCCGGGACAAAGTGATTTCCAAGTTGTTGGCCTGGCCGCCCGTGGAGGTGAACTGGCCGGCCGGGATGACTTTCAGGGAATTCGTCAACGCTTTGGGCAAGGATCCGCCGCCAAAGACAATCTGATACTTCGTGCCGGCCTTTGGCGGAGTGTAATTGGTGGGTGTGGTGTTGGCCACCCATTGAAATCCGGGGGCGTTGTAAACGCCCGGCTTGGGCGCGGTGGCAGGCTTGTACCACCCCACAAACCCCCCATAATTGTCCGGCGAACCGTTCGTTTGCCAGCCCAGAATCAATCCCTGGTGGATCCCATCCTTCGAGTAAAGCGGCGCGTAGAGCGGCCAGGCGCCGTTGGTGGAGACCTTGGCGGATTGTGAAATCGCCGTGTTGTCGGCCAGCCAGCCGCCCAAGGTGACCGCGCCATTTTCGCCGATGGAATAGGTGGCATAACTGTCCCCACCCGGAACAAGATTGGTCCCCGCATGGTCGCCGGGAATGGTGAGCACGTACCGTCCGGGAACGACCGCGCTGTCGGGGGTCAGCTTGGTCGCGGCCCGGACGGCGGTGAGTGTCGCGCCCCAAGCCCCGTTGGTGTCGTACACCGCCCCGCTGAAAGACCCCGAGAAGTTGGTCAGGTCCATGCTAAAGTACAGGGCCAAGTACTGGCCTTCCAAACCCGGCAGCGGCGGCAACGGCGTAAACGCACTACAATCAAAAGGCAGAGTTCCCAAGATCCGATAACTCCGGCTGGGGAAAATCACATTTATGCTGGCCGCGCCGCCGCCACTGATCGTCATGGAAAAAAAGCCTGAATTGGTGGGGGCGAAAGGAGAATTAAGCGGGTAAAAAAGGCCGTTGTAAGTGCCGCTGACCCTGGGGTAATAGTTGGTGGCGAAATAGGCGGTGAGGGTCTCGTTGGTGGCCAGGGAAAACGAGACGGGCGAGCCGGAATTGGTGACGCCGTTGAGGGTCCAATAGGCCAGCAGATAGCCCTTTTTGGGCGCGGCCGAGACCGTCGCCGGTTTTCCCACCAACAGGTATCCCCCGCTGACGGGTTTTCCAAACGGGGCGGAGACGCCGCTCAAATGGACGGCGCCCAGGTCCTGGGGCGAGGCGACGGAGACGATATTGGTATTGACACCATTGGTGTCCAGCACGACGGGGAGAACGACATTGGTGCTGGTGACCACCGTCAGGCGCGCGAGCACGTCGAAGTGCTCGAAAATCAAAGCGCCCCCCCCATTGGTGGTGTAGGCCACCGCCGTGTAGGCGCCGGGGGCCAGGTTGGTCCGCGCCGCCGACCACGCCGCGCCGCTGACGCCGGCCACCATCGGCGGGGCGATGGAATTGGAGTCCAGAAACAGTTGACACACAACCTGAGTGGCGGCGGCCGAGGCCTTGGTCTTTCCGGCCAGCGCGACGACCGGGTTGGTCAACCGCGCGTTGGCCGCCGGATAGGTGAAGGAAATCGTCCCCGGAATGTTGTTGCTGACGAACGTGGCGGTGAGCGTGAGGTTGGAAGACATCTTGAACGTCTCCACCGGGTTGAGGGTGCTATTGGTGCCGTCGCTCCAGAATGCAAAACTCGCCTTTGGCGCGTGCGTCGCCGTCATGGAGTACGACTGCCCTGGGACCAGGTATTGCCCGTTGAGGTTGGCATGGATGGCGCCCGGTCCGATTGCCACCACCTTCAATTCGTTCACCGTCTGGACGGTGAAATCATTGGTGATGAGTGTGGTGAGGCCCGCCGAATCCTGCGCGACGGCCTCCACAAAGTAATGTCCGTTGGCGAGCGCATTGCCCGGCAGGACCCAGTTGGTGGCGCCATAGGTTTGCAGAGGCGAACCCAGGGCCGAACCGGCCGGGTAGGAAAAAAGCTGGCAAGTCACGCTCACCGGCGTGTTGGTCAACCCGGTGAGAGTGCCCTGGATCGGGAACAGGCCATTTGTCGCCTCCGCGACGCCTTGCAACGGGGGATAGGTGAAGGCGATGCTGTTGGCGGGAATCCCGTTGGTGATGAACGTCACGGTCAGCGTGAGGTTGGAAACCATGGTGAAGGTCTCCACCGGATTGAGGGTGACATGGCCGCCGTTGCTCCAGGATGCAAAACTGGCGTTTGCCGCGGCCGTCGCCGTCATGGAGTACGACTGTCCCGGCACCAGGTACTGGCCGTTGAGATTGGTAGTGATGGCGCCCGGTCCGTTCTGAAGCACCGTCAAGAGGTTGACGGCCTGCACGGTGAAATCATTGGTGATGAGGGTGGTGAGGCCCGCCGAATCCCGGGCCACCGCCTCCACGAAATAATGCCCATTGGCGAGATTGGTCCCCGGCATGACCCAGTTGTTTGTGCCGTAGGTTTGCAGCGGCGAACCCAGGGACACGCCGCCGGGGTAGGAAAAAAGCTGGCAAGTCACGCCCACCGGCGTGTTGGTCAGCCCGGTGAGAGTGCCTTGGATGGGGACAATGCCATTGGTCGCGTTGGCGAGGCCCTGCAACGGGGGATAGGTGAAGGCGATGCTATTGGCGGGAATCCCGTTGGAGATGAAGGTGGCGGTCAGCGTGAGGTTGGAAACCATGGTGAAGGTCACCACCGGATTGAGGGTGATATTGCCGCCGTTGCTCCAGTATGCAAAGCTCGCGTTTGCCGCGGCCGTCGCCGTCATGGAATACGCCGCCCCCGCCACCAGGTATTGCCCGTTGAGATTGGTGGTGACGACGCCCGGTCCGCTCGTCAGCACCGTCAATTCGTTCACAGTCTGCACGGTGAAATCATTGGTGACAAGGGTGGTCAGGCCGCCGGCATCCTGGGCGATGGCCTCCACAAAATAATGTCCGTTGGGAAGATTTGTCACATCCACGGTCCAGTTGTTCGTGCCGCTGGTCTGCGACGGAGAACCAACCGACTCCTGAGTCGCGTATGAAAAAAGCTGGCACGTGATGCCGACCGGCGTGTTGGTCAGCCCGCTGATCGTGCCCTCGATTTGGAAAACCCCGTTTGTGGCGTTCACCGTGGCTCCCTGCGGCGGATACGTGATGGCGATGCTGTTGGGGATCCCGTTGGAGAGGAACGTCGCCGTCAACACCAGCCCGTCGTACATGTAAACGCTGATGTTCGGACTCAGGGAAGCCGGCGCCCCTCCCACGCTCCAATCGGCAAACAATTGGTTGGTTCCAGGCTGCGCCGAAAGATAGTAGTAGGAGCCGCTCGCCATATAAGCCCCGACCGCATTGGAGACCATGGTGCCGGTGCTCGCATCGGTCAGCGACACCGTCCCCACCCCGTTGGTCACCACTGCGGTGACCATCAAATTGCTTTGATACACCGGCGTCCCCAAATTCCCCGCGCCGTCCTGCGGCGTCACCATCACGTTGTAGATTCCCGGATCCAGTCCGCCGAAGTCGGCATCCACGTCCAGCGACCAATTCGTGGTGCCGGTGGCCTGGGTTCCAAGCGGCTCGCCGCCGTTGGCGCCGTTTTGCGGTAGAAGCGTGCATTCCACAAACGCCAGCCCGACATTGTCATACGCCGTTCCCTGCACCACCAAGGGAAAGCCATTGGTCAGCAAAAGATTGGGGGTCGGAAAGGTGATCGTCGCCGTGGGCGGGTTGGTGTCTGTGTACGGCTGCGCGTTGGGATCGGGAAAGCTCCAATCCACAAAGAACAGATTGCTGTTGGCCGGCAGATTGGTTCCCAGATAATTCACCGGCACGTCTGTGAAGGACGTGGCGTTTGTGTCCACATACACCAGGTCGAAAATGCCATTGGTGAAGGGGTTGTTGGCGAACACCAAATTAGTTGGGGTGATCTTCGAGAAATCATTGGTGTTGTTGAAATAATCCAGCACATCCGCGCCGCTGATCACCCGCCCGAACACGGTGAACTGCTGGTAGTCCAAATAACTCGGAGGACCCGAGTTGTCCACCAGATTGAAGAAGAAAGCGTTCGCCCCCCCGTTGGGGTTGCCGGATGGCAGCGCCATGGCCAGGGTCCCTTGGACGTTGCTGACAAGCGGCCCCACATAGTACTCGCTGTCAATCTGGAACGGCAGCGACGGGCTGCCGTCATGGAAACCTTGCACATAAAAGTCGTCAATACTCAGCACGTTGGTGAACGACGGGTCCCCGGGCACGGCGTCGGGCGCCCCGTTGGTCCGGTCATACGTGTCATAGTCGCCGCCTTGCAGGATGAATCCCGGAATCAGCCGCTCAAAAAACATGTTCGAATATGCGACCGTCCGCACGTAATGCAGAAAATTCTGCACCGTCGCCGGCTTGTCGTGGTCGAAGAGCTCCACCACCACGTTGCTGGAGGAGCCGTCGGCAAATTTGGAGATTCGTAAATTCACAATCGTTCCCTGCAGAACATTCAGCGCGGCCGAATTGCTGACCACCGAGCTGTCCTGATTCGTCACCACCACCCAATACACTCCCGCCTGGTTGGTGCTCGGATTATCCACATAAAGGTCCAAGTTGGTCGCCCCCGCGATATTGGTCCCGTCAAACACCCATTGAAAACTGACCACATTGGTGTTGGTGACCGTTGCGGCGAATTCAAAGCTGGCTCCCGCGTTGACAGTCAGGTTTGTGGGGGTGATGACCGGCTGGGCGGCGGCGGCGGCCGCCAGGCCCGTCAGCAAGGCCAGGGAAACGATCATTCTCATGCTCCCATACGATGCCCCTTTCCGGCGTTCTTTCAAAGCCCTAAAATTGAGGCCTCACCCCTGCCTTTGCGGGCGCCGCCCTGGCGGGAGCATCTTGACACTACCAGCATTGGAGGGAACGTCCCCTCACCCTGCCCCTCTCCCCGCTGCGCGGGGCGAGGGAATTGACAAATCGCATGGTGGTGGTTGCAAGATGCGCCCCGCCCTGGCCGCACTCCTTTTGCGCGCTTGCATTCCACCGCCGCGCACCGCATGATGTTCCAAAACAATACATTGACGAGGGTTCTTCCACGTTTGCGGAATCCATCACGATGAACGAATCGCCAGAAACAGAATTTGATTTGGAGAAGCTTTTCCTTCCCGCTTGGGCGCAGGAATCGCCCGCCTCCAACAAATATGCCGGCTTCATGGGGGACACGCGCCGGGAAAGCCGTTCCGAGGACCGCCCGGGACCCCGCCGAGGGCATTCCAGGCCCGGCGAGCGGCGCCCCGGAGGCGGACGGCCCCAGGACCGGCGCCCCGAGGGCGGCGGGCGCGGCGGGCCAAGAGAAAGCAGGCCGGAGGGCGGACGGCGGTTTGAGCCGCGCGAGCCTCTGGCGCCCCCGCCGCCGCCGCCGCAAGTCAACGCGACCATTTTGCCCGACGACAAGGGGCTGGATTCGCTGGCGCGGCAGATTCGGATGACCGGCCGGGCCTATCCGCTATTCGACATCGCGCAGTTGATTTTGCAGAAGCCGGAGCGGCAAACGGCCCGGTGGGAGGTCGTCAAGGATCCGGCGGGCAAGATCTTGCAGCCCCTTTTTCTTTGCGCGCTGGACGATTCGCTCTGGCTTTCCGAGGAGGAGGCGGTGGGGCATTTGCTGGGGCGCAATTTGGAGATGTTCTACCACGCGGAAAAAACCGCCACCGAGCCGCCCCGGGGAACTTACACCTTTGTCGCCCAATGCGGCATGAGCGGGCTGATTTTGGGGCCGCCCAATTATCATGATTACCAGAGCAAGCTGCACAAGCTCCACGCCGAGCGTTTCCCCCGCATGCCCTTCGAGGCCTTCAAGGCGCGGGTGAAAATTGTCAAGGACGAGGCGGTGGTCAAGAAATGGATCGAGGATCAAAGCACCAAGACCCAATACACGTGCCTGAACGTGCCGGAGGCGCTGTCCCTGCCCAGCATGGAGGCGGTGGAAAAACATTTCCGCGAAACCCATCTGCCCAATTTGATCAAGCCGGTCGAGTCCCACACCATGAGCGGGCCGGCGGCGCGGCAGGTGCGCTCGCCGGGTCTGCAGCGGTTGCTGCGAGCCGCCTGGGAGGAGCAACGCCGCTTCCCGCTCAAACTGGCCACCACGCTGAGCCAGCAGTTTGCCGCCCGCGGCTTGCAGTTCTTCAAGGTCAACCGCTCCGTCACCTTCGTCTCGGTCGCCCGGCCTCATTACCTGGACATGGAGGCGACCCCGGTTTCCGAAGGGGTGCGGCGGATCGTCGAATTCATCAACGCCACGACCAAATGCACTCGGAAAAAATTGGTCGAGGCCCTGGTCCCATCCCCGCCCCCGCCGGCCGCGCGGGCCGCGCCCATTCCCGCCGCCGCTCCGGCGGACGGAGCGAAGGCGGAGGCGACCGCGCCAGTGGCGGAGCCGGAGGCCGCGCCGGAACAAACGGCGCTGGCCAGCGACTTGCATTGGCTGGTCCACCAGGGGCATGTGATTGAGTTTGCCAACGGCATTTTGGAAACGGCAAAGAAGCCGGTGTTCAAGCCGCCCAAACCGCAACCCAAGGCCCCCGAGCCGGCTGCGGCGCAGCCGTCCGCGCCCGCCGACCAGGCAGCCGCAGCCCTGGAGGCCGCTGCGATGCCATCCACGATCGGCGCCGACGCCGAAGCGCCCGCGCCGCTGGAAGCTGCTGTGGAAGCCGCCGCCGCGCCGGACACCACCCCCATCCCATCCGCAACCCCGGAACCGGTGGCGCAACCCTCGCTTGCGCCGCAAACAGAGGGTCTGCCGCCTCCGCAATAAATCGAAACTATGCCATTCACCAAATTCGGGCTTTCGCCGGCGATCCTGCAAGGGATCAAGGCCATGGGCTACATTGAGCCGACTCCCGTTCAAATCCGCACCATCCCGCTGATCATGGAGGGGCATGACGTCATCGGCAGCGCGCAAACCGGCACCGGCAAGACGGCGGCCTTCGCGCTGCCGATTCTCTCGCTGCTCGACCACCATGAGAGCCGGAGCCGCGCCCTGGTGCTGGAGCCGACCCGCGAACTGGCCGCGCAGGTGGAGACGGCCATTCATGATTTCGCCCGCTTCACCAATTTGCGCACCACCGTCCTCTACGGAGGAGTCGGCTACCAAAAGCAAATGGACACCCTGGGCGCCGGGGCGGACATCATTGTGGCCACGCCGGGGCGGTTGCTCGACCACATGGGACGGGGCACCTGCCGGCTCGACCAGGTCAAATTCCTGGTCCTCGACGAGGCGGACCGCATGCTGGACATGGGGTTCCTGCCCGACGTGCGGCGGATCGTCCAAAAAGTCCAGCGCGACCGCCACACCTTTCTTTTCTCCGCCACGATACCCCCGGAAATCGAGACCCTGGTGCAGTGGGCCATGCGAAATCCCGACACGGTGGAGATCGGCGCCAGACGCACCCCGAAGGACACCGTGTCCCATGTCATTTACCCGGTGGCCGAGGGGCAGAAGTCCCAATTGCTCCTCAAGCTCCTGGAGCGGTTGAAATGCGATTCGGTCATCATCTTCTGCCGCACCAAACACGGGGCCGACCATGTGGCCAATTCCCTGCGACGCAACAACCATCCGGTCGCGGTGCTCCACTCCAATCGCACCCAGCGGGAGCGCGAGGACGCCTTGCAGGGTTTCCGCCAGGGCCGTTTCGAGGCGCTGGTCGCCACCGACATCGCCTCCCGCGGACTGGACATCGCCGATGTCAGCCATGTCATCAATTACGACGTCCCCCAGCACCCGGAGGATTACATTCATCGCATCGGCCGCACCGGCCGCATGGAGAACAGCGGGGACGCGCTCACGTTGATGGTGGCCGGCGACGCCTCGCATGTGTACGCCATCGAACGGTTCATCAGCCAAAAAATCCGCCGCGTCAAGCTGGAGGGCTTCGACTACCAATACACGGCGCTGTTCGAGGAGGAGAAGGCCGGCCAGAAGTCCTCGTTCCCCGGCAAAGTGCGCGGGGCGCGCATCCGCGGCGGCTATTTCTTTGGGCCGGCCCGGAGGCGCTGACAAGACCCCCTCTTCGACAAGACCATATTGTGTTGACATCGTGGATGAAAGGGGCTAATGTGTTTTACGCAATAAAAGAACCGCTTATGAAAAAGTCACTTTTTTTAGGAGGAGCGATCTTGCTGGCCCTGCCGGGCCTTTCGGCGGCAACAGACTATCCCCTGATGTTCAAGACCCTTGACGCCCAGCAGGCGATGTCCTTTGCCCCCGGCGCAACCACTTACGCCATGATCCAGACGGTCAAACCGGCTGGGATCGTCAAGGCCCCGCCAGCCACCTCGAACCACCCGCTCTACGGGGAGATCGCAGCCGGGAGCGACCAACTGCTGTTCCGACTGGATGAATCCAAAGGCAACGGGACGGGCTATGACCGGATGATCGTGGATGTGAATCGGAATGGCGACCTGACAGACGATCCGGTGGCGGGCCTGGTCCCCCGTGCCAACGGATTGGCGTTATTCGCCGGGCCGACGACGATGCTGTTCGGGCCGATTCAGGCGCCGGAGAAGCTGAAGATCGGCGCGGACCGGCCGGTGTTTTACGCGCAAGTGTATCTTTTCATGGCGCCGGGGAGCATCAGCGGCACCAGCCTAAATTCCACTGTCGGGGAGGTTCTGCCCAGGCCGGGTTGGTATCTGGAGGCCAAGGTGGAGGTCAATGGAAAGCAGCACAAGGTGGATTTGGTGGACGCGAATTGTAATTTTCACCTAGGGGACCCGGAGCGGCCGACGAAGTATCAGAGTGGCGTGAATGCCAGCGAATCGAGCTGGCTGTTCTCGGGAGGCGACAGCATCCTGGTGGACCGGGATGGTTCTGGAGGCGTGGCAAGCACCCTGGTTCAGGACCAATCCAGTTCTTTCGGCCCAGTCTTTTATCTGGACGCCAAGCCGTATAAAGTCACGTTGTCCGCCGACTTCAAGACGTTGTCACTGGACGCCTGGCCGGGGCCGCTGGCGGAGTTGGCGCTGCAACCGCACGGGGAGCAAGTCAGCAGCTTGGATTTGGCCTGGGAGCAGGCCCCGGGGGACTGGGTGCTGCTGCATCCGGGGGTGGAGAAGGGCAAGGCCCAAGTGCCGCCGGGCAATTATCGCCTTTATTCCGTGCAAATGAAGGCCAAGACGGCGTCGGGCGAATCGCTGCTGTTGACGGGCACCAAGCGCGTTCCGGAAGGCGGCATCAAGGCCGTTGGCGGAGTGACCACGCCGCTCCAGTGCGGCGCGCCGCTGCAAATCGTCTTGACGGCCCAGGCGACGCGCGCGGCGTCATCGGGCGGCATCTTGGGGAGTTTGTTCGGCCAAGCGGGGCCCGCGCAAATCATCCAGGCTTCGATCGTCGGAGCCGGAGGGGAGAGCTATTCCGCCCCGTATCTGATCAGCGAGAAGGGAGCGCTGCGCACGCCGCCCGGCCCGACATTCGCGGTGTTGACGGCGGATGGGAAACAGGTGGACAGCGGCAGCCTGGAGTATGGTTGAAGCGGCGTGTGTTCGCACTCATGGCGAGTGCCCCAAGATTTGTCCGGCAAGAAAGTAACCATTAAAGCGAATTTTGATCTGAAACCGATTGACTCTGTGAGCAAGTCCATCGAAGTGGTCCTGGAGAAATAAAAGATGGAAGATGGCAGAATCCGGGTGAGGAAGAATATGAGCAACGAGAGCGCTTTTCGGGCACCGCTGCATCCGCTCGACACCGAGAGACGAACTTTCGGATGCCGCAACCCGGATCCCGACACCTGCCCCAACCGGGACAAACCCAACATCTGCTCGAGGATGCGGGCCGACAACATTTGCTGGGCGCCGCCGACCATCTGGACCAAGCAGTTCAAGAAGCTCAAGGCCAAATG
>JBEKAN010000058.1:0-15309 GCA_050015895.1 Verrucomicrobiota bacterium
GGCCAATTCATGAGGGTGCCGTGGAGGGGAACGCCGCGGCCACCCGCCGCCCTGGATGACCGGCGATGGGAGGAAGAGTGGAGAAGACGCAGAATCAGGCATCCAGGAGGGTTTGACCCAGGAAATAGCACGATTATGCACGATTATGCACGATTGGACACGATTATGCACGATTTCCTCCTTCGCTTCCGCCTTCGCCTGGCCTGTGGCGGACAGGAGAGCTTCCACCTTAGCTCCGGCTGCCGGAGCTATCGCGGACGGGACGGAGGACAGGGGCTGGCTGGAGGGGTTCGTAGCGACCTGGCCATTTTTTTTGCATTTCGTCACAAAAAATATTTTTTTTTACCTTTATTGACCTTTATTGACCTTTATCCACCTTTATTGGGGGGGTGGCACCGAAGGAGACGCGGGGCGGGCGCAGGGCCGACGGAAGCGTCCGCGCGCCACTTTGGCGCAAGACCCGCCATTGTGCGGCGGTCGCAGACCGCCGCTACAACCGAAGCGACTGCGCGCCACTTTGGCGCAAAACCCCCCGCGCGGCGGCGGACGGAATGCCGTCCCGGCCGCCGCTGATGTTTGTCGCCCCCCAACCTCATGCTGCCATAAGGGGTATCACATAGCAAAGGAATTGTCAAGGCAGATCTGGAAGAAAGTCACAGATCCCCCAGCATTGGCCTTGCGGCCCGCAACCTGATTGGGCGCGCTCTGTTTGGGTTGACATCGGCGGGGAAGGCGGCACAATGAGCCAAGTATGAGAGGAGCATTGACCCCCTTTTTGTTGGGCGCGCTGCTGTGGCTGGAGCCGGCGGCGGCGCGGGCGCAATTGACCCACACCAACGCCGCCGGCAGCGTCTTCACCTACAACCCAAATCCCGCCGGCAGCAACACCATCGCCGCTTACTCCGGGACAAACGCGGAGGTCATCATTCCGGCCACCCTCGCCGGGCTGCGCGTCAGCGGCATTGGAACCGAGGCGTTCGTGACGAACGACACTCTGACCAACGTGACGATCTCCGGGGGCGTCAGCAGCATCGGGACATCCGCCTTCGAGGATTGCGTGAGCATTGCCAGCGTCACGATTCCCGGCACCATCACCAACATGGGGGTTGACGCGTTTGCCGGATGCACCAGCCTGGCCAGCCTCACGATCTCCAACGGCGTCCCCAGCATCGGGGAGGATGCCTTCTACGACTGCGTCAGCCTCGCCAGTGTCACGATTCCCGCCAGCGTCACCAACATCCAGGAGGATGCGTTTGAGGATTGCTCGACGCTGACCAACGTATTTTTCACGGGCGGCCCGCCCATCGCTGATCCCTCTGTGTTCCCCGCCGGTGTGACGGTCTATTATGTGACGGACACCGACCTGTGGACCTCCACATTCGCGGATCGCACGGCCTTGTTTTGGAACGCGCTCATCCAGGCCGGCGGGGGCGCCTTTGGCGTGCAGACCAACCAATTTGGCTTCGACATCACGGGCACCCTCGGCATTCCCGTGGTGGTGGAGGCTTGCACCAACCTGGCCAACCCGGTGTGGTCGCCGCTGCTCTCCCTGACGCTGACCAACGGTGAGTTCTATTTCAGCGAACCACTGCAAACGAACCCCTTTGGCCGCTACTACCGCCTCAGTTCGCCTTGAGCGACGCAATCAGTCCCCGGCGGCCTCCTTGCGGGGCGCCAGGAGGCGGCGGCCCATCTCTTCGATCCGGGCGGCGGCGCGGCTGACCAGATCCAGGCTGACGGAATCCAGATCGCTCTCCTCGCCGACAAAGCTGGCAAGATATTCGGCCGAATGGGTGCGCAATCCGGCACGGCGGCAGACAATGTGGGCCACCGCTTCGGCCTCGATTTCCGTCACCGCCTGGGAAAGGTTCAAGCGACAGGGCCACCAGCCATCCTTGTCCGGGCCCACATGACCCAGATAGATGTGAGCCAGCTCATGGCAGAGCACGGCATAAGCGGCGGCGGGCGGCAGTTCTTGGCGGAGGGCGACGCGCATTTTCCAACTCGCATCGCGCGCCCGGCCCGTGGCGAAACCGCCGCGCAAGGGCCCCATGGACTTGCGCTCGAGCAGGATCCGGTCGCGCTCGCAGTTTTTGACGGTGCGATCCAGGAGGAGGGGATTGAAAGGGCCGGAGGTCTGGGTGAAGACCCGCAACTGGCCCGGCAGGGGAGGGCCTTCGGTGTCGGCAATATCATAGACGATCAGGACGGGCGTGCGCGGGGCCAGGATCACCAGTCCGCGCGCCTCCTCTTTGAGAGTCCGCCCAAAGGCCTTGTGCCAGTGGCGGGCGGTGGCGAAGTGGGTCGCCAGCGGATTCTGCAAAAATACGAGCATGTTGTTGAAGGGGGAGTAGTCGCGAAATTTGGAGATGAACTCCACCGCCCCGGCAAACTTGGCGGAGCGACGGTAGCGCCGACTGCGCGCAAAGAGCTCATCCAGCGAGGATTGATATTCGGCGTCGGGGCCGGCCTCCCCGGCCAGCGCCTGGAGGATCGCCCCGTGGTTGAGCGTGGAGTTGAGATACTTGCGGTCCGCCGGCGGCAGGTCATTTCTGTCGCGCAAGGCCGACAAAGCCGCCAGGAGAACATGGCGGGCGGGCCAGCCGACCTGCTCCTCCAAAGCGCGGAGGAGTTCCGCCGGCGAACCTTGCCGGTGAGCGATCCAATGGAGCAGGCAGTCGGAGGTTTGGAGCTGGATGGACTCCGGGGAAGGGACGGTTTGCGCGGCCGGCGCGGGGGCATGGAGGGGGGCGGGAAGGGAAGGCTCCTGTTTCACTTGCTGACAGGCGGGATGACGGCGCCGGTTGGTTGCGCGGATTCTGGAGGGCGGGCGGGCGTATTGTGGGAATCGAGCATCTGGCGGGCCTTGGACAAAAACGCCTCCATGTAAAACGGCTTGTATAAGTGCTCGACGGGCGGCTCGATTTTGCCCCATTGCGCGGTTTCGTGGTCGTTATGGCCGGAAATGAACAGGATGGGGATGGCAGGACGCGTGGAACGAAGGGTTTTGGCCAAATCCCAGCCAGTCATGCCGGGCATGGACATGTCGGTGACCAGCAGGTGGATGGGATGCGGGTGCGCGGCGGCCAGCGCCAGAGCGGGGGCAGCCAGACGGGCGTCCAGCACCGTGTAGCCCTGGTGCCGGAGGATTTCGACCAGCATCAGCCGGATGACCTCCTCGTCCTCGACCACGAGGATGGTTTCATCGCCCCGGGTCTCCGCGAGGGTCTGACTTTCGGCGGGGTCGCTCATGGCGAGTTGACCCCGCGGCGATGATAGCCCTGCAAATCCAGGGTGACGTGGGAGTAGCCGATCTTTTTCAGCGACTCCGCCACGCGCGCGAAAGCGCCGTCGGCCAGGAATTTTGGAATTTCCTCCGCGGCCACTTCGATGCGGGCCAGGTGCGCGCCGGGGGCCGACAATTGGTGGTGGCGCACGCGCAGATCGTGGAATCCGAGGTCGCGCAAGACGTATTCCGCGCGCTCGATCATGGACAGTTTTTCCGGGGAGACCGGCTCGCCGTGGGGAACGCGCGAACTCAGGCAGGCCATCTGCGGCTTGTCGGCGGTGGGCAGTCCAAACTGGGCGGAGAGGGCGCGGATTTCCGGCTTGGTGAGGCCGACATCCTTGAGCGGGGCGCGCACCTGGAATTCGCCCGCCGCCCGCGCGCCGGGCCGGAAATCCCCGGCGTCGCTGGCATTTTCCCCGTAGGCGATGACGGCGAAGTTCCCGGCCTGGGCCAGCGGGGCGAGCTGGGAGAAAAGCTCGTGCTTGCAGAAATAGCAGCGATTCACCGGGTTGGCCAGGTAGGACGGATTGTCAAATTCCAGAGTGCGCACCACGCGCAGCGGAATGGAGAATTGCGCGGCGATGGAGACGGCGTCGTCCAATTCGCGGCGTGGCAGGCTGGGGGAGTCGGCGAGCACGGCCAGCGATTTGTCCCCCAAAACTTGGTGGGAAACAAAGGAGAGCAGGACCGAATCCACCCCACCAGAATAGGCCACAAGGCACGAGCCGAAAGAGCGGAGGAGGTTCTGTAATTGTTCGAGCTTATTTAACTGCACACGGCAAGATGCCACTCCCCTGGGCAAAAGTCGAGTCCCCGCAACAAGGAGACCGGGCATCAGTTGGCAAGGAACTCGCGGCTGATGCGGACCAGGCCGGCAGGGAGGGCGGTTTGAGATGGGCGAAAATCCTCAAGGTTGGAGTTAGTTTCCATTCCGTGCCTGGTCGAGGATCGGGAAGGCGGGCGAAACTGGGACGATTTGACCCACAGTCCGGCGCGGGCCTTTGCATTCCGGGGCAGGTCCGTCAGAAACGAGGGGGTTTTGACCCCTAAATGGAACCCGGTCTCATCCTCATAACCGACCGGGGCCAGGGCGGCCAGGGCGGCGCGCAGCCGGGCCATGAATCCAGCGCGTCGAATCCCCGCTGCAACCCTCCCGAACCGGAAGGGCTGCTTCGCTTTGGCGCAATGACTGCCAGCAGTCATGATGGGAATAGAACATGAGACTGTGCGCCTGGCTCACCATATTTTGGCATTTGTTTAGCAAGATTTGCCGCACCTCCGCCGGGGACGCTTCCCCTCGCAATGGGGGGGCGGACAACCAAGCCCCATCCGGCTCCCAATTGTCCTTTTCCCCCGGCACTATTCAATCGGCGTCTTGACTCCAGATTCAGCGGGGGCAGGATTGGCCTGAGAGATCCCTCAATGACAGCCGCGCCGACATCACTCCAAGGCCGCTCCGCGTCGCGCTGGGCCGTCGCGTTTCTGGTCAGCGCGGCGATCGCCATCAGTTACCTGGATCGGCAGACTTTGCCGTGGGCGATCCAGGCAATTCAGGCCGACATTCCGTTTAGCAATGAAATGAAGGCGGGGTTGGACTCCGCGTTTCTTTTCACCTACGGGTTGATGTATCTGGGCGGCGGCCTGCTGCTGGACCGGCTCGGCACGCGGCGCGGGTTTATGTGCGTGATGATTTTCTGGTCGCTTGCGTGCGCCAGCCACGGCCTGGCCGGCGGTGTGATGGCGCTGGCGGCGAGCCGGTTGCTGCTCGGCGCCGGCGAGGGCGGCGGGTTCCCGGCGGCCACGCGCGCGGTGGCGGAATGGTTTCCGGTCCATGACCGCGCGACGGCGATGGGCATCATCAACGCCGGGACGGCGGTCGGCGCGGTCGTCGCCCCGCCCCTAATCGCGGTGGTGTTGACGAACGCAAACTGGCTCGGCCTGGCGCCGTGGCGCTGGGTTTTCTTTCTCACCGGCGCGCTGGGGCTGTTGTGGACCATCTGGTGGTGGCAAAGCTATCAAACCCCGGATGAGCACGGCGACCCGGAAATAGCAATCCCGCTCGCCAGTTTGCTGCGGCACCGGGAAACCTGGGCGGTCGCGGGCGCAAAATTTTTGAGCGACGGCGCGTGGTATTTTTATCTCTTCTGGCTGCCCAAGTATTTGTTCGACACCTTTCAACTCGACATAAAAACCGCGGGAAGCGTCGGCTGGATTCCTTACGCGGCGTCCGGCGCGGGCTGCCTGGCGGGCGGCGGCTTGTCGAGCTGGCTGCTCAAGCGCGGCCTGTCGGTGAACGCGTCGCGCAAGATCGCCCTCGGCGCGAGCGCGGCGCTCATGCCGTGGGTGATGTTCGCGCCGCAACTGCATTCGGTCGGCTGGGTGATTTTCCTTTTCAGCCTCGCGTTTTTCGGGCAGCAATCCTGGTCCACGCTGGTGATGATCCTGCCCACGGACATGATTTCCAGGCGCGCCGTCGGGGCGCTCGCCGGCCTGGTCGGTTTCGGCGGGGCGATGGGCGGCGCGCTGCTGGGGCAGATTGTCGGCTGGCTGCGCGACCACGGCCACAGCTACACGCCCGCGCTGGTCCTCTCCGGCTCGATGCACGTCGCGGCGTTCGTGTTGATTTGTCTGGTCATTCCGAAGATTCAGCCGCTTTCTATCGCAACCCTCAAATGACAAACCAATGAAAATAAAAGAAATCCGAACGCGCGTCGTCCAATGGCGCGGCAAAACCGTTCCGCTGCCGCCGCATTTTTGCACCAACCCAATGGACGCCATTTCGCCCATGCTGAGCAAAGCGACGATGGGCGCGTTCACGTTTCACAGTTGGCTGATCGTGGAGGTGTTCACCGACAACGGGCTGGCGGGCCTCGGCAACGCGGCGCTCTGCCCGCAAGTCACCAAACAGGTGATAGACCTCCATCTCAGGCCACTGCTCCTCGGGGCGGATCCGTGGGACCTGGAATTCCTGTGGCAGCACATGTATCGCAAGACCATGGCCTTTGGCCGCAAAGGCATCGGCATGGTCGCGATCAGCGCGGTGGACATCGCCCTGTGGGACATCCTGGGCAAATCGGCCAAGCAGCCGGTGTATCGTTTGCTGGGCGGGCGCACGAAGCCCAAAATTCCCGTCTATGCGAGCCGGCTTTACAGCACGCCGCTGGAGGAGCTGGCGCGCGAATCCAAGCGTTACAAAGACGAGGGCTACAAGGCGATGAAACTGCGGTTCGGCTGGGGCCCCGCCGACGGCGCGGAGGGAATGCAGCACAATTTGGCGCTCGTGCGCACCGTGCGCGAAACCGTCGGCGACGGAGTTGACGTGATGGCCGACGCTTACATGGGCTGGAATTTGGATTACGCGAAACGAATGATCCCGCTTCTGGAGAAATTCAACCTGCGCTGGCTCGAAGAACCGGTGATACCGGACGACATCCACGGCTGCGCGGAATTGAGACGCCTCGGGCGCATTCCCATCGCGGCGGGCGAGCACGAATTCACGCTCTATGGTTTCCGCGAATTGATCGAGGCCCGCGCCGTGGACTACATCCAGTTTGACACTGACCGGGTCGGGGGCCTGACCCAGGCGCGCAAGATCGCCGCGCTGGCGGAGGCGCATTCGATTCCGGTGATTCCGCACGCCGGGCAGATGCATAATTATCATCTGGTGATGGCCAGTCTGAATTCGCCGATGGCGGAGTTCTTCCCGCCTGTGGATGTCGAGGTGGGCAACGAACTTTTCTGGTATTGCTTCCAGGGCGAGCCGACGCCGAAGGAGGGCTGCATTGATCTGGACGAGAACACACCCGGCCTGGGCCTGACGGTCAACGAGGAGAAGCTCAAGGATTTCGAGGTGCTGGGATGACGCGCCTGGTGCAAATCCAAAACGGCGCCGCGCGCGCGGTGGCGCTTGTTGACGAACCGCGCTTGCGTCTGCTGGACGGCGTGGAGTCCATTTATCAACTGGCGCAGGAAGCCATTGACGGGAGGGCCTCACTGGCGGCGCTGGTTGGGGAAAAAGCGACCGGCGCGTTTTTGGACTACGATGCGATTTACCAGGGCCAGTCAGAATGGCGGCTGCTGCCCGCGGCGGACCATCCCGGAGAACCGGCGCGTTGCCTGGTTTCCGGGACCGGGCTGACGCATCTCGGCAGCGCGCAGAACCGCCAGAGCATGCACGAGGCCAGGGAGTCGGAGCTGACCGACAGCATGAGGATGTTCCGCCGGGGTGTGGAAGGCGGCAAGCCCGCGGCCGGCAAAGCGGGCGTCGCGCCCGAATGGTTTTACAAAGGCACGGGAACGATTCTCCGCGCGCACGGCCAGCCGCTGGTCGTGCCGGCTTTCGGCGGGGATGGCGGCGAGGAGGGGGAGATCGCCGGGGTCTATGTCATCGGCGGGGACGGCCTGCCGCGACGCGCGGGCATGGCAATCGGCAACGAGTTTTCCGACCACAAGTTTGAAAGGACCAACTACCTCAATCTCGCCGGCTCAAAAATCCGCACTTGCTCCCTCGGCCCGGAACTGGTGGTTGACCCGCAGTTCCAGTCTGTGCCGGGACGGGTGACGATTGAGCGCGGCGGCCGCCAACTCTGGTCCAAGGAGATCGCCACCGGCGAAACGGAGATGTGCCACAGCCTGCGCAACATCGAGCATCATCATTTCAAATTTGAGACCCACCGGCGTCCGGGGGACGTCCATGTGCATTACCTGGGCGCGCACAGTCTGAGTTTTGGCGACGGGGTGCAACTGGCCGGCGGCGACGTGATGACGATTGGGTTCGCGGGTTTCGGACGCGCTCTGCGAAATCCCTTGCGCGTGGAGGGCGGCGAGCCGATGTGGGTTGCCGCGCGGCCTCTGGCGTGATTACTTATGAAAGAACTTCGGAAACATTAAATCCAATGTCGAAGAACAGCTTGCCAGCCCAACCTGTTTTAATCGCCGGCCAATGGCGCCCGGCCCAATCCCGCGGGATTTTCCATGCGGAGAATCCCGCCACCGGCGACCGGCTGCCCGGGGATTTTCCCGTCAGCGCCTGGGCGGATTGTGACGACGCGTTGAAGGCCGCCACCGGGGCCGCGTCCCTCCTGCGGACGGCGCCGCCGGAACAGATCGCAAGATTTTTGACGCGCTTTGCCGAACGCATCGAGGCGCGCAAGAGCGAAATCGTGGAAATGGCCCACTTGGAAACCGCGCTGCCCAAATCACCGCGCCTGGCGGAGGTGGAGCTGCCGCGAACGACCAGCCAGTTGCGCCAGGCCGCCGCCGCCGCGCTCGAAGGCTCCTGGGCGCTGCCGACGATTGACACCCAGTTGAACATCCGCTCCATGCTGGCCCCGCTGGGGCCGGTGTGTGTCTTTGGGCCGAACAATTTTCCGCTGGCCTTCAACAGCGTCGCGGGCGGGGATTTTGCCGCCGCCATTGCCGCGGGAAATCCCGTCCTCGCCAAGGCCAACACCTCGCATCCGGGCGCCTCGCGATTGCTCGCGGAGGAGGCCCTGGCCGCCGTGACAGAAGCCGGGCTGCCGCCCGCCACCGTGCAGTTGCTCTATCGCACAAGCCACGCGGACGGGGAACGACTCGCCGCCGACCCGCGCGCCGCCGCGCTGGCCTACACGGGGGGCCGCGGCGCGGGATTGAGGCTCAAAGCCGCCGCTGACAAAGCCGGCAAGCCGGTCTATGTCGAACTTTCCAGCGTGAACCCGGTGTTGTTTCTTCCCGGCGCATTGGCCCGGCGCGGCGCGAAACTGGCCGAGGAATTCACCGCAAGCTGTCTCATGGGAACGGGGCAGTTTTGCACCAGACCGGGCTTCGTCGTGCTCCTGGCGGGCGACGCGGCGGAACAATTCATCGCCGCCACAAAGCAAAAGCTCGAGGCCGTTCCGCCGACGCCGCTGCTTTCGTCAAACGTGCGAAGCGCGCTCGATGAGAGCGTCCAGACGTTGCGTTCGGCGGGCGCGGAAGTTGTCTGCGGCGGTTCGCCCCTGCCCGGCCCGGGGTTTCGTTTTGCGAACACTCTTCTGCGCGTCAGCGGCGCGCGGTTTTTGGCCGAGCCGGATAAACTGCAGACCGAGGCGTTCGGCAACGCCGCGCTCGTCGTCGTCGCGCGCGACGCCGGCGAGGCGTCCGCCGTCCTCGTTCGTCTCGAAGGCAGCCTGACCGGCTGCGTGTATTCCGACACAGGTGGTTCGGACGACGCGCTTTACGACCAGCTCGCGCCGCTTTTGCGTTCGCGTGTCGGACGTTTGCTCAACGACAAGATGCCCACGGGCGTGGCGGTTTCTCCGGCGATGAACCACGGCGGGCCGTTTCCCGCGACAGGGCATCCGGGCTTCACGTCGGTGGGCATTCCCGCCTCGCTGCGTCGCTTCGCCGCGCTCCATTGCTACGATAACGTCCGTCCCGCGCGCCTGCCGGCCGCGCTTCAAAATCAGAACCCGAACGGAACCATGTGGCGGCTCATTGACGGCGTTTGGACGCGGAATGACGCGGGTCTTTCCTCATGAAACTCCGCGCCATGAACTTCCGCGCCGCTCTCGCGCTGATGGCGCTGGCGCCGCTCTTTGTCGCGGGCGCCGCCTCCGCCGCTTCGCCGGCCCCCTGGTCGCCGGACCTTGGGAACGGCGATTACAGAAACCCGGTCCTCTTCGCGGATTACTCGGACCCCGATGTCATCCGCGTGGGCGATGATTTCTATTTGACTGCGTCGAGTTTCAATTGCGTTCCGGGGCTGCCCGTCCTCCACTCCAAAGACTTGGTCAATTGGACGATCATCGGCCATGCCATCCAAAGGTTCAACTATGGGGATTTCGATGTTCCCCAGCACGGCAACGGCGTCTGGGCGCCCAGCATCCGGTTCCACGACGGCCAGTTTTATATTTATTACGGCGACCCCGACTACGGCATATTCATGACCCAGACCACCAATGCCGCCGGGCCTTGGCGTCCGCTGGTCCGCGTCCATCAGGCGCGGGGCTGGATTGACTGCTGCCCGTTCTGGGATGACGACGGCGCCGCGTATCTTGTCCACGCCTTCGCCGCCAGCCGCGCCGGCTCCGCCAATGCGCTCCATCTCAACCGGATGAGCCCCGACGGCGCGAGCCTGCTCGACGAGGGGAAACTTATTATTGACGGCAATGCCGCCGGCCTGGCCACGCTGGAAGGCCCCAAGATGTACAAGCGCGGCGCCTATTACTACATCCTCGCCCCGGCGGGTGGCGTGACCGGCGGCTCGCAGATGGCCTTTCGTTCCAAGAGCGTCTATGGCCCCTACGAGCAGAAAAGGGTCCTGGCCCAGGGCGCCACGCCGGTCAACGGACCCCACCAGGGCGGCTGGGTTCTGTTGCAATCGGGCGAGTCCTGGTTTCTTCACTTTCAGGATCGCGGCCCCTACGGGCGCGTGACTCATCTGGAACCGGTCCATTGGGTGGAGGACTGGCCGCGGATGGGGACGAACCAGGATTCCCAGGGCGTTGGCGAGCCGGTGCGCACCTTCAAGAAACCCGACGTCGGCCGCAGCTTTCCCATCGAAGTCCCCCAGACCAGCGACGATTTTGATTCGCCCAACCTCGGCCTCCAATGGCAATGGCAGGCCAATCCCAAAGAGCAATGGATGTCCCTGACCGCCCGTCCCGGTTGGCTGCGCCTCAACGCCGTTCCCATGCCCGCCAACGCCACCAACCATTGGCTTGTCCCCAACCTTCTGCTCCAGAAATTCCCCGCCGAACAATTTATCGTCACCGCCAGGCTGGACACCTCACGTCTTTCCGTGGGCGACCAAGCGGGCCTGATCATCATGGGCATGGATTACTCGTATCTGGCGGTCGAAAAAACAGCCGCCGGACGCCGGCTCACAAAGGTTGTCTGCCACAACGCCAACAATGGCGGCAAAGACGTGGAGGAGTCCTCCGCCGACAGCCCCGGCGACCTGGTGTTCCTGCGCGTGAAAGTAAGTCCCGGCGCCGTCTGTGAATTTGCCCACAGCCTGGACGGCGGGCAATTCACTTCCATCGGGGGGGCGTTTCGGGCGCGCGCCGGTCGCTGGATCGGGGCCAAGGCCGGCCTCTATTGCCTCTCCAAATCCGCCGCCCCTCCCTCCGGCAGCGCCGATTTTGACTGGTTCCGATTTGAAATCACCCCATGAGGGGCGGCGGGTGTCAGGATCGAACACATTCTCAATTGAAGTTTCCCCTCACCGCGTTAGACTGGCCCCGTGACTTCTTTTCTGCGATTTGCCGGGATTCTCAACGCCGCCGTTTGGTGCGGCGCCTCGATTTTTCTCTTCATCGGCCTGCCCGCCGTGTTTTCCGACGATCTCAAAAGAGAGCTGGGCCAAATCGGGGTCGCGCCGGGCGCGCAGGCGATGGGGGTCGGCTTCGCGGCGCAAGCGGTCCTCGCGCGGTATTTCATCCTGCAATACTGTTGCGCGGCCATCGCCCTGGCCCACCTGGCGCTGGAATGGCTCTACGCCGGCAAACCGCTCTTGCAGCGCAACTTGGCCATCCTGGCCGCCCTGGCCGGCCTGGCCTTGGCGGGCGGTCTGTGGATGCAGCCCAAACTCAAGGACTTGCACCACACCATGTATCTTGCCCCCACCCAGCCGGCGCGGGAGGAGGCGGCCCGCGCATTTAGAGCTTGGCATGGCGTGTCCGAATGCGGCAATCTGCTGGTTGTCGGCGGGCTGCTGGTGTATTTATGGCGCGCCAGCAGGCCGGGGGATCAGGCGCGGTTTGGGAATCTGAACTGGGGGAAAATCCGTGGTTGACATCCCGTCGAAAATGCACAAATTAAGTGTATTTTCAGGTTGTAATGTGTTAAATTGGTGTAACGATTGTGAAAGTTGAGCGCGTCGCCCACGGGCGCGGAGAAAGTCAGAAGACCTTGAAAGACAAACAGATATGATCTCAAATGAACGCCCTTCGCCTCAAGGATACCGATCCTACAGCGCCGGACCTCCCAAGCCTCCAGTCAACGAGGACACGTTAAAGACGGAGAAGATCCAGATCGAACGCAAGACCTTCATCTTCACCCTCAAGGAGAATCCCCGGGGCCGGTTTCTGCGCATCACCGAAGACGTCAATGGCCGCCGTGACAATGTGATCATTCCCTCAACGGGCCTGGAAGAATTCCGCAAGGTGCTGGATGAGATGGTCAGAGCAGCGACGGAGATTCCCGTCAAGGAGCAGTAGCTCCCCGTCCCGCCGCGCGCGGACAGCGACCCCGCGGCCCGGATCCTTGGAGGCGGCAAGCCGCAAGGCCGCATCGTTGGGGACCGGCCTGTTGTCCCAGATTCTCTTCAGGCATCGGTGGTCCCATCCAGCCCTCTTGTCCAAATGAGCCGCGTCTCTCGCCCCGCCTCCGCGACAGAGGTCAATTGGGAGCTTTTCGGCCCCGTTTGGGAACCGCTTTGGGCTTGGGCTTCTTCGGGCGCCCGGGCGCAATTCTCCGGGCGTCGCCCCACAGCCCTTCCAAGTCGTACTTTTCCCGCACGTCCGAGCGCATGACGTGGACGATCACGTCGAAGAAATCCATCACCTGCCAGGGCGTGTTCAAGTCCCCGTCAATGGCGCGCGGGGCCAGGCCGTGATCCTCGCGCAACCGGTCAATCATCTCATTCACGATCGCGCGCAAATGCGGCTCCGCCCCGCCCGAGGCGATGACGAAATAATCGGTGATCGAGGAGAGCTTGCGGACATCGAGGACCACGACATTCTCGGCCTTTTTATTTTCGGCCAGGTCGCGGCACAGCAGCGCCAATTTCTTGGATTCCATTTTTCGGCCCTTAATATAAGCGATCGGCGCTAAAGATAAA
This sequence comes from Verrucomicrobiota bacterium, assembly GCA_050015895.1. Classification (GTDB taxonomy): domain Bacteria; phylum Verrucomicrobiota; class Verrucomicrobiia; order Limisphaerales; family Palsa-1400; genus JBEKOF01. Next base: position 13,095 of record JBEKAN010000058.1, read on the forward strand.
GATGATTGTTGCCAATCGCCCACGCCACGGCCGCCGGCGTCAGGTGGGTGACCGGCAGCCCGGCCTTCACCCGCGCTTGAATCTCCGATGAGCTGATCGCCATGGGAAATCCCCGCAACGCCCGCCCGCGAAAGGGCGCGGGCACCGCCGCCGGCGCCTGGCCGGGCCGCGGAACGACGACGAACTCCGCCAGCCGCGCCAGCTCCCCGGCCTCCCGCCATTGCGGCAGCAGCGCCGCCTGGTCGGAGCCGACCAAATAAAAAAGTTCCGCCCCGGGATGCTTCGCCGTGTAATGCCGGAGCGTCTCGAAGGTGTAGGACACCCCGCCCCGCCGGATTTCCACGTCGTCCACTTCGCACGCCGTTTCCCCGGCCAGGGCCAGCCGCAGCATTTGCAGCCGCAGCGGCGCGGGCGCCGGGGCGGAGCCGGGCTTGAAGGGGGACTGGGCCGCCGGAATGAAGAACAGCCGCGCCAGCCCAAGTTCCTCCAGGGCGGCGCGGGCCACCAACAGATGCCCCAGATGCACCGGATCAAACGATCCGCCCAACAAACCAATTTTCATAAATCTTCATTCCGATGGCGGCCAGACCCATGCGCCAGTCTTGTCAATGTAGCCGGCCTTTGTGCCTTCGGGCATCTCCGCCAGCCCCCCGTGGAATTGCGGGATGCGGAATTTGTTCTTTTCCCAACTGGCCGGAAGCACAAAACGCGGTTCAATCACTTCCTTGCCCGTCTTGTCAATGAACCCCCACTTCCCGTTGACCTTCACTCCGGCCATCCCCTCGCAAAACCGCGCGCAGCTCTGATATTTCGCGTCAATGACGGTCTTGCCGTTGTGGTCAATGTAGCCCCACACGCCCCTGACTGTCGCTTGCGCCAGACCATCTGAGAAGGGCCTGAGTTGCTGAAAACCGGTTTTGATGACCACTTCCCCGTTGGTGTTCAACCCCATGCACTCTCCGTTTTTCGTCACGAACACAACCCCTTCCGTGCATGGATTGGCGGAAAATATATACTCGCATGGAACCACCAGCTTGCCCGTCAGATCAATGTAACCCCCCGTCGGAACCATCCGGTGGTCGGACGCCAAACTCACGAACGCCAACCCCTCCGAAAAACTTTGCATCGTCGGGACATATTCAGGGAAAGCCAGCTTGCCTGAGGTGTCGAGGAACACAGGCCTTTGATTTTCTTTACTGACGCTTGCATACCCTTCCGAAAAATCAAAAGCCTGCACGTATTGCGGCTTGATGACTTCCTGCCCCTTCTTGTCTATGTAGCCAAATCCGCCGGGGGCTCTGACGCACGCCAGGCCTTCGCTGAAATCACCTGCATCCGCGTACCGGAATCCAAGTTTTATCGCTGTCTTGCCCGTTTCGTCAATGTAGGTCCAGCCCTCATTGGCTGTCGCAACCGCCGCCAGCCCCTCCGAAAACCTAAGGCTGGGTTTCATATTCATGTACTTGAGCGGAATGACCACCTTGCCCGTTCTGTCAATAAAACCGACCTTGCCATCCTTCTGCGCCCGGAACAGCTTCGGGACCTCAGTTTGCGCCTCGGCAAAGGCCGTCATGGCGGCCATAAATAAAATGACCTTGGATATGATGTGATGTCTGTTCATGTTCCACTCATCGAGAATTAGTTTGACCGCATCCGCGGAGCCACCGCCTTTTCGGATTTCCGAAAAGCGTCCTCAAAAGCCCCGGGATGTCGCGGACGAAGCGTTCGCCCCATGCCGCCAAGCCTGCCCCAGCCGCCCCGCCCGGTCAACCCACAATCAGGGCGGACGCATCTCACAAAAATCAAACGTCTGCCGTGCCCCTTTCTTGCTGTCGCACACCGCAAAAAAGGTGTTGCCTTTGCCCCGCCGCTTCGCTTATCTTTCCTCCATGCGCTGCTCCTATTTCATTGTCGCCGGTTTGTTGCTGGGGAATCTCGCTCCGGCCGCGGACGCCCCTTGGCGCCCGCTCTTCAACGGCAGAGACCTCTCCGGCTGGGACACCGAAATGATGAACATCCCCGACAAGGCCTGGGATGTGCCGGGGCTTCAACGCGACGCCAACGGCAATTACCTCGAACCCCTGGGCAAAAATCGCGACCCTCTCCACGTCTTCACCGTCACCAACATGGACGGCGCGCCGACCATTCACGTCTCCGGCCAGGGTTTTGGGGTGATGATGACCACCGAGACCTTCACCAACATCCATCTTCGCCT
>JBEKAN010000059.1:0-15276 GCA_050015895.1 Verrucomicrobiota bacterium
TGACAATCGCGAACAGGTCAGCGCGATCCTGAACCTCTCCGATGGAATGCTCGCGGATTTCCTCCGTCTCCAACTCATCTGTACGATCAACTGCTCCGCCGCCGACATTGATCCGGCGCTGCTGCGACCTGGGCGGCTGATTTGCCATCGTGTATTTGATCGGCTCCAATATAATGACGCAGTCCGACTCGCGGAGAGTCTCGGTCGGAGACTGCCGGTGGTGCGGGATTATTCGCTCGCCGAGGTGTTTGCCGGACATGACACAGATTCAATTAACCGCCCGCGTATCGGGTTTGCCGCATAACCAAAAAATATGAAAACCAAAAAATCGCGCATCGTTGAGCACTCGAAAGGAAAACGTGAAAAACCACTGTCTGGCGTCCAACAAGACTCGGACAAAGCGAAAGCCAAAATGGAACCGTGGGAAAGGCGCGAGGAGGAGACCAGCCAAATGTTGTCAGCGGCCAAACGCAGGCTGCCCGAGCTGAAGGCCCTCCTGGCGGCCACCTCGGATCACTGGGGCTACGAAGACCCGATTTATCGCTTCTACCATCAGTCGTTCAAGGTTTTTCGCCTTCAGACGAAGACATTGAAAATCGTCGAGGAATTGCAAGCTCTGGCGCCGCACCTCAAACTGAACTCGTTTTTCCTCGAAATCGTCGCCGAAGGCACGAGCAAGAACTTCGATCTCTCTCACAACGCCAAGTGGCTGAAACAGACCCGGCCCATTGTCGAAGCGTTCTTTCATGCCCATCACATGTTGCTCATGATCTGCAAGTATGCCGAAGAACTGCCGGAGCCACCTCCAACTCTCCCTTCTGGCTGGGCAACTGTGTTGTATCTGTATGACATTCGATGATTTCAAGCAGCATAGCCACCCAAGGCTTTCCGGACTCCATGAATTTCACCAGCCTCGATTTTGAAACCGCCAATCGCTCGCGCGTGAGCATCTGCGCCGCCGGGCTTGCCGTCTTTGAGGATGGCAAGCTGACGGAGGCGCCATATTGGCTCGTGCGGCCACCGAAAGGGAAAGGTTGGTTTCGAGAAGACTTCATTGAGATTCACGGCTTGACGCATCTGGATGTTCTGGATGCCCCGGAATTTCCCGCCATTGCGCCGGAATTGCTGTCCAGGCTGACCCGCGCCGACCTCGTGATTGCGCATTTTGCCGCATTCGACCTCGACCATCTGGCCGCGACCTTGGATCATTTCAGCCTGCCCAAACCCGAGTTTGATTATGTTTGTACCTGTAATCTTGCCCGGCGAGTCTGGCCGGACCTGACAGACCACAAGCTCAGCACCCTGGCTGCGCACATCGGCCACAAATTCAACCACCACCGCGCCCAGTCCGACGCCGAAGCCGCCGGAAGAGTCCTGCTGGCGATGATGAAATATGTGGGCGCAAAGGCGCCATCCGAGTTGCTTCGAATGGTCGGGTTGGTGCCGAAACAATTCACTCACTGATTCTAAACGCCAGCATCGGCTATGCCAACCGTCACTCATTCACGACAAATTGTCTAAAAAACATCTTGTCGGTTGGCAAGAACAGCCACAAAGTCGTCGTCAATGAACGTAATGAAAAACAAAGTCTTATGAATTCTATTATCAAGCGTCCTAATCTATTTGGATTTGCCACTAAAGAATTGAGCCAAGATGCTTTTATTGCATGGTTGCTTCAATGGGCATCACCAGAATGCCAAAACCATGACGCGCTTTTGAATAACTGTGCAAGACGGTTTGTGACTAAGCTTTTGTCACTCCAAACCAAACCTCCGCAAGACATTACAATCGTAAAGGCAGGAAGGCAGTGGGAAAACATAGACGTTTGGGCTGAAATTAACGAGAAACACCTTTTGATAATCGAAGATAAAACATTCACAAGGGAACACTCCAATCAATTGCAAACTTACAGGGAACGGGCAACCGCATGGTGTGCAGAAAACAGTTTCCAACTTGTGTGCGTCTATCTAAAAACGGGAAGCGAGTCTGCTGCGATTTTGGAGAATATCAAACAGCAGGGCTTTGCTGTCTTCGGGAGACGCGCTTTTTTAGATATTCTGAATACTTCGGACGTCACTAACCACATTTTTATCGATTTCAAAGAGCATCTGCAGGACTTGGAGGATGCAGAAATCCAATTTTTGAAGAAGCCAATCAAGGAGTGGGGCGATCCTGACTGGAAGGGCTTTTATCAAGGTCTTGAAAGCCTGCGCCCTGTGGTAAATTGGGGTTACGTCCCAACTCCTCTAGGGGGATTTTGGAATGCGGTCCTCAATTGGCACGAACTGAAGGACTGTTGCCCTTATATCCAAATTGAACAAGGCTTGTTATGCTTCAAGGTCGGTGACGTTACAGAGAATCAGAGTGAAATACGCAATCATTACCACTCACTTTTCATGGCTCATTGTGTTGGTAAGACTGAAATCCGGAAACCCTATCGTTTTGGCAAGGGAGTTTCTATGACGATCGCAGTTGTTGATCCGCTTAACTGGCTCGGTGGTGATGACAGTCTTGTTGATATGAATGAAGTTGTCGGACGGCTCAATCATTATGAAGCATTGTATTCAGAGATGATTGTAAAGTGGCAGTCCGAAGAAACCGGGACCCGCTTAGCCTCAGGCTCGCCACTAACGAATACTAACCCATGAATTACTATTGTAAATATTGCGGATTCAAGTCATCCAACATCGGCAGCTTAACAGCCTCTGTTTGTCCACGCCATCCGACGGACCGGATCAAAGGCAGGCACGTTTTGTATGAGGGCACCGAAAAATCCAAATATGAGTGCAAGTATTGCGGGGCCAAGGCATCCACCATCGCCGGTTTAATAGTCTCAGTTTGTCCACGCCATCCGACCGACCAGATGAAAGGCAGGCACGAGCCAGCAATTTGAATGCCATGTCAGAAAATGTCAAAAAACAAATCGACGAGATAAAAGCCGAAATTGAGGAATGGCCTGAGGAGCAGAAGGGCAGCTTCGTGGACGGCATCGCGACAGGTCTCCATCTTGCTGTCATTGCGAAGCAAGCTGGTTGCGACATTCTCAAGGACAAAGATTTTGCGGAGTTAGCGAGTTTTCTCGACCGCCATTGGCCCGCTGTAAAGAAAAGGAACAAATCGGCGCAGAAACCCAAACCGGCCAGGGATCAACTCGCCGAGGACATCAAAGGCTTGTTGCGGCGAGCCATCGCATGTCGCCTGCGAATACCCAAGGACACGTTCGACACCTCTTTGGAGACTGAGGAGGAGATCAACAAATGGCTCTTAACGGTCGTTGCCATTGCAAATAGGAGCAAACTCGATGACGCCATTCAGGATATTCGGATCATGCGCTCTATCGCTGGAGGCGGCGCCGTTGACCGCGAGAGCGTTAAATCGGAGGTGGAAACCTGCCACGAGAAATTTCCCATCGAAATCGCAGCCGTCGAGCGGTTCAATGAGTTGTCGAAGCGAAGCAGTTTCAAAGTGAAAGACATTTGGACCTATCTCAGGTCGAACGTGGGGTTGAATTATGGATACGAAGACGATGAACTACGGGATATAGATGTACGATATCGAGATGCGACCTAAGAATTCCTATGGCTTCGTTCACAGAACACTGCGCGGAGACGACAGAGGTGCTGGGCAAGCCATTTGAAGAGGTGCATCGCTGGTTGGATGAGTTTGTGGGCAAGCTGCTTTTGCACCGCCTTGATAACCAACGGATGTATTTTTTGAACAGGAGGCAGCAGAGGACACAGAGAATGAATTCCTTCCCCCTCCGTTGACTCTGTTTGCTCATGTAAAAAATCCCGACATCCCGAAAATTCAGGCAGTCCGCGTCAATTCAGAAATCGCCAGGCGGATCCCTTTGGAGGGCAATAGTGGTGAAAACGACATCATGTCTGCGTTGACCTCGGTGGGGACGCCAAGTTCGACAAGTGAGACGAATCCTGGCAAATTACAAATTGATATGAACCTGAACTACGAGATGATCCTTTGGTGGAGCGCGGAAGACAAAGCCTACGTGGTGGACGTGCCGGAATTGCCCGGCTGCATGGCGCACGGCCCCACCCGGCAGGCGGCCATCAATAATGCCGTGATGGCCATCAAGTTCTGGATCAAGACCGCGAAAGACGACGGCTTGGAAATCCCAGAACCGCGCGGACGCTTGGTCTTTGCCTGACTTTCAGCAAGCTGCCTCCTCCGGCACGTGCCCCCAATCACCGGCCTGATGCCGCTGAATGGCGGCCAGGAGGTGCGGACGCTTCGCGGTTAAGAATCTCCGTTGACTCTGTTTGCTCATGTCAAAAATCCCGACATCCCGAAAATTCAGGCAGTCCGCGTCAATTCAGAAATCGCCAGGCGGATCCCTTTGGAGGGCAATAGGCGCAATCCCCGGCTCCTTCAGTTTGGACGACAGCGGCCGGGACGCATCTTGGCATTGCCACCATTGGAAGGAACGAACCCCTCTCCCTGGCCCTCTCCCCGCTGCGCGGGGCGAGGGAATTCCTCGCACCCATTTGATGGAATTGCCATAACCTGGCCCTCTCCCCGCTGCGCGGGGCGAGGGAATTGGCATATATGGCCTGGTGGTGGTTGCAAGATGCGCCCCAACGGCCGCCGGAAAGAGAATGCCCGTAACCAGCCGATGGGGAGGATAGTCTATAACTCAAGGAAGACCCGTGAAGCGCGCACAGCAAGTGTGTTCTTTGGCGGGGCTTGAGAGTTGGCAACGAAACGCAATCCTTAGAAAATTATGAAATTCACAACGAAATCTCTGTTGGAAGTGCTTGCCTGCACGGTAGTTACGATGGGAGCAGTCAGTCTGGTCCACGCGGCGGCAAGCCCTAATGTGGACGTGTCTGGAACCTGGATTTGGACCGTTGGCGGCCCTGGTGGCGGCTTTGGTGGTGGCGCTGGCGGCGGCGGCGGTGGTGGTGGTGGCGGCGGTGGCGGCGGTGGTGGTGGCGGCTTCTTTGGCGGAACCAATGTTCTGGTTTTGAAAGCGGATGTCACCACCGGTGTCGTGACCGGCACCTTGACGACGCCCGCCTTCGGTGGTGGACGCGGACGCCGTGGTGGTGGCGGTGGTGGCGGCGGCGGCGGGGCTGCAGCCCCTGGCGCAGCTCCTGCTGCTCCGACCCCGGTGAGTATTAGCAACGGCAAAATTGCGGGGAATGTGCTTACGTTCGACGTTGCCCGGCCCGGACGCGGTGGCGGCGCTGACATAACGAGCAGCTACAAGGCCACAGTTTCGGCTGACGGGAAGTCACTCACCGGCACCTCAGTCACGCCCGCCGCTTTTACAGCCGCGAAGCAGTAATAAAGCACTTGGAAATTCACCGGCGCAGGTTCCTCGCGGACTGCGCCGTTTTTTATTCGTCCGCGGCCCCGGGCAAGCATTCCAATTTCGCCGGCGGAGGACTCACCTTGCCTGACCCCTGCTGGCAGAGTCCAACGCGCCTTACTGCGGCGCGCACGGAGTGCGCGCCCCACCTCACGCAGGGCCTCTGTCAATGGATCACAACGGCCTGGTCGCGGTCGGGATGGGCGGCTTCGCCTTTGAAACCGGTCATGCGCAGGGCGTGGGTGTTGTCGGCCTCCAGGGCGTTGCTGAAATAAGCCGGGATATAATGGTCCGGCGTCGTCGAGTCCCAACGCACGGCGCAGTTTTTGAGCGTGATGTCGTGGGCGTCGCGGATGCTGAAACCCGGCGTGCCGTGCGTTTCGATTTGCTCCAGCACCCCGCTCGGACGGTTGTCAAACAACCCGCCCGGATACTTGGTCCAGCGCGAGAGCGTCACGTCCACGGAGTCCAGCAGCACGTCGTGGACGGGGCCGGCCGGGGTGCCCTGGATGCGCACGCTGTTCTCCGCGCGCCCGGTGACGTTCTGGATGGTGATGTCGTGCAGCGCGCCGAGCTTGGTCGCCGGGGTGCGCGGAATGGCCGTCAGCGAAATGGCCTCGCCCCGGCCCCACCACGGCTCGGAATAATAGCGCGAGATAAATTGGATGTCCTGGAACCGCACCCGGTACACGCTGCCCTCGTCGCGCAGTTGAATCGTCAGGCCGCGGCTGCTGGTGAGGATGTGGCAGCGGACGAAAGTGATGTCGTGGATGTCGCTGGTCGTCTCGGTCCCGATCTTGACGCCGGAATCCTGGGTTTCCAGCACGCAGTTGCTCACGGTGATGTTGGCGCAGGGGCCGTAGTCCTGGCTCTGGCGCGAGGTCTTCACCACGATGCAGTCGTCGCCGGAGACGACGTGGCAATTGCGGATTTCCATGTCCTGGCAATGGTCGGGGTCAATGCCGTCGCAGTTGGGCACATCCAGGCGGTTGGTGACGGTCAGATGGTCCACGAGAACATTTTTGCAGCCCAGCATGTGCAGGCCCCAATAGGGCGCGTCGCCGAAGGTGATGTCGCGGATTTCCAGGTTCGTGCAGCCGGTGAGAATGAACATTTTGGGCCGCCAGGGCGCAAAGAGCCACCATTCGCCGGTCGCGTCGTAACGGGTCATGAAGGAGAGCGAGCGGCCGTTGATGCTCCCGCCGCCGCTGATTTGCAGGTGGTCGGCGTTCAGGGCGGTGATGACGCCCTCGCCCTGATAGTCGGCGCGGTTGGTGCTGATGAGCAACTGGCCATCGAGATGAAAATCAATCCCGCCGCGCAGTTGGAGGGTGCTGACCAGGTAGCTGCGGCCGCCCGGCAACAACACTTGCGCGCCGCCGCCCGCCCGCGCCGCCGCGTCAATGGTCCGCTGGATGGCGGCGGTGTCCAGCGCGACGCCATCGCCCGCCGCGCCGGAATCCAGGACGTTGAAGACCTTGGCGGCGGCCGGGGCGTTGCGCGCGGCCAGCAGGAGGAGAAGGAACGCGGCGAGGGCGAGTTTGGGGCGCAGTTTGACACAGCCACATTCGAGGGAACGAACCCCACTCCCTGACCCTCTCCCCACTGCGCGGGGAGAGGGAATTGGCAAATCGCACTGGAGGCGGTGGCAAGATGCGCCCGAGAGTTTATGAGCGCCAAAAAACTTCTTGACCATGCAAAGGCGGGAGGAGTTCATGGTTACTTCAAGGTCACGTCCCAGACTCTGGAGAAGCGGTTTGTGGCGCCATCCTCCCCCGTGACCGTGAGGACGACAGTGAACGCGCCGGCCCTTTTGTAGGTGTGGACGGGATTTTGATTGGTGGAGGTTTCGTTGTCTCCAAATTCCCACTTCCAAGAGGCGATTTTGCCGATGGATTGGTCCTTGAACACCACCAGACGCTGGTCCATGTCCGCGATGGTGAAAGTCCACTTGGCGTCCAGCGTTTTGAGGAATTGCGGCTCCAGCGGCATGAGTTTGAAGGGGCAGAGATAATCGGCGTTGCCAAAGAACGTGTGGTGGCGGGAGAGGTTCCAAAATCCGCTGTAGGTGCGCGAACTCGGGTCGTTGTAATCCAGCACGGCCCAGGAAAGGCCGATGATTTTGTTTTCGGTGAGGACGGATTCCACCGCGCGTTTGGGGTCCATGCCGGCGTAATCGAATGGGGTCATCCAGAATTCCAAGACCAGATGCCCCGACTGGCCGGGCCGGAAGTTGTAGTTATAGGCGTGGTTGGCGTAGGGCATGTCCTTGACCCATTGTTGGGGCCCCCAGAACATGCACCAATCCTTGCCCTCGGCCGGGGTGAAGATGTGGTAGTTTTGGGCGTGGGCGTTTTGCAGGGCCAGATAGGCGTCCCATCGGCTGCCGAACATGTCGCGATTGGTCAGAAACTCATACTCGAACGGGCCGCCGGACAGGTCGCCGTCCACCACGATCTCAAAAATGTCGTTGTGCAGGTCGGCCCTGGAAAAATCCCAATAATCCTTGTCCGCCTCGTAAAGAAAATAGAGGCGGTTGAGACCCTTGACCCAGCCGACGCGGACCCGCGCGCTGAGGTGCTTGGGGTTGTTGGTCTGGTGGTTCTGGTCGTCCACCAATTGGTCGGAGCCATAGACATAAGACTCGGGGACGATGTCCCAATCATTGGTCTTGCCGTCAATGGTGGGGATCATGTTCAGGGGGAATTGAAAAATCTTGAACGTCTCATTCGTCCGGTCCAAGGCCAGGAGGGAATGGGAAAAGAGCAGCAGGGCGGCGGGGAGGAGGATTTTTTTTAGCATATTCATGGTGTTGGAATTAATAGTTGACGATCATTGGGAATTAGTAGTTGACGATCATTTCAAGGTCACGTCCCAAACCCGGGAGAAGCGGTTTGTGGCGCCGAACCGGTCAGTCACCGTCAGCACGACGACTTCCGCGCCGGGCCGATGGTAGGCGTGGATGGGGTTTGGCTCGGTGGAGGTTTCGCCGTCGCCAAACTCCCACTTCCAGGAGGCGACCTCACCGATGGATTGGTCCTGGAAGGCGACCAGACGGCGGTCCATGTCCACGATGGAAAAGGTCCACTTGGCTTCGAGCGTGGGCAGGAACTGCGGCTCCAGCGGCATGAGTTTGAACTGGCAGAGGAAATCGGCGTTGCCATAGACGTAGTGATGGCGGGAGAGGTTCCAAAACGCGTAGTTGGTGCTGCCTGAATTGACATCCTTGTAATCAATCACGCACCAGGAGAGGCCGATGATCTTGTTCTCCTTGAGGACCGATTCGACAGCGCGTTTGGGGCCTTCGGCGCCAGCGTAGTCGAAGGGGGTGATCCAGAATTCCAAGACCAGATGCCCCGGCTGGCCGGGCCGGAAGTTGTAGGAGCAGGCGTGGTTGGCGTAGGGCAGCTCTTTGGCCCATTGTTGGGGGCCCCAGAACATGCACCAATCCTTGCCCTCCGCCGGGGTGAAGATGTGGTAGTTCTGCGCGTGGGCGTTTTGCAGGGTCATAAAAGTCTCCCAGACGCCCATGACCCCCCTATTGGTGGCCATAGTGGCGATCAACGGGCCGCCGGACAGGTCGCCGTTGACCACCACTTCGAAGGTGTCGTTGTGCAAATCGGGGAGGGAAAAATCCCAATAGTCCTTGTCCGCCTCGTAAAGAAAATAGAGGCGGTTGAGACCCTTGACCCAGCCGACCCGGACCCGCGCGTTGAAATGTCTGGGGTCGAAGGCGCGGCCGTGCATGTCATCCACCATTTGGTCCGCGCCGATGACGTAAGACTCGGGGACGATGTTCCAATCATTGGTCTTGCCGTCAATGGTGGGGATCATGTTCGGCGGGAACTGGAAAATCTTGAACACCTCATTCGTCCGGTCCAGGGCCAGGACGGAGTGGGAAAAGAGCAGCAGGGCGGCGGAAAGGAGAATTTTTTTCAGCATGTTCATGGGACTGGCGGGTGGATGGGCGGTTTGCCCGGATTTGCCTGGCGGAATGCGCCACAGGACGGCGGTTTTGTTGTGATGCTCGCGGCGGACATGGGATGAGATTATGGCGGGGGCCTTCGCCAATCAAGCTCCCGGTGGAAGAAAATCGGCAAGCTAAGATTTTCCCGGCCCAAAGAGGAGGCGGCTGAGGTACTGGCCGGTGTGGCTGCCGGGGGTGCGCGCGATTTTCTCCGGCGGGCCTTCCGCGACCACCCGGCCCCCCCCCTCCCCGCCCTCGGGTCCCAGGTCTATGATCCAGTCGGCGGTCTTGATGACGTCCAGGTTGTGCTCAATGACCAGAAGGGTGTTGCCCGAATTGCGCAATTTGAAAAGGACGTCCAGCAGCTTGGCGACGTCATGGAAATGCAGGCCGGTGGTCGGCTCGTCCAGGATGTAAAGGGTCTGGCCGGTTTGTTTGCGGCTCAGTTCGGCGGCCAGCTTGATGCGCTGGGCCTCGCCGCCGCTCAGGGTGGTGGCCGACTGGCCCAGCCGCACATAGCCCAGCCCCACTTCGGCCAGAGTCAGGCACGGATCATAAATCTTGGGCACGGCGCGAAAGAAGGTGACCGCCTCGTCCACCGTCATGTCCAGAACGTCGGCGATGTTCATGCCTTTGAAATGAATTTCCAGGGTTTCGCGGTTGTAGCGGCGGCCGTGGCACGATTCGCACGTGACATAGACGGGCGGCAGGAAGTGCATTTCGATCTTGATCAAGCCGTCGCCCTGGCATTTCTCGCAGCGTCCGCCCTTGACGTTGAAGCTGAAGCGGCCGGCCTGGTAGCCGCGGATTTTGGCGGTGGGCAGCTTCGCGAAAAGATCTCGAATCTGGTTGAACATGCCGGTGTAAGTGGAGGGATTGCTGCGCGGGGTGCGGCCAATGGGGGTCTGGTCTATCACGATCACCTTGTCCAGGGTCTCGAATCCGCGAATGAGCCGGTGCCGGCCCGGCTGCTCCTTGGAGCCGTAGAATTTGCGGAAGAGCGCGCGGCGCAAAATGTCATCCACCAGCGTGCTCTTTCCCGATCCGCTCACCCCGGTCACCGCCGTCAGGGCGCCCAGGGGAACGCGCACGTCAATGTCCTTCAAATTGTTTTCCCGCGCGCCCAGGATTTCGATCCAGCCGTGGTGCGGCGCGGGTTTGACGCGGTGTTTCGGCGGGGTGATTTTCAGTTCGCCCTTGAGATATTGTCCGGTCAGGGAATGGGGATTGGCCTCAATGTCGGCCACGGTTCCCGCCGCCACCAATTCGCCGCCCCGCACCCCGGCGCCGGGGCCGAGGTCCAGGATGTAATCCGCCCGGCGAATGGTCTCCTCGTCGTGCTCGACGACCAGGACCGAATTGCCCAGATCGCGCAGGCCCTCCAGCGATTGGAGCAGCCGCGCGTTGTCCCGCTGGTGCAGCCCGATGCTCGGCTCGTCCAGGATGTAGAGGACGCCGACCAGGCCCGCGCCGATTTGCGTGGCCAGACGGATGCGCTGGGCCTCGCCGCCGCTCAAGGTGCCGCTTTCCCGATCCAGGGTCAGGTAGCCCAGCCCGACGTTTTTCAGGAAGCCCAGCCGGGCGCGGATTTCCTTGGTCAATTCCGCCGCGATCTTCTGTTGGAATTCTGTCAACTGCAAGGTTGCGAAAAAATCGTCCGCCCGCTCGATGGACAGACCGCACACGTCCATGATCGAAAGGCCGGGCAGGGCCGGAGCGGCGCCGGCGGCGGGCGCGCCGTTTCCCAGCCGCACCGCCAGGATTTCCGGCTTCAGGCGCCGTCCGCCGCAGGCGTCGCAGGGCTGGGGGTTCATGAAGCCCTTGAGGCGGTTGCGGGTGAACTCGCTTTCGCTTTCGGTGTAAAGGCGCTGGAGATTGGGGATGACCCCCTCGAAGGGCTGCCGGACTTTGCGCGGGTTGCCGGCGCGCCAAAAAGTGAATTCCACATTTTCCTCGCCGGTGCCGTGGAGCAGCTTCTGCCTGAAATCCTCCGGCAAATCCTTCCAGGCCGTTTCCTGGCTCTGGCCGAATTGCTGGGCCATGCCGCGCAGCAGGCTTTTGTAATACACCATCATCCGCTTGCCGCCTCGCCGCCAGGGCAGCACCGCGCCCTTTTCCAGCGATTTTTCGACGTCGGGCGCCACCAACCGCTCGTCGAACACCATTTTTTGGCCCAGACCGTGGCAAGTCGGACAGGCCCCGGCTGGCGAGTTGAAGGAAAAATGTTTGGGCGTCGGCGTCTCGAAGCTCAGGCCGGTGGCCGGGCTGTAATGGCGGTTGGAATGGAGCGACTCAGCCCAGCCGTCGGACGACCCGGCGTCCGGCGGCTGCCGCAGAAGCAACAGCCGTCCTTCGCCCCATTTGAGCGCCGTTTCGACGGAATCGCTCAGGCGCACGCGAATTTTCTCGTCCATCACCAGGCGGTCCACGATGACCTCGATGGTGTGGCGTTGCTTGGGTTCGAGCTTGATCCGCAGGTTGCTCCCCAGTTCGACGAACTGGCCGTCCACCCGCGCGCGCACGAAACCCTCGCGCGCCAGCCGCTCGATGACATCGCGGAACTCCCCCTTCTGGCCGGCCACCACCGGGGCCAGCAGCATCACGCGCGTCTTGGGCGGGAGGGCCAGGATTTTATCCACGATGTCGCTGGTGGTCTGGTGGGTGATGGGCTGGCCGCTGACCGGGCAGTAGGGCTGGCCGACATTGGCGAACATCAGGCGCAGATAATCATAAATCTCGGTCGTGGTGGCGATGATGGAGCGCGGGTTGGCGCCGGAGGCCCGCTGCTCGATGGCGATGGCCGGGGAAAGGCCCTCTATGAAATCCACGTCGGGCTTCTCCATCTGGTCGAGAAACTGCCGGGCGTAGGCGGACAGGGATTCCACATACTTGCGCTGGCCCTCGGCGTAGATGGTGTCGAACGCCAGCGACGATTTGCCCGACCCGCTCAGGCCGGTGATGACGACCAGCTTGCCGCGCGGGATGGAGAGCGTCAGGTTCTTGAGGTTGTGCTGGCGCGCGCCGCCGATTCTGATGAATTCGATTGCCATGTCTCAGGAATTTCGCAATGAGGACATTCCATCAACTTACGCCAAAGAAGCAAAATTCCAAGCGGAGATTGAAAAAGGAGACATGAATTCCGACGCAAGTCCCTCCAAATCAGAGACATCGCCCCGATCCTCCGTCCTACCCCGTTTTAAGACTTGTCGCGCACACCGATTTCAGCATTCAATGATCCAAGGCAGAGCGGTACGGCGACTAATTATCAATGCCGAGGATGACCATGACACCACCGATTCCTGACCAAACGAGCGGGTTGAACGCGCCTCATGATTGAGACAAACCAGTTTCTCACTCCGGGGTCCGCGCCATTCGACGCGGGTTACCACGCCGGCCAAGTCGCCGGACGGATTCTGGCCTATGTGCTCTTGGCGGCCCTGGCTGGGAAGTGTTTTTCGATTGCGCGGCGACCCGCAGCCAACACCAAATGCGCCCTCTCGCTCGGGGTGCTTTTGTGCTCGCTCGGGGTTGCAAGTCTGATTGGGACGGTTGTGGGACAGCTTTCGCCGGCGCTTCGCGTCCTGGCGGTGTTGGGTGGATTTGCAACGCTGTTGGTGATCATCGCCACCGTGGTGCTGGCCATAGTCGGATTGGTGGAATATAGGACGGCAAATGGAAGATACACTCAGGGACGCGCGCAGGCGATTTGGACCCTCAGCCTGGCTTTCTGCTTCCTGTGTCTCACACTATTTGGCTTCGTTCGGGCTTTGCAAGCCGGTCTGAGCGCCAATGGGCGGGCAGCGCAGGCCAACCAGCCGGCGGCGGGCCAATGGCTGGTCTTCGATGATTTGAATTTCAAAATCCGCTCGCCGGGCAAGCCGTGGGTGCAGTTGGACGCCAAAAAGATCAACAAAAGCGCCGCAGTCGCCTTCACGCGGACACAGCCGCAGGTTTTCTTCATGATCATCGCTGAAAAAGCCGCGATGAACCCCGCCCTGACGAGCGAAAGCATAGTCGAGATTGCCAAGGCCAACTTGCGCAGCGCCACAGTAACTTCACAAGAATTGAAAGAGATTCCGATGCGCCGACAGGGGTTGGACGGAGTGCTCATGGAGACAGACGCCCAAACTCGGGCCTATCGCACGCTTTTCCGCCACTGGATATGCGCCACGAACGGTTACGTTTACCAGATCGTCGCCTGGGGCAGTTTTGATGACGCGGCGGCCGTGCGGGTCATGAGCGAGGAATTATATTCCTCCTTCACCCTGCTTGATTTCCAGCGCCAGGTGTCCGGAGCCGGGAATGGAGCCGCTGATTTCCATTCCGACCTTTTTGGCTACGGCGTAAAAATGGGCGGATCGGGATGGAGACCATCGCCACTGACCGCCAAGGACATCCCGGCGGCGGAGTTTGCCGCCTGGGATGAATACAAAAACGTGGGACTCTTTGTGATCCCGGTTTGCTTGATGGGCCAGGATCCACAGGCCGAAGCGGCGACGCAGGCGTTGTGCGACGCCATCGCCCTAGCCTATCCCGGCCCGGATGTTCACGATGAGAAACCCGTCGTCCAGGGGAAATTGTCGGGCGTCGAATTCGGTTATGACCGACCCGGCACGCAAGGCAGGCTGGTTTACCGGGTCAGAGTGCTCAAGGATGAGCAGTGGGCTTATTTGCTCGGAGCCTATTACGAGCCGCTGCGAAAGGACGACGGGGCGATTTTGGAGGAGGCGCTGGCGCGGGTGGAATTTCCAGAACAGCCGGCTCCGCCTTCGAACCTCGCACAACAATTCAGCCAGCAGGACAAGCGCCGGCACGGTTTGTTTTTCAACAACACGGGGTTGTTCTACTACAAAGAGCGCCAGTTTGAAAAAAGCGTCGCGTGTTTTCAGACCGCGATCGGGTTCGACCCGCAGTCGGGTGTTTACCTGGTCAACGCCGCCAATGCCCTTGAAAATGCCGGCAAGAGGCGGGATGCGTTGGATCTTATCGAGAGCAATCCATCACTGCTGGCCGCAAATCAGGCGGTGCGGGCCGCCCGGGCTGATTTGCAGTTCCAACTCGAACTGGTGGACAGCGCGTTGACAAATTACAGCGCGCTGTTCGCCGAGGGTTTCAGGAATGAGAATTCGTTCGTCAACTACGTCATTCTGCTCAACCAGACCCGGCAGCAGGACTTGGCGCTGTCGGCGGTCGAGAATTATCTGAAGGAAAACGACTCGGCCGCGGTCGGTCTGGTCCTGGCGAAGTTGTATGAGCAGAAAAAGAACGTCCCCAAAGCCATCGAATTGCTCAAGGAGCAGACCCGCAAGCATCCTTACAACGTGGAATTGTCGCTCTCCCTGGCGGACGCCTACTGCCAGGCCGGGCTCTATTCGGACGCGGCGGGGATTTGCCAGCAACTCATTGACTCCAAAAGCGACACGGCGGGCGCTCTTTATTTGAAGGGCTGCTGTGAATTCGGGCTGAAACGGTATCGCGAAGCCAAAGCCACGTTTGAGACGGCGCTGAAAGAAGATCCAGCCAGCGCCAAGGCCAAGAGCTACCTCGACCTGGTTTCGGGCATGCTCGGGGAGGGAAGCAACAGCGCGTTGCAAGACGCCATCGTCGCGGTGTCCGTCCCCGACAAACTGCTCAGCGCCACCCCGCCCGCCGCGCCGCCCTCCTATACCAAGGACTATGGAGCGCGATACTTGAAGGACATCACTGCCATTTCCTTCACCCCTAAAAAGGAATTCAAGCGGACCGATTATTGCTCCATCCAAGTGCTGGATTCCAGCGTCATCGCGGCATGCAGCACGATGCAATTTGAGTTCGATCCGTTGAGCGAGGCAATTTTTGTCAACAATTTGAGCGTCAAGGATCAGGACGGACAGGTCGTGGCGACCGGCAGTCGGGCCGATTATTACGTCGTGGACGCGCATTCCACCACGCCGGCCAGCCAGAAAAAAATCTTGAATATTCCCATCAGCGGTCTGCGACC
>JBEKAN010000060.1:0-15227 GCA_050015895.1 Verrucomicrobiota bacterium
CGGACATTCACGCTGCCCGCCACCAGCCGACCCACAGTCAGGGCGCCCAGGAAAAAAGTCGGGCCGTATGTGTTGGCCGCCTGGTCATTCAGTCCCATGTCGCGCAGAGTGGGTTTGAGGAACCGGGTCATGCAAACTTCCGCGCCCACATAAAGGAAAATGCCGACGACGGCCATCGCGAAAACCGGCTGGCGGAGCAACGCCAGCGAGCTGCCAATTCCAGGCGGCTCCGCCACCTTCGTTTCCTCCACCTTCAACATGGCCACCGTCCCCAGCGCCAGCAACATCAGCACGCAGAACAGCGGAAACGCCGCGCGCCAGTCCATGCTCTTGAAAAAGGCCAAGCCCGCTATGGAAAGGACGATGTAAGTGGAGGCGGTGCTGCCGACTCCCTTGATGCCCTGGGCAAACGCAAGATTGCGGCTGTAGGCCCCGGGCGGGCTGATGTCGCGCATGATCGGATTTCCCGCCACTTGCAGAAACGTCGTGCCGATCCCCAGCAGGAAAATGCAAACCAGCAAAACCGGGAAGGCCGGCGCCATCAGGGACGGGATCACCAGAGCCGCCGCGTTGATCCCCAGGCCCAGCAGCAGCAATTTCTTCTTCCCGATCCGCGCCGACAACAGCCCGCCGGGAACGCTGCACACCGCAAACGCGATGAACACAGCGAAGGACACCAGCGTCGAACTCACATTGTTCAAGTTGTAGGCGTTCTTGATCGCGTCGGAATTTGGGCCCATCGCGTCGGCCAGGCCCATCAGGAAAAAGGCCAGAAAAATGGGGAGCGTTTGTAAGTTCATATACGTCACGTGGCGTCGCCGCCCGGCGGGCGGGGTGGGAAGTCCGCGCGGTCTTGCGACCCCGCGCCTCCCGACGAATCATCGTCCCCGCCCGGTCGGAGCGCCCACGTCGGCTTAATTGGCCGCAAACCTGCGAAATTCCGCGTGCCTTTGCAAGCAAAACTTATTATCGTCCGCCAACAACATGAGCGCCCGCGTTTTTTTCTGGTCTCTCTCCTCCGCTCTCGCGGGATTTCTTTTTGGTTTTGACACAGTGGTCATCTCCGGCGCCGAACAAAAAATCCAGGCGCTCTGGGGGCTGGGCGACGCGATGCACGGGGTTGCGATGGCTTCCGCCCTCTACGGCACCGTCGCGGGCGCGCTCTTGGGCGGCTGGCCCGCGGACCGCTTCGGGCGCAGGGCCGCGCTGCTCCTCATCGGCGTCCTTTACTTTGTCGGCGCGCTTGGTTCGGGCCTCGCCACCAATGTCTATTGGTTCATCCTCGCGCGCGTCATCGGCGGTTTGGGCATTGGCGCCTCCACCGTCGCGGCCCCGCTTTACATCTCGGAAATCGCCCCCCCCCGGCATCGGGGCCGTCTGGCCGGGATGTTTCAGTTCAACATCGTCTTCGGCATCCTTGTCGCCTACGTCTCCAACGCGCTGCTGGCCGGGCTTGGCGAGAACGCCTGGCGCTGGATGCTCGGCGTGGCCGCCTTCCCCTCGCTCCTCTATGCCCTGCTCTGCCTGCGCCTTCCCGAAAGCCCCCGGTGGCTCCTCTGCAAAAGAAACGACCTCGCGGCGGGCGAAAAAGTCCTTCAACTCATCAATCCAGGCAATTCCAAGTCCGACATTCAAGCCGAGGCGCGGGCCATCCTGTCCGCGCAGTCCGACCAATCCTCCGCGGCGCGTTTCTGGACCTGGCGGCTGCGGATCCCGATCCTGCTCGCCATTCTCATCGCCTTCTTCAACCAAATGTCCGGCATCAACGCGGTTCTTTACTTCGCGCCGCGCATTTTCCAGTTGACGGGGCTGGGCGAGCGGGCGGCGCTGCTTCAATCGGTGGGCATCGGCGTGACCAATTTCATTTTCACCTTTGTCGGCCTCTGGCTCATTGACCGGCTGGGCCGGCGCACCTTGCTGGTGATCGGCTCTTTTGGCTACATCGTCTCCCTGGGCCTGGTGGCCGGGGCGTTCTTCACGGGGCATTACAGAATTGTGCCCTTTTGCATCTTTGCTTTTATCGCCGCCCACGCCGTCGGCCAGGGGGCGGTGATCTGGGTCTTCATCTCCGAGATCTTTCCCAATCGCCATCGCGCGCAAGGCCAGGCCCTGGGCTGTTTCACCCACTGGATTTTCGCCGCGCTGCTCACCACCTATTTCCCCGGAATGGTCAAGGCCTTTCCGCCGGGCTGCGTCTTCTCCTTTTTCTGCGGCATGATGGTCCTGCAGCTTCTCTGGGTCAAATTCTGGGTTCCCGAAACCAAAGGCGTGCCGCTGGAGCAAATGCAAAAACAACTCGGCGTCGCCTGAGATCCAACATGAGCTTCAAAATAGTCGGAATCGGCGAGGTGCTCTGGGACATGTTCCCGACCGGGGCGCAAATGGGCGGCGCGCCCGCCAACTTTGCCTGGCAGGCCCGCGCGCTGGGGGCGCGCGCCTGGGCCGTCACGCGCGTCGGCAATGACGATCTGGGTCGTCAGATTCTCCGGCGATACCAGGCGCACGGCATGACCCCCGACACCATGCAAGTGGATGACCACGCGCCCACAAGCACCGTGACCGTTTCCCTTGCCGGGGATGGGGTTCCGACTTTCACCATTCACGAAAATGTCGCGTGGGACCGCTTGGCCGTCACCCCGGCCGCGCTTCTGGCCGTGCGCGATGCGGACGCGGTTTGTTTCGGCAGCCTGGCCCAGCGTTGCGAGCCGGCCCGCGCCACCATTCAACAACTGGCCGCCGCCGCCCCGCCGCGCGCCCTGCGCGTCTTCGACGCCAATTTGCGGCAGCACTATTTCTCCCGCCAACTGGTCCAACAATCCCTCCAACTCGCCAATGTGCTCAAAGTCAACGACGGCGAACTGGCGATCTTGGCGGACCTGCTCGGCCTCAAGGGCTCCATCCGGCGCCAGATCGAATCGCTGGCGCAAAAATATGATTTGCAGGCGGTCGCGCTCACGCGCGGCCCCGATGGCAGCCTCCTCTTCCAGGCGGGCCGCTGGTCCGACCGCCCCGGCGAGCCGACTGAGGTTGTTGACACCGTCGGCGCGGGCGACGCCTTCGCGGCCTCCTTTGTGATGGGCCTTCTCCGAAAAATGGACCTCGACGAGATCAACGCCCTGGCCGGCCAAGTCGCGCGCCACGTCTGTTCCCGCGCCGGCGCCACCCCCCCGTTGCCGGAGAAACTTGTCCGCTGGGCCTCCACCGGCTCCCCCACCCCATAGCTCTTCACTGCGAACACGGGCGAGGCTCCCGCCGAGCCGTGACATTTCCCTCGCCCCACGCAGTGGGGAGAGGGTCAGGGAGAGGGGCACCTTCCCTCAATCGCGCAGGGTCAAAATCCGCCCGTTTGCGGGCAACAAAAATATTTCCAATTACCCCTTGACATAGTGTTTTACTTACACTATGTTGGCGCCATGCAGAGAGAAAAATGAGCAAAATGAACATCGAAACAACCATTCTCTATCGCCCGGTCGGCCCGAAGGAGCTGGCGCTGATTCGGGCCAGTGGCAATCGCGCATTCCCGCCACGCCTGCCGCAGCAGGCCATATTTTATCCCGTGCTCAACGAGGAGTATGCTCGCCAAATCGCGAGGGATTGGAACGTAAGGGACAGCGGAGCCGGTTACGTAACCCGGTTTGCTGTGCGAAAGGAGTTTGCAGCCCGCTATGCCGTGCAGAAGGTCGGAACTTCAATCCACCAGGAATTGTGGATTCCGGCAGAAGACTTGCCTGAATTGAATCGGAACATCGTGGGGTTGATTGAGGTGATTGAAGAATACACAGCAATAAGCTAACGACTGTTATGCCATGCACATACCAATATCCCCGCGCGGCGCTGACTGTGGACTGCGTGGTCTTCGGCTTCGACGATGGCGAACTAGAGGGGGCGCATGTTCGTACGAACAAAATGCGATTTGGCAATTCCCTCGCCCCGCGGAGCGGGGAGAGGGCCAGGGAGAGGGGTTCGTTCCCTCCAATGGTGGCTGCGCCAAGATGCGCCCAACTCAAGGTCCTCCTCATCCAGCGGGCGCTGGAGCCGTTCAAAGGCCGGTGGGCGCTTCCCGGCGGCTTCGTGCGCGTGGAGGAGACCATTGATGACGCCGCGCGCCGCGAACTGGCGGAGGAAACCGGCCTCAAAAACGTCTTTCTGGAGCAGCTTTGCACTTTCGGCGCGCTGCGCCGCGACCCGCGCGAGCGCGTGGTCAGCGTCGCCCATTACGCCCTGGTCAAGCTCTCCGACCACCGCGCCAGGGCCGCCACGGATGCCGCCAACGCCCGGTGGTTCCCAATTTCAAATCCGCCGAAGCTGGCCTTCGACCACGCGGACATTCTGGCTACGGCCCTGGCCCGGCTCAAGGGCAAGGTGCGCTACCAACCCATCGGGTTCGAGTTGTTGCCGCCGAAATTCACCCTGTCCGAACTCCAGCACCTTTACGAGGCCGTTTTGGAGACGGAGTTGGACAAGCGAAATTTCCGCAAGAAAGTCCTGGCCTTCGGCCTGCTGGCGCCGCTCAAGGAAACCCGCATGGCCGGCCCCCATCGCCCCGCGCAATTGTTCCGCTTCGACGCGGACAAATACGAAAAACTTAAACGGAGAGGACTCCTCTTTGAGTTGTGAGTCAGTGAATCAGTGAAACAATGAGCGAGAAGAAAGGAAACCAATGAACAATCTGGAATTTGCGACAAAGATGCAGCGGCGGACCAAAACGTTCGCAGTTCAAATCGTGAAGTTTTTTGGGACATTGCCCAAGACCGACGAGGCGCGAGTTGTGGGACGGCAGTTGCTGCGTTCGGGGACCTCGATTGCGGCCAACTACCGTGCCGTTTGCCGCGCCAAGTCGGATGCCGATTTCATTTCCAAGATGGGCACAGTCGTGGAAGAAACCGATGAGACGCTCCTTTGGCTGGAGCTGCTTGAAGAGACTGAAATTTGCGCGAAGCGTCTGGTTGAGCCGCTCAAGGCCGAGTCTGACGAACTCCTCCGCATCTTCTCAACGTCCCTGAACACGGCGAGACACAACGCAGGTCGTCTGCCGGCCACTCACTGATTCACTGATTCAAACCTCAACCCTGTTTTACTTATGTTTGGATTCAACTTCATCAAAGTCCAGCCCACCACCTACCTCCTCCAATATCGCGCCGGTCGCGTCGTCCGCGAGGGGCTGGGGCTTTCCTTCTTTTACTGCGCGCCAACCACCTCGCTGGTGGCCGTGCCCGTGGCGAGCACGGACACGCCGTTCATTTTCCAGGAGACGACGGCCGATTTCCAGGCCGTGACCATTCAGGGCCAGGTCACCTACCGCGTCGGCGATCCCAAGCGCCTGGCCGCCCTGCTGAATTACACCCTGGCGCCCGACGGCGAGTCCTATGCCTCGGAGGATCCGGAGAAACTTCCCGAGCGCGTCATCCATGTCATCAACGTGCTCGCCAGGGCCGAACTCCAGAAACTCCCCTTGCGCGAAGCCATCCGTGCCTCGGATGATCTGGTCAAAGCGGTGAAGGGGCGGCTGGTCGGCGCGGAGGAGATCACCGCCCTGGGCCTGGAGGTCCTCGGTCTTTCGATTCTGGCCATCAAGCCCACGCCGGAGACCGCCCGCGCCCTGGAGGCCGAGACCCGCGAAAAGCTTTTCCGCGAGGCGGACGAAGCCGTCTATGCCCGGCGCAATTCGGCTGTCGAACAGGAGCGCGCGATCAAAGAGAACGAGTTGAACACCGAGATCGCCGTCGAGAACAAGAAGCGCCAGATCCGCGAAACCCAGATGGAGGCCGACCGGGCCGTGCAGGAGAAGAGGCACATCCAGCAGAAGGAGGCGCTCGAAGCCAACATCGGCATGGAGGACCGGCGCAAAAATCTGGTCGCACTCGCCGCCCAGAACGCCAAGGCCGAGGCGGACGCCCGCGCCTACGGTGTCTCGACCACCATGAAAGCGTTGGGCGCCGCGGACCCCAAGATCCTCCAGGCCCTCGCCACCACCGGCATGAAACCGGAGCAACTGATCGCGTTCGCCTTCCAGGAACTGGCCGGGAAAGCGGAAAAAATCGGCCAGCTCAACATTTCGCCCGACCTGCTAAGAGAACTGATGAAGAAATGAGTGAATAAATGAATCAGTGAGTCAGTGAATTGGGCAACTCACTGATTCACTGAATCAAACTTCACTAATTGTATATGGTTGAATGCAACGCCTGACCGACAACAAAATCGTCCTTGTCACCCGCCCGACCCGCCTGGCCGAACTGGTCATCCGGTTCAACACCGTCAGCCAGGCCCGCTTCTACATCGAGCACCAGGGCGCCGACTTCACCGATTATCTCCGTGAGGACCAGACCTATCATCGCGCGCTCCGCGAAACCCAGGCCGCCCTCGCCCAGGTTGCCCGCGTGCAGACAGTGGACCGTGGATTCCTGCCGAGCTTCGTTTTCGCGCCGCAAGACACCGTGGTCGCGCTGGGCCAGGACGGTTTGGTCGCCAACACACTCAAGTATCTCAACGGCCAGCCGGTCGTCGGCGTCAATCCCGATCCGGTGCGATGGGATGGCCGCTTGTTGCCCTTCCGGGTGGGCGACCTGTCGAAACTGATGCCGGAGGTCGTCCTGCGAAAGCGGCCCGCGAAATCCGTGACCATGGCGAAGGCCGCCCTCAACAACGGCCAGACCCTGTACGGCGTGAATGATTTGTTCATCGGCCCCAAGACCCACTGCTCCGCCCGCTATCTCATCCGCAGCGGCGGGGTGAGCGAGACACAGTCCTCCAGCGGGGTCATTGTCTCCACCGGCTTTGGCTCGACCGGCTGGCTCAAAAGCCTGCTCACCGGGGCGGCCACCATCACCCAGTCGGCCGGCTCGATTCTCGCGCGGCAGACGACCGAAGACCTGTTCGCTTCCGCAAGCCCAAAAACCGGGGGTCGCGCAAAGGTCCGCTTGAACGTGAAGACCGAATTCGCCTGGGACGCGAACTACCTCTTCTACACCGTGCGCGAACCATTCCCCACGAAGACGACGGGCGCGTCGCTGGTCTTCGGCCGGGTCACCTCCGAAACGCCGCTGATCCTCGAATCGCGCATGGCCGAGAACGGCGTGATTTTCAGCGACGGAATCGAAAACGACTTTTTGGAGTTTAATTCCGGGACCCGCGCCATAATCGGCATCGCCGAACGGAAAGGTCTGCTCATAGAATGAGACCATAATGGAAACCGATGAACGAATCGAACTGACTCGGACGGACATCACCAAACTTCGCGTGGACGCCATCGTCAACGCGGCAAACACCTCCCTGCTCGGCGGCGGCGGCGTGGATGGCGCGATCCATCGCGCCGCCGGTCCGCAGTTGCTGGCGGAGTGCCGCGCGTTGGGGGGCTGTCACACCGGCGGCGCCAAAATCACACGCGGCCATAATCTCCCCGCAAAGTTCATCATCCACACGGTCGGTCCGGTCTGGCAGGACGGCAAAAGCCGGGAGCCGGATCTGCTCGCATCCTGCTACCGCGCCTGCTTTGATCTCGCCCATGCGCATGCGCTCAAAACAATCGCCTTCCCCGCCATCAGTTGTGGCGTCTATGGCTATCCAATTCCCGACGCCGCCCGGATCGCCCTGCGAGAAACCCGCGCCGCTCTGAGAACCCTGGACGCCCTTGAGCGTGTTGTTTTCGCCTGTTTTACGGAAGAAGTGCTCGCCGCATACAAGACAGCCCTGGCATTGGAGACTCTATGAAAGCACTCATCCTGGTTGACATTCAAAACGACTTCCTCCCCGGCGGCGCGCTCGCCGTGCCGGATGGCGACAAGGTCATTCCCGTCGCCAACCGCCTGCAATCGCTCTTCCCGCTCGTCGTCGCCACGCAGGACTGGCATCCCTCAAACCACGGCAGCTTCGCCGCCAATCATCCGGGCAAAAACGTGTTTGATCAAATTGTTCTGCAAGGTCTGCCCCAGACCCTCTGGCCGGCGCATTGCGTTCAAGGAACCTCCGGCGCGCAACTCGCCTCCGCGTTGCGGCGGGAGCGAATCGCCAAAATCTTCCCCAAAGGCACGGACGCGGGCGTTGACAGCTACAGCGGCCTCTTCGACAACGGCCACCGCAAATCCACGGGGCTGGGCGAGTGGCTCAAGGCAAAAGGGGTCGCGGAAGTTTTTGTGTGCGGTCTGGCGACGGACTACTGCGTCAAATTTACCGCCCTCGACGCCGCTCAGTTCGGTTTCAAAACGAGTTTTATCCAGGACGCCAGCCGCGGCGTCAATCTCCGGCCCGACGATGTGCGCAATGCCGTCGCCCAAATGAATCGCGCGGGCATTCCCGCCGTGCAAAGCTCCGATCTCTTGAAAATCAAATGAAACTACCCATCCAAACCATCCTCCACGCCGGCAAGTTCCTGACCTTGATCCAGGAAGCCCGTTGGGAATACGTCAACCGCGTCAACGCCGCCAACGCCGTCATCATCCTCGCCGTGACACCCGAGCAAAGAATTCTCCTCGTCGAGCAATACCGCATTCCGGTTCACGCGCGCACCATCGAGCTTCCCGCCGGCATTGTCGGCGACGAACCCGGCGGCGCGGACGAATCTCACGCCCAAGCCGCCCGCCGGGAGCTGCTGGAGGAAACCGGCTACGCCGCCGCGCGCGTCGAGCCGTTGATCACCGGCCCGTCCGGCGGGGGACTCACTTCCGAGCGCGTGACCCTTTTTCGCGCCTCCGGCTTGCGCCGCGCCGGAAAAGGCGGCGGCGTCGCGCATGAGGACATCGTCGTTCACGAGGTTCCCCTGGCTGGGGCGGCGGCGTGGTTGGAGGCAAAAGCGAAAACCGGTGTCCTGGTTGACCCAAAGGTTTACGCCGGCCTCTTCTTCGCCGCGCAAAGCAAATCCGCGATTACGCCGACGTGTGCGAAGACACCAGGATGAAAAAGCCCAGTTGATATGGCAACGACCATTCCAAACATCGAATTGCAGGACCGCTTTGCTGGCCTTTTGCTCGGCACGGCGGTTGGTGACGCGCTTGGTCTCCCGGCCGAAAAACTTTCCGCCGATCGGATTCGCCGTCGCTGGAAGGGGCATTGGAAGATGCGTTTCATATTTGGACGCGGTATGGTCAGTGACGACACCGAGCACACGCTGATGGTTGCGCAGGCCCTGCTCTCCCACCCTGATGATGTCTCAGCTTTTCAACAAAGACTCGCTTGGAAATTTCGCTGGTGGTTCGCCGGGCTGCCCGCCGGCATCGGCTTGGCGACTCTAAAGGCCTGCCTCAAATTATGGATCGGTTTCCCGATAGGCAAATGTGCCGTCCAATCAGGGGGCAGTGGTCCGCCAATGAGGAGCGCTGTTTTTGGAGCCTACTTTGCGGATGAACCCGAGAGGCGGAGGATGTTCGTCTTGGCTTCCTCTCGTTTGACTCAGCGAGGGTGGCAGGCGGAAACCGCCGCTCTGGCCGTGGCCGAGTCAGTTGCGATGATAATGAGGAACCACGGCCAGCCGGATTCATCGGAGGTCATTTCGGCTCTGGCGCAACTCTCACCAGAAGCGGAATGGAAAGGGCTTGTGGCCGCGATCGAGGCTTCGCTCAAGGCGCGGCATTCGGTATCGGATTTCGCCTGTGGCTTGGGGTTGAAAAAGGCCGTATCAGGATATTCATTGCACGTCGTCCCGGTTGCGCTTTACGCATGGCTGCGTCATCCATGGGATTTTCGTAAGGCCCTCATTTCTGTTCTGGAATGTGGCGGGGATACGGACACCGCCGGAGCCATCCTGGGTGCATTGGCCGGGGTCACCGGCGGCGAACGGTCGATTCCCGCCGAATGGCTCAATGCCCTTTGGGAATGGCCACGTTCGCCTTCTTTCGTGAAACAGGTGGCTGCATCGTTGGCGGAACAAAAATCATCTGGCCAAGCACACGGCCCAGTTCGTTTTTGTTGGCCCGGACTCATCCTGCGCAACCTTCTGTTCCTCGCAGTCGTCCTGTTTCACGGGTTTCGTCGTATGCTCCCGCCTTATTGACCGACCAGCCAGCCCTGGTTTCGAACATCGTCAGCCAGGATTTGGCCAGGCATCATATTTCTGTCTTAAAATATCAACCTTGTCTTTCGCGCTCGCTGGTTCCGTCACCGATCACTTCAAAACCAGCCAGTCCGGGTGGAATCAAAACCGGCCACTCCGAGGTGCTTGATTCATATCAGGCTACTTGATGCCGGCAAGCAGACTTTTCAATTTCTTCGTAACTGCTGGCGCAAGCTCAATGACCGCCTCAGGCGAGCGGAACGAAGCACTACGGCGACACATAGCGAAATTTTGAGACAACATTGCTGTGGACATCAAATCCAACCGTCCACTCCTCGCCCGCAATTTGGAGTTTCGGAGCATACCAATACTCTCGAATGCACTCGCCCCGATTTGTGCGAACCGAAGCGGCACTGTCCCATGCGACATTTGAGGGCGGCCCAGTAATTCGAAAAGGTCTGCCAAGAAGCGCCAGAATATGCGCCTCTGGATCGCCACGCTGTACACGCGCAAAAGCTCGCGCACTGGCTGCGTCCTGCTGCCATGCCCAGCAAAGCCAGAGGAATGCGAGAAACAGCACGCTGGCCAAGATCATCGCCAACCATCTAATAAAACGCTTCACGTAAATCGTCAAGGGTCCCTAACGTTGTCCACACGGTTACAGAGTCTGGCTGACTCGAGCTGAAAATCAAGCGTTTTCCATAATCGTCCAGCAGCGAAGTAAAACGAGCAGAACCGGAAAGCGAGCCATTTGGCTCGCCGGTTCTGCGGTCGAAGGTTCGCTGGACTTGGATTTGCCTTTCTTGCTTTTGTCCTGTTTTCCAGGAATGGCCGCGTGGTCTTTCAGGCGGTGGCGGCGCCCTGTAAGTCGCATTTGATCCGTTGCGCGTTTCGGGGGGAAATCCGGTTCCCTCTCGGGGAGGGCCGCGGGGCCGCTTCGGGTGCGGCTTGCCGTGCCGTGGAACTTTTCTTCTGAATAATAAAGTAAAGGCTTGACAAATTGCAGACAATATGCTTATATGTTCTGCATGAGGATAAATTGGGCCGGTCAAATGCCAGGGTTCGGGCGGGTCGCCACCGCCCGGGGAGGAAAAAGACGGGCGGCTTTATCGTTAAAGCCCGCTCCCTCAATACCAATGCCGATTAAGGTCAATTAAGCTGGATTAAGGTGGATTAAGGTGGATTAAGCCAAAAAAAAATTATTTTTATGACCAGAAATGGAAAAATCGCACGGCTGCCGCAGACCATCCGCGAGCAGATCAACCGCCGCCTCCTAAATGGCGACGAAGGCAAACAAATCGCCGAATGGCTCAACACTCTGCCGGAGGTCCAGGCCCTCATGGCCGCCGAGTTTGACGGCCAGCCCGTCAACGAGCCGAACCTGTCGCATTGGAAGCTCGGCGGCTACCGCGACTGGCAGGCCCAGCAGGATTCTGTGGAGGCCGTCCGTTGCTTCGGCGCCGACGCCGCCCAACTCAGCCGGGAGGCCGGCGGCCAGCTCGCC
Source organism: Verrucomicrobiota bacterium (assembly GCA_050015895.1). Classification (GTDB taxonomy): domain Bacteria; phylum Verrucomicrobiota; class Verrucomicrobiia; order Limisphaerales; family Palsa-1400; genus JBEKOF01. The sequence goes on from JBEKAN010000060.1 coordinate 11,487, forward strand.
GATCAATTGGCCCTTTGCCTCACCGCCCGCGTCGCCATCGCCTTGCGGCGGTTCTCTCCCGGCAGGGATGACCTCGCGCGGGAATTGGAGCTTCTGCGCCTGCTGCGCTCCAATCTCGTCGCCTTGCGCAAGGGCGATCACAACGCCCAATGGCTGCGCATCGAGCAGGGTAAGCTGGATTTGAGCCTCAAAAAATACCGCGACATCGTGGCCGCTCGCAGAAAAGCCGAAAAAAAGCCCAAACCCACCGGCGACGGCTCCGTCCCCAAGGAAGTCTTCGACGAGTTCTCACGCAGGTTGGGTCTTATCTGATCCATCGCGCCCGCGGAAACCGGGATGACGAGGTTATTTGACAAACTCATTTCTTGCCACTATTGTGCAAAATACGTTGAGGCTCTGATGACGAATTCCGGTCTCCTGCTTGCGGGGAAAGCCATCATGCCGCCGCCCGCGCTCTCGCTCCTTCTCGCGGTGACATTCGGCGGCTTGCCATGGTCGGCCCGCGCCGCGCCTCCTCATTCCGCGCCTCCCGCCGTCATCGGCATGGCCGCCGTCGTTCCCACGAGCTCGGCTGTGCGGGGCGGCCTGATTCCCTTCGAGGTGTCCGTCACCAACACCGCCCCGGCCGGCTCCTCCAATTTGAATTACACCCTCACGCAGACCTTTCCCAATGGCGCCCAGACCTCCGTCATGGGCGTCCTGGCGCCGGGGGCCTCGGAGGTGTGGTCCAACACCTTCAACACCGCCGGCTACGCGCCCTGTTCCCCCCCGTCCTACGTCTATCCTCTCGTCTCAGCCATTTCCGATCCCAACGCCGCCAACACCCCGCAAAGCGCCACAAACTATATTACGATTGACACGGACGCCCATCCCTTTCTCTATTTGAACGGGGAATATATAGACTTGACAATACCCGAACCGCCCGTGGAGCTGCCGCAGGCCCCCGAGTCCACCCCCACGGCCTTCGGCGGGACCGGCGGCGGCGAAACCGCCTCGGCCGCGTCCCCGGCGCTGCTCGGCGATCCGACCGACGCCGCCGCTCCATTGAACTTGGACAGTGTGTCCAGCGTGGGCTCGGCTTACATCACCGCCGATCTGGCCCCGTTCACCGACTTGCCGCCCGATTATGATTTGACCGATCCGCCCGCCACCAACGTTTCGCATCCGTTCCATTTATTGGTCAGCCTCGACGCGCCCCCGGGCGTTTACACCAACACCTTTCATTTCGGCTTCTCCGACGAGCAGGACCTGCCCGGCGCCGACGCCCCCGGTTCCATCCAGGGCGCTTTGACCGTCGTGGTCACGGTCTCCCCCACCGTGGGCGTCTGGATGACCAACGGCGCGGTCGTGGTCGGCTGGTACACCAACACCGTCCCGGGCTGGCATTTGGAGGAAAGCCCGGATTTCAATCCAACCAATTGGGTTTACTCCACCAATCAGGTCAACGCCCAAGTGGTGGGCAGAGGCTACGAATTGACCGTGTCCCCAACAAACGCCGCCCGATTCTACAAACTGGCGCAGGACGCGCCCTCGGATTGAGGCGATCCGGCCGGGTCTTGTCCACTTGTCCAGCAATTCATGTCCATAAAAAGACAATCCTTGTCTGGCTTCCCCGCTTCGGACGCGCTATCCTCATCCCCGATAGTGACGGGCCAATGCAGACGCGCGTCAATCACATGCCGCATCAAAAACAGGATTTGCTTCGAGCGCTGCCAGCCATCACGGATTTGCTCAAAAGCGAAACCGCCGCCGGCTGGCTCCGGCAGCAGCCTCAGCCTCTGGTCGCCGATTGCCTGCGCCGCGCGCTCGCCGAATTCCGGCGCCAAATCCTCCAACCCGCCCCCGCCCCGGCCGGCGCTCCGCCCGTCACCTCCGATGCCGTGCTGGCGCGCGCGGGAAAATTTCTCCAGGACGCCGCCCAACCGCGCGTGCGCGAGGCCATCAACGCCACCGGCGTCATCCTCCACACTGGCCTGGGCCGCGCCGTTCTGCCGGCCAGCGTCGTGGATTCGATCATGGGCGAATTGAAAGGCTGTTGCACCCTGGCGGTGGACCGCGATTCCGGCGAACGCGCCGAGCGCGATGAACTGGTGGAATACATCTTGACAGAGCTGACCGGGGCCGAGGCCGCCACGGTTGTCAACAACAACGCCGCCGCCACCTTGCTCGCCCTCGCCGCTCTGGCCGCGGGGCGCGAGGTCGTCGTCTCGCGCGGACAACTCATCGAAATCGGCGGCTCCTTCCGCCTGCCCGAGGTCATGGCGCAGAGCGGCGCCCGCCTGGTCGAAGTCGGCGCGACCAACCGCGCCCATCCCAGGGACTACCAAAAGGCCCTCACCGACAACACCGCGGCCATTCTGCGCGTGCATCCCAGCAATTATCGCGTCGTTGGTTTCACCAGCGAAGTCCCCCTGCGCGAACTGGCCGCTCTCGCCCACAGCCGCAACTTGATTCTGATGGATGACCTGGGCGCGGGCGCATTGGTGGATCTCGGACAATTCGGCCTGCCCCACGAGCCGACCGTCCGCGAGTCCATCGAGGCCGGCGCGGATGTCGTGCTCTTCAGCGGCGACAAGCTCATCGGGGCCGGCCAGTGCGGCGTGATCGTGGGTCGAAAAGTCCTGATCGAAAAACTCCGCAAACATCCCCTCATGCGCGCCGTCCGCGTGGACAAAACCTGCCTCATGCTGCTGGAGCGCACCTTGCATCTGTTCCGTGATCCCTCGCGCCTCGCAACCGAGCATCCCACCTACCGCATGATCAGCGCGCCGCCGGAGACGTTGAGAGCGCGCGCCAAAAAACTCGCCCGCCTCATTTCCGCCCAGGCCCCCGGCGCCCAAGTCGCGGTCTCCGAAAGCCAGGCCTTCGTCGGCAGCGGTTCCTTGCCCACGGAGGTCCTTCCCAGTTTTGTCGTCACGGTTTGCCTCCCGGATATCAGCGCCTCCGCCCTCGCTCGCAAGCTGCGCCTGGATCGCGCCTGTGTTTTTGGCCGCATTGAAAACGACCGCGTTTGCCTCGATGTCCGCACGCTGACCGAGGAGCAAGTGCCCGCCCTCGCCGCCGCCTTTGGCCGCGTTGTCCCATGAGCGCCTCGCGCCGAAACATCATGCTCGGCACCGCCGGGCACGTGGACCACGGCAAGAGCGCCCTGGTCACTCTCCTCACCGGCTGCGAAATTGACACCCTCGCCGAGGAAAAAGAGCGCGGCCTGACCATTGACCTCGGCTTCGCCCCCTGCCAGCTCGCCGACAAGCGCATTGTCGGCGTGGTGGACGTGCCCGGCCACGTGGATTTCATCCGCAACATGGTCGCCGGCGCGCACGGCATTGACGTCGTCATCTTTGTCGTCGCCGCGGACGATGGCATCATGCCGCAGACCCACGAGCACCTCCACATCCTCACCCTCATGGGGTTGCGCCACGGGCTGGTCGCGCTCACGAAAACCGACCTCGTGGACGCCGCGCGGCGGGATTTTGTGATCGCCGATTTGCGCCGCCTCCTGGCGGATACTTTCCTGGCCGACGCCGCCATCTGTCCCATCTCCAACCTCACCGGCGCGGGCTTCGACGATTTCTTCGACGCCCTGAACCGGGCGGTGGACGCCTGCGGCGACCGGCCCTGCGCCGGGCCGTTCCGCCTTTGGGTCGAGGATTCCTTCACCATTCGCGGCTCCGGCACAGTCGTCACCGGCATTCCCAAGCTTGGCCGCGTCCGCCCCGGCGACCCGCTTCATCTATTGCC
>JBEKAN010000061.1:0-15065 GCA_050015895.1 Verrucomicrobiota bacterium
ACAACGACACGTTTGACGGAGTGCGCCTCTGCCGCCGCGGCGACGTGGTGGTGGTGTCGCTCAATCACCGGCTCAACGTCTTCGGGTATCTCTACCTGGCGCAAATCGGCGGGGAGGAGTTCAAGGACTCGGGGAACGTCGGGCAGTTGGACTTGGTGCTGGCGCTGCAATGGGTGCGCGACAACATCGCGCAGTTCGGCGGCGACCCGGGCCGGGTGATGCTCTTCGGGGAGTCGGGGGGCGGCGCGAAAAACGCGACGCTCATGGCCATGCCCGCGGCGCGCGGCCTGTTTCATCGCGCCGCCACGTCGAGCGGCGAAGCGGTGACGGCGTCGCGTCCGGAGACCGCCACAAAGCGGGCGCGGGCGGTGCTGGCGGCCTTGAATCTGACGCCCGCGCGGATCGGAGAGATCAAAACGGTTCCGATGGCGAAGCTGAGCGCGGCCAGTGGCGCGGCGGACTATTATGGTCCCGTGCTGGATGGCGGGGCGCTGCCGCGCCACCCGTTCGATCCGGACGCGCCGCCGCTCTCGGCGGACATCCCGATGCTGGTGGGGACCAATCACGACGAGTCGCGGGGCCTGATCGGCAGGTATTTCGACCTGACGTGGGAGACGCTGCCGGAGACCCTCAAACAGTATTCGGAAAAAATGGGCGATCTGGACCTCAACAAGGTGATCGCCCTCTACCGGCGCGTCCACCCCGACTATTCGGCCAGCGACGTCTTCTTCGGCGCCACGACGGATTCGCGCGACTGGCGGCCGGCGCTGGTGGAGATCGAACGCCGCGCCGCGCAGCCCGAAGGCTCGGCGCCCACGTACTCCTACCAATTGGACTGGGGGTCGCCGGTCAATCCCAGGCTCAAGGCGTGTCACGGGCTGGATACGGAGCTGTTCTTCGACAACATCGGCGCTCCGCAGACCAAGACCGGCACGGGTCCCGAGGCGCGGGAGATGGCCGACCTGATGAGCGAGTCTTACCTCGCCTTTGCTCGCACGGGGAATCCGCAGACGCCCAAGCTGCCGCAGTGGCCGCCCTATGATCTGAAGCGGCGGGCGACGATGTCGTTCAACCTCCCGCCGCGCGTGATTGACGATCCCCGCGGCGAGGAGCGCAAACTCTTCTCCGCGGGTCCGTACGAGAATCCGGGCACTTGATGGTCGCCCGCCGCCTGAGGATTGGGGATGTCGGTCCGACTGAGGCGGATTTCGGGATTTCTGCTTTGGCCTTTTGACCGTTTTTCCAGGTCGTTTGGCAGCTTTTGCCCCCTTTTCCCAAAACTATTTTTGCGTCCAGGTTTTTGAGAACTCACATTTTTCACGCAAACCCTTCCACCCCAGCCACTTCCGCAAAAAACAAGAAATCGAGTTGCTTCCCACCGTGGGAAGGAACTTTTTCAAAAGTATGATCTAATTGAGCCAAAAAATGAAAATATGTAATGAACAATGAAATCACCCGCCAAAGACCCACCCCTTCGTCCCGCCGTCTTCTCGCGCCATAGTCCCGCCAGAGGCGGGACGACGGGGCAAGCCCTCCCCGCAAAGGCGGACTTGTCGCGCCGTAGCCTTGGCGTTTCAGGCGGAAGCCAAGCCGGAGGCGACGGAGCGTATCGCGGCCAATCGTGCATAATCGTGCATAATCGTGTTATTCTTTGCGCCTTTTGCGCATTATCGCGGCGATTCCAGCGGCCTCTCTTGGTCCCTTCCGTCCCTTGGGTCACCTCCCCTTCATCAAACTTAATCAAACTGAATCAAACTGAATCAAACCAATGAACCCCACCCTCCCCCCCCTCCCCGTGCCGCAATATCTCCGGGATTCGCCTGCTTCGGGCGCCTGCCCGCATTGTGCGGGCTGTTTTTAACCATAGACCCCCCTCCCCCTCCACATCCACATCCATGCAGTCCGACAACCCCAATTTCGCGTGGTTCGCGTGGTTCGCGGTTCACAAAAATCCTTGGCTGGGGATTTGGGAACCGAGATCAGCGGTTGACTTGGGAAGGGGTCTGATTACCATCCGCCCATGAAACACACCTCCTTTCCTCGCGTCTGGTTGTCGGCGGCGGCGGTTGTCGCTTGCGGCTGTTGGCTGGCTCAATCCGCGCCCGCGGCGGCGGGCGCCACCTACACGCCGCCGGCTTCCCCGCGCATCACCTACAATTTCAACCCGGACTGGAAGTTCCTCCGGCAGGACGCGCCGGGCGCGCAGGAGGTGTCGTTCGACGACTCCACTTGGCAGACGGTGAGCACGCCGCACTCGTTCAACGACGTGGACTCGTTCAACGTGATCATTGACCACAGCGGCGGCGACCGGGGCAAATTCCAGGGCCTGACCTGGTACCGCAAACACTTCAAACTGCCGGCCGCGGCGGCGGGATCCAAGGTGTTCATCGAGTTCGAGGGCATGCGCCAGGCCGGAAAAATCTATTTCAACGGCAAGTCTGTCGGCCTCTACGAGAACGGCATCACGGGTTATGGCCTGGACATCTCGGACGCGGCGCTGTTCGGCGACCAGGACAACGTGCTGGCGGTGCAGGTGGACAACCGCACCAGCTACCGCGAGCAGGCCACACAGACGCCGTTCCGATGGAACGCCAACGATTTCAACCCCGTCCACGGCGGCATCAACCGGCGGGTGTGGCTGCACTTGACGGGGAAAATCTACCAGACCCTGCCGCTGTTTTACGGGCTGGGGACGACCGGCGCGTACATCTACGGCGGCAACTACAACATCGCGGGCCGCACCTGCGACGTCACGGTGGAATCCCAGGTCCACAATGAGACGGGCGCCGGGGCGACCGCCACGCTCTCGTGCGCGGTCGTGGACAAGGACGGCGTCGTCCGCGCCACGTTCCAGGGCAATGGCGTGGAGATGCCGCCCGACGCGACAAACATCCTGACGGCCACCGGCCAACTGGCCAACGCGCGCTTCTGGAGCGTGGACGATCCCAATTTGTACGATGTCTATACGATCCTGACCGTCGGCGGGAAGGTCGTGGATGTGAACAAGGTCAGGACCGGGTTCCGCAAGACCGAATTCTTGGGCGGCTCGGGCACGGGCGGCGTTTATATCAAGGACAATTTCGTCTATCTCAAGGGTTTCGCGCAGCGTTCCAGCGATGAATGGGCGGGGGTGGGCGCGGGGTATCCGGACTGGATGCACGATTTCAGCGCGCAGATGCTCCGGGATTGCAACGGAAATTACATGCGCTGGATGCACGTGACGCCGCAAAAGGTGGATGTGGAGGCTTACGACCGGTTCGGCATCGTGGAGGTCGCCCCCGCCGGCGACAAGGAAGAGGACGCCCAGGGCGTCCAATGGAATCAACGCCTGGCGGTGATGCGCGACTCGATGATCTACCTGCGCAACAACCCCAGCGTGCTCTTCTGGGAGGCGGGCAACACCGGCGTCACCGCGCCCCAGATGAAGCAGATGGTGGACATGCGCGCGGAATTGGACCCGCACGGCGGCCGGACGATGGGTTGCCGCTCGCTCCGGGACCCTGGGTCGGTGGAGGAGACGGAATGGTACGGCACCATGCTGGGCGGCCCTTTCAACGCCGCCATGCGCGACAAGGCGCCCATGATCGAGACGGAGGATTTCCGCGACGAGGGCGCGCGGCGGTTCTGGGACGACTTTTCCCCTCCGCATTTCGGATTCAAGCAGGGGCCGAGAGACACTTGGAACTACAATTCCGAGAGCTTCGCCGTGGCGCAAGTCGGGCGATATTGGTCGTTCTTCTCCAGTTGCATCACCAACACCGACCCCAACCGGGCGAAGTGGTCCGCCTACGCCTCCATCTATTTCAACGATTCGGACGCGGACGGACGGCAGGATTCCAGCGAGGTCTGCCGGGTGAGCGGGAAGATTGACGCGATGCGACTGCCCAAGGAAATTTACTTCGCCGAGCGGGTGATGCAGAACGAGTATCCGGACATCCACATCATCGGGCATTGGACCTACCCGGCCGACACGACCAAGACCATGTATGTGGTCGCCAACAATGTGGACGAGGTGGAGCTTTTGGTGAACGGCGTTTCGCATGGCAGGATGACTCAGCCCAAGAGCGCCGACCTCCCGCAGCCTGGACAGCGGGGCGGCGGGGGACGGGGGAGAATCGCCCAGACGGGGAGCGGTTACCTCTATGTCTTCACCAATATCACGTTCGCGCCCGGCGTCATCAAGGCCGTCGGCTACAAAGGCGGGGCTGTCGTCACCCAGCACGAACTGAAGACCGCCGGCGCTCCCGCCGCCATCAAGCTCACCCTCCACACCGGCCCCAATGGATTGCAGGCCGACGGCGAGGATGTCGCGCTGATTGACTTTGAGGTCGTGGACGCCGCTGGCGAGCGCTGCCCGACAGACGAGGCGCGGGTGGATTTCAAAGTGACCGGACCGGCGATCTGGCGCGGGGGCTACAACAGCGGCATGACCAACACTGTCAACAATCTTTATCTGAGCACCGAGTGCGGCATCAACCGCGTGGCCGTGCGCGCGACCCGCTCGGCGGGGACGATCACAGTGACGGCTCAGCGCGAGGGCTTGAAGCCCGCGACGGTCACGATGGACGCCAAGCCGGTTGCCATCCAGGACGGTCTGACGCTGGCCATGCCGCAAACGCTGACCCCGGCGCCGCGGGCCATGCGGTAGCCTGAAATCAGGCTAAAGGCTGAGATTATGATTAGAATTGGGAAAAGGAGGGCGGTTCGGTTATCTTGCTGGCAAGATGGCTTTGGTTGGCGCGATGCTCGTTCTCGCCGGCGTTTGGACGGCGGCTTCCAAATTGTGGGAGCGCCTGCCCAGAGCGCAGGGGGCGAAGTTGCGCCAATGGCTCGTCCTGTGGGCCGTCAAGGGACTGGCCACCCCGCTCCTGCTCTGGCTGGCGTTCAACTCCGGGTTCTCGGACCGGTTTCCCCCGCTGATGATCCGAATTCAAATGGCGGCGCCCGGCATGGACACGGTTTTGGCGCTCCTGGGCGCGGCGATGACCGGCCTGTTCATCATCGGGTCGTACTGGGCGGCGATGACATTGGGATGGTTGGTGTGGGTGCTGGAGCAACGGGCGGAGGATCGCGGACAATTTGTCCGGGCGGTTCTGGAATGTTCGCTTTTTTCCGCGCCGCCGGCGGCCCTGATCCTCTGGGCTTTTGGATGGAATGCGGCGGGCGCGGCGGGCGTGGTGTGGCTGCTGCCGGTGTTTCACCACGCTTTGCCGCTGGTTTTGCCCCCAAAACTTCCCCCTCACTATTCGCGCGCCATCGCCAAAATGCACTTGGACAAATTTCGGGACGCCGAGCTGGCGGTGATCGAGGAGTTGGAGAAATCGGAGGAGGATTTCAAGGGCTGGATGATGCTGGCGGAGCTTTACGCCAACCACTTCGACGACCTGGCCGGGGCCGGGCAAATCGTCCGCGACTCCTGCGCGCTGCCGGGGGCCACGGTGTCGGAAATTTGCGGGGCGTTCCAGCAGTTGGCGGACTGGCAATTGAAACTGGCGGGCGATCCGGCGGCGGCCCGCGCCAGCCTGGAGGAAATCTGCCGGCGCTACCCGGACACGCACATGAGCCGGATGGCGCGGCAGCGCATCGAGCAACTGCCCCGCAGCCGGGAGGATTGGATCGAAAGCCAGTCGCGCAAACCCATACCACTTCCCGCCTTGGGCCATGATCTGGACCATCCCGCTCAACCCGCCGGGCCGCCCGCCGACCGGAAACAAGCCGCCGCGCGCGCCAATGAGTGTGTGCGCAAGCTCCACCTGGATCCCGACAACATCGCCGTCCGCGAAGAACTGGCGCGGATTCTGGCCGAGCGGCTTGGAAAGGCGGCCCCGGCCCTCGAACAACTCGATCTGCTCTTGAGCATGCCCGGCGTCCCGGCGGAAAAAGCGGCGCGGTGGCTGGCGTTGGAGGCGGCCTGGCAGATCAAATACCAGGGGAACGACCGGGCTGGGCGCGAGACCCTGGAACGGATCATCCGCAGCCACCCGGAAAGCTCGCAGGCGTTGGCGGCGCGGCGTCGGATCACGTTGATGGACATGGAGATGAGAATCCGCGCCGCGCGGGCGGGCGCGAAGGTTGGGACGGCCAAACGCATCACGATTCCCCCCGTTTCGCCTTGACCTTGGAGCGGGATTGTGCCAGACTGAACCAACGCCAAGTCTTGTCGTTTGATGCAATAGTAATGCGAGCCGTGCCCCGATTTTCGGTTCTTCTTATCTTGTTCCTGTGCGGCGGGTTGCGGGAAACAGCGCGCGCGGCCAGCGCGGTTTGGACCGGCCAGGGCGGCAATGGGTATTGGACCAACAACGCCAATTGGAGTCCCGCCGCCTATCCGGGAAACCAGACCGAAGCGGCAACCACGGACATCGCGACGTTCACCAACAACAATCCGCCGGTGACAGCGATCGTGCTGGGTTCGGGAAACATCACAATATCGAACATCCAGATTGCAGCCGGCTCGCCAACCTTCACGTTTTCCTCCAGCACGACCTATTTGGTGATGTCGCCCGACGGCAGCGGCAACGTGATTGTCTCCAACGGCGTGACGACCGCGCAGGATTTTTCGGGGCTGTATCTGATTCGCGGCGCGACTGGAACGAGCACCAGTTACAACATTGAGAACAACGGAAGTGGTTTCATGAAGCTGCCCGTGCTGACACAATACACAGGAGGCACCGGCTCGATCCGCATTGTCTTCTCGGGCGCGGCTGGCGCAATGCTTTCGGCCACTGTGAACGACCGGGGCACGCAGCCGACGGAGGCCCTGCTCGACACTCCCATCATTCTTTATCTTCTTGACACTGGGAACAACGGCAATTTTACGGGCGGGTTGTATATCCGCCAAGGGACTGTCAGCGTGGCCTCCGTGTCGCTGCAGAGCGTCGGGCATAGTCCGCTGGGCGGCGCGAATTGGGTTCTGTTGGGCAACGACTCCGGCATCGGAGATGCCAGCACCTTGCAATACACAGGGGCTGGCAGTGGAACGACCGACATTCCCTTCTCCGTCACCAGGGGCAACCTGGGGATTTTCGATATTTCCAACTCGACAGGCAACTTGATCCTGACCAGCGGCATCACGCAGTCGAACTCCAGCTCCACCACCGGGTCTGGGAACCTGGCAAAAATCAGCCCCGGCACGCTGACCCTCAACGCCAAAGCCTCTTACACCGGGACCACGACGGTGTCCAACGGCGTTTTGTCGCTGGGGACTGCCAATGCGATCACCAGCAGCAGCGGGGTGATCATCGGGGGCGTTGGCTCGGCGGGCGCGCTGGACTTGGGAGGTTTCAGCCAGCAACTGCCCTCGCTGGCTGTGGCGGGCGGAGCGGTCGCGGGCAGCCAAATCATCACCAACAGCAGCGCGACCGGCACGGCGACGCTGGTGTTCAGCAACTCCGCCGCCAACCCATCGGTCTTCGGCGGCGCGATTGTCAACGGGACCAAGCCGGTGGCGTTGACGGTTCTGAACGGCAGCCTGACGCTGACGAACGCCAGCACGTTCACTGGCGACACCACCATCTCCAACGGCACGCTGGCGCTGGAGGCGGGCGGGTCCGTTTCGGACAGCGCGGCCATTGTTGTCAACACGAATGCGACGTTTGATGTCTCCAAGAGCGGCGGATTCAACCTGGCGGCCGGCCAGATTCTTTGCGGCTACGGCGTTGTCACCGGCCTTGTGACGGCGGTCAACTGCTGGATCTCCCCCGGCACCAACGGGGTCGCCGGGACGCTGACGTTCACCAACGGGCTGACTTTGAACGGCGGGGTGACAAATCATTTTGACCTTGGCCCGGCGCCCAACACGACGGGGGACGATTTGATGATTGTCGGCGGCGCCCTGAATCTGTCCGGGGTCAACACGATTGAGGCCGCGCCATTGGGCTCGTCCGACACATTGACGGCGGGCACGTACACGCTGATGAAGATAGGCTCGCTGGGGAGCGGCGGCGCGGCAAATTTTCAACTCACCGGTTATTTGGGTCCCGGTTTGCAGGGCGCGATCAACGTGACGTCCAGTCAAGTGACTTTGACTGTCTCCCAAATCACAGGACTCCAGCGCACCTGGGCGGGCGACGGTTCGGTCAACGCCTGGGACTACACGAGCGACAACTGGCTGGCGGGTTCAACGCCGGACACCTACAGCGACGGAGACATCGTGACCTTCAACGACTCCGGCTCGACCAGTCCGCCGGTGGATTTGACCGCGGCGCTGCAACCGGCGTCGGTGCTGGTGAGCGCGGCGGCCAATTACACTTTCAGCGGGGCGGGCAAGATCACAGGCGCGGCCTCATTGACCAAAACCAACACCGGCGCGCTGACGATCCTGACGACCAATGATTACACCGGCGAGACCACCGCGGGGCAGGGATTTTTGCAATTGGGCAACGGCACGAGCGCCGGGGCCATCGGCACCAACGTCATCCTGGACACCGGCGAACTGGTGGTGGATTTGCCGGGCAACAACAGCCTGACCAACCTGATTTCCGGCACGGGCGGGCTGACGCAGGCCGGTTCCGGCACGCTGACACTGCTCTCCAACAACACTTACACGGGCGGGACGACGATCAGCGGCGGGACGCTGCAAATCGCGACCGGGGCGGCGTTGGGCGGAGGCAACGTGACCAACAACGGCGCGCTGGTCTTCAACAGTTCGGCAAACACAACGATTGGCGGCGTCATCAGCGGAACCGGGGCGGTGACGTTGAGCGGCGGCGGGACGGTGACGCTGACCGGCAACAACACTTACGGCGGCGGCACGAGCGTCAACAGCGGGACGCTGCTGGTCAATAATTCCGCCGGCAGCGGAGCGGGGACCGGCGCGCTGGTGGTGGCGAGCGGCGCGACGCTGGGCGGAGACGGTTCAATTGGCGGGGCGGTGACGATCAAGAGCGGGGGAGTTTTCTCGCCGGGAAACCCGGTTGGCACGCTGTCCGTCGCCAATAATTTCACGGCCAACAGCGGGGCGATCCTCGATTATACGCTGGGGACAAGCAGCGACAAGACGGCGGTGGGCGGGAACCTGACTTTGAACGGCACATTGAACCTCACCGCCGCCGCGGGATTCACCAGCGGCACTTACACGCTGTTCACTTACGGGGGCGCGCTGACGCTGGGGACCGTGACGATGAATTTGCCGGCCAACACGAGCGCCAGCATCAACACCAGCACACCGGGCCAGGTGAATCTGGTGGTGGGCGCGCTGCAAACCAACATTCCCGCCTTCCCCGGCGCGCTGGGATTTGGCGCGGGCGCATACGGCGCGCGCATCGGCGGCACGGTGTATCATGTGACCAACACCAACGACAGCGGCGCCGGATCGTTTCGGGAGGCGGTCAGCGCGGACAACCGCTTCGTGGTCTTTGATGTGGGGGGAACGATCACGCTGGCCAGCGCGGTGACCTGTTCGAGCAGCCTGACGATCGCCGGGCAGACGGCGCCGGGGGGCATAGCGATCATCGGGCACGAAGTTTCCTTTAGTGTGAAGACCAATGAAATTGTGCGTTACCTTCGGATTCGTCCGGGAAGCCTGGCCGCCGGCACGGAGGACGGGATCAACATGGGGGACGGGACGAACATGATCTATGACCATGTTTCCCTGGAGTTTGCGCCTTACAACACCATTGACGCGCATGGCAATTACACATGTGGCAATCAAATTACCATACAAAACTCAATCCTGGCGGATCCCATCGGCCAGCAGTTCAACGCCCATACCGAGGCCTCTGACAACACGTTCTCGTGGTTCTACAACATTTTTTCAAGCGGGCACGACCGGAATCCTCTGGCCAAGGTCAACAATGTTTTCATCAACAACGTGGTCTATAATTTTCAGGCCGGCTACACGTGCGCCGACACGGACGGGATATTCAACCACGACATTGTGAGCAATTATTTCATCACAGGGCCGGCCACCACCAGCGCCGGCGACGACTTTTTCCAGTTTGACAGCGGGCAGTCGGTGTATGCCTCGGGCAACTTGCTCGATCAGGCCAACGACGGCACGTTGGGCGGCTCATCCACCGCGCCGGGCGGCGTCACCGTGCTGGATTCTCCGTGGTCGTCACTGACGCCGGCCACTCCGACCTACACCACCGCGGCGGCGTATCGTCATGATGTTTCCCTGGCCGGGGCGCTGCCATCCGACCCAGTGGATCAATTGGTTCACGCCGACTTGATTTCGCTGGGCACGGCGGGAGCGGGAACCGGTTTGTGGACGACGCAGACCTCGACCGGACTGGGCAACAACGGCTATGGAGTAATTGTCGGCGGCACGGCGCCGGTGAACACCTCCGGCGACGGCATTCCTGATTACTATAAGGAAGCCACCGGGGACAATCCCGCGGCGGCGGACGGGCTGACCGCCGGCACGGGCGGCTACACGAAACTGGAAAATTATTTGAACTGGCTGGCGGGGCTGCACGCCGTCACGCCGTCCAACTCGTTCTATGATGTGGATTTGCGGCAATACACCAGCGGTTTCACCAACGCCAGCCCGGTGTATTCCGTGTTTGCCGCCACCAACGGCGCGGCTGCGCTGCTGGCGGACGGCCACACCGCGCAATTCATGCCCGCAGCCAATTACTCCGGCCTCGGCAGCTTCAATTTCTCCGTCCGCGCCAGCGACGGAGCGGCGATGAGCAACACCGTGACTGTGCTCACGATGGCGCCCAGCACGCCCGCCAGCCTGACTTGGGTGGGCGACGGGGTGTTGAACAATTGGGACAACCAAAGCACCAATTGGGCCAGTGGCGCAAATGCGGAGACGTTCAGCGCCGGGGACAGCGTCACTTTTGGCAACACCGGCTCGGACAGTCCCTCCCTAAACCTCCTCGGCCCGCTGCAGCCCGCGGCCGTGACTGTGAATGCGACGCAGAATTACACCTTTGGCGGCAACGGCGCGCTTGGGGGCGGGATGACCCTCACCCAATCGGGCACGGGGACCCTGACCCTGAGCACGACCAACACGTTCACGGGGAGCACAACCATCAGCGCCGGCAAGCTCGCATTGACCGGCGGCGGTTCGATTGCCAACACCGCCGCCATCACCATAGGATCGGGAGGGACCTTCGACGTCTCCGGCCTCGGAGCGTCGGCCACCTACACGCTGCCCGGCGCCTCGCTTGCGGTCGGCACGAACGCGACCATTGTGGGCGGAGCCAGCGGGACGGTGAGCCTTGGTTCGCTGGCGGTCACATTGACCAACAACAGCTCGGCTCCCTCGCTCACCGTTTCGCAGGGCAGATTGTCGCTCAATGGCAATGGGTTCACTGTCAACACTGTTGGAGGATCGGCCTTGTCCGCCGGCAGTTACACCCTGGTCCAGGCGATCAGCGGGAACATCAGCGGCTCGGTCGCCTCCGCCGTGACCGGAACCGCCATCCCGTCCACGGGTGCTACGAGTTTTGTCACCATCAGTGGAGCGAATGTGGTGCTGAACATTCGCAATATCACCGGCACGGCGCTGGCGGGGGAAAGTCCCATTATTTATGGCAGTCCGACCAGCCTCACGGCCACAGTCAGTCCCACGCCGCCGGACGGGGAAGCGGTTGTATTTTACTCGGGTGCGACTCCGGTTTTGACGAACACCACAAGCGGCGGCGTGGCGAGTCTGCCCATCAGAAGTTGGGCGACCGGCACTTACCCAATTACGGCGACTTATGTTGGCGACTCGACGCGCGCGGCCAGCACCAGCGCCGCTTTCAACGAAACGATAAACGGGGCGACGCTGACCTACGTGGCGGCGGCAGCGAGCCGCGCTTACGGCTCGGCCAATCCGACATTCGGCGGGAGTGTCACGGGTTTTGTGAACGGCGACACCCTGGCCAGCGCCACGAGGGGGACGCTGGAGTTCACCAGCGCGGCGACGGCGGCCAGCCCGGTGGGAAGCTATGCCATCAATGGTTCCGGTCTGACGGCCGGCAACTACACCTTTGCGCAGGCGGCGGGCAATGCCACGGCGCTGACGATCACGGCGGAAGGAGTGACAATTGTTTCGGGCCTGACGGCCAACGACAAGGTCTATGACGGCACCAACACCGCCAGCTTGGCATTGTCGGGCCCCGTGGTTTTGGCGGGCTTGGCAAACGGGGACGAGAGCGGAGTGACGCTGTCCACCAATGGCAGCGCGGCCACCTTCGCCAGCCCTGACGCGGGCACGAATATCACGGTGAGCGCGACGGGCGTGACGCTGACGGGCGGGGATTCCACCAATTACACGCTGAGCCAGCCGGTGTTGTTGAGCGCGGACATCACGCCGGCCCCGGCGACGATTGCCTCCGGGCTAACGGTCAACCCGGTGACGTACGGCACCCTAAGCGGGCTGGATGAGGCGACTTTGACGTCCAACAACGTGGTGTTGAACGGTATACTGGCGCAGGACGCGGGCAGCGTGGAATTGGACACCAACGGCTATGCGGCTGCGTTCACCGAGACGAACGCCAGCCCGGCGGCGCCGGTGACGGTGTCCGGGCTGACGCTGACGGGTGGCGATTACACCAATTACACCCTGACAGAGCCTTCTCTGAGCGGAGTCATCGCCCCGGCGACATTGACTTACGTGGCGGCGGCGGCGACCCAGCGTTATGGCTCGGCCAACACGAATTTCAGCGGGAGTGTGACCGGCTTCGCGGGCGGTGACACGCTGACCAGCGCCACGGCAGGCACGCTGGCGTTCACCAGCACAACCACCGCAGCCAGCGGGTTGGGGAGCTATCCCATCAACGGTTCCGGGCTGACGGCCGGCAACTACACCTTTGTGCAAGCGCCCGGCAACGCCACCGCATTGACGATTATCCTGGGCGGCGGCTCCTACACGGCGGACATCACCGACAACACCGCCCTGACCTACAACAGTTCGGCCGCGCAGACGGTGTCAGGAATGATTTCGGGAACCGGCGCGCTGATCGTGTCCGGCTCCGGCACCCTGACGCTCACCGGCGCCGACACCTACAGCGGCGGCACCCTCATCAGCAGCGGCGCGCTGGCCCTGGGCGGCGGGGGTTCGATAGCCGACACCACCAACATCCTCATTGGCGGCGGCGCGACTTTTGACGTCTCCGGGTTGACCTCCCCATTCGCCCTCGCCTCTGGTCAGACGCTCACGGGTCTCGGCGCCACCGGCACGATCGTCGGCAACGTGAATATGAACTCCGGCGCGCTGGGGATCCATTACACCAACGGCTCGCCGACGCTGGTGATTGCCGGCGGCGGGCTGACCATGAACAACAACGCCGTCACGGTCACAGTCTCAGGCACTCCGCTGCCGCCGGGAAGTTACAAACTGATCGCAGCGGGCGTCGGCGGCTCCGTGGGCGGTTCGGCGGCCGGGTGCGTTCTCACCGTGAACGGCGCGGGCATGACGACCACCGCGACCCCCTCGCTTCAAATCTTGGGAGGCGAACTTTACCTTGTCGCCGGCCTGACCACCACGACCGTCACCTCCTCCGAAAACCCGTCCGCCTGCAACGACAGTGTCACATTCACAGCCGGTGTGCTGCCCGCCAATGCCACAGGCTCTGTGCGGTTCCTTGCCAACGGTGTTTTGTTTGACAGCAAGACATTGAGCGGCGGCGCGGCGACGAGCGCGCCTGACACATCCCTGCCCGCCGGCACGAACATCATCACCGCCGCGTATTCCGGCGACTCCAACTACGCCCCCGGCACAAACGCCTTGGGCCAAGTTGTCCTGAGCATGGAGTTCGGCGCCGCCAGCGTCGGGGTGAGCGGCCTGGTCCTCGGCGGCTCGGGTGGAATTGCCAATGGCTATTACTACGTTCTGACCTCCACAAACCTCGCTCTGTCACTGGACCAGTGGACTCCCGTGGCCACCAACCAATTCGACGCGTTTGGCAATTTTAATTTCACCAATATGGAGGACCCCGGGACTCCGCGGCAATACATCCTCATCCAACTGCCTTGAGCCGGAAGTGGTGGATTTCCCGCGTTCCTTTTTTCTCCGGCCCCGTCGGCGGGAGTTGACAGAGAGACGGATTGAATTTATATTGCGCACCATGACGATTACCGAGCTTCTCCGCAGCGAGCACGATGCGTTTGACGTGATTCTCAAGGAAATCGAAGCCGTCCTGCCCGGCGCGGCGACCTTGGGGGAACTGCGCATCCTGGCGCGCGTCATGGCGGGGTTTCTGGAACAACACGGGCGGAAGGAGGAGGAACTCCTGTTCCCGGCCGTGGACCAAATGCAGGCCCAACGCGGATCGTTGGAAGAGATGGCCCAGGAACATGAGGAGCTGGACCAACAAATCCGGGAGGTGGCCAAAAGCAGGGAGCTGCGCAAGGCGCGGCAACAGCTCGGCCAACTCATCCGGGCGGTCCGCCAACATTTCGAACACGAGGAGCGCCATCTCTTCCCGCTGGCCGAGGAAGTGCTGCAGGCCGAGAATTTGGCCGCCCTGAGCGGCGCGGCCGGACAAACGGCCCGGGTTGCCGGGATTTGATTTGGAAAATCGGGTCTGTATGCCGCCTTATTGGGCCGATGGGTTCAGCAATTGACAGTCTCGGGCCGCGCCGCCGGCAATTGCGCCGCCGCCGCCCAACACGCAGTTGGTGTTGATCAGCGCGCCGCCCGGAATAAGTGGCGCACCCAGTAGGAGTTGAACCTACAACCTTCTGATCCGTAGTTCTGCGCTTGACAATTCTTAACTTTTCGTTCAAATTCACAAGTGTTCAATAAAGACAGGCACTTCAACCAATAAAGACAGGCATTTATGACGAACAAAAGTGAGCAGACAAATACAAGTGACAACATCGCCAAGGGGACAGAAAGGGGACAGCAAAAGGGACAGCAAATCCGCCGTCACCTTTCCAAAACGCACGTTGACGTATGGTATTCCCGGGTACGCAAGCGTACCTACGTTGACCGCAAGACCGGCAAAGTGGTTGAAATTCCAGACTGGCAAGTTCGCTTGAAAAAGGACGGCGGGGAAAGCTGGTTTAACCTTAATGCCTTTCGGATATTCATGGTGGGAGAATTGTGAGAGTGATGGGTTCTTGCGATGAGGTGTTTTTGAGGAGACGTGGCCAGCCGCTAACGGGTTTACGGACCGCACGCG
>JBEKAN010000062.1:0-15055 GCA_050015895.1 Verrucomicrobiota bacterium
CTCAAGGAAGGCCGCGCCGACGCCCTGGTCTCCCCCGGCAACACCGGCGGCATCCTCGCCGCCGCCACCATCCGCCTCCGACCCCTGGCCGGCTTGGACCGTCCGGGCATCGCCACAGTCATTCCCGCCCCGGAAAATGAGTTCGTCCTGCTGGATTCCGGCGCCAGCGTCGAATGCCGCCCCCGCAACCTCCTGGAATTCGCCATCATGGGCAACATTTACTCCCGCGAG
Source organism: Verrucomicrobiota bacterium (assembly GCA_050015895.1). GTDB lineage: Bacteria > Verrucomicrobiota > Verrucomicrobiia > Limisphaerales > Palsa-1400 > JBEKOF01. The sequence goes on from JBEKAN010000062.1 coordinate 232, forward strand.
ATTCTGGGGTGCAAGCAACCCCGTGTCGGCATTCTCAGCAATGGCACCGAACCCAACAAAGGCACCGAAACGACCCTGGAAGCCTTCAAGCTTTGCCAGCGCGTCAACCTCAACTTCATCGGCAATGTCGAGGGCCACGACCTCTTCCACAACCGCGTGGACGTCGTCCTCTGCGACGGGTTCGTGGGCAACATCGTCCTCAAATCCCTCGAAAGCTGCTTCCGCGGCATGGCCTCCTGGCTCAAGAGCGAAATCTCCAAAAACCCCAAGCGCAAACTCGGCGCCTGGCTCGCCCGCAACGCCTTCCGCGCCATCGCCCGCCGCATGGACCCCGACAACCAGGGCGGCGCGCCCTTGCTCGGCTTGAACGGCATCGTCATCAAGGCCCACGGTTCCGCCCGCGAAAAGGCCGTCATGAACGCCATTCGCATCGGCGCTCAAGCCGCCCAGCATCACATCAACGAATTGATCCAGACCGAGGTGGCCCGGGCCGCCGCCCGCCTGGTGGAGGCAAAAGCATGACTACGCCACCCAAAAAATTCAAAAACCCCCGCGCCAAGCACGGTTTCCAGGGCCGCTCCTGCTCCATTGCCGCCGTCGGCTCCTATCTCCCCAAACGCGTCCTCACCAACGCCGACCTGGAAAAAATGGTCGAGACCTCCAACGATTGGATCCTCTCCCGCACCGGCATCAAAGAGCGCCGCATCGCCGCCCCGGAGGAGCACACCTCAGACCTGGCCGCCAAAGCCGCCCTCCTGGCCATGCAGCGCGCCAATGTCGCCCCCGAACAGATTGACCTCATCATCCTGGCCACCATCACGCCCGACACCCCCTTTCCCTCCACCGCCTGCATGGTGCAGAAGAAAATCGGCGCCTTTCACGCCGCCGCCTTTGACATCCAGGCCGCCTGCTCCGGCTTCCTCTACGCCCTGGAAATCGGCCAGCACTTCATCATGGCCCACACCGTCGAAACCGTCCTGGTCATCGGCGCCGAAAAACTTTCCACCATCGTCAACTGGAAGGACCGCAACACCTGCGTCCTCTTCGGCGACGGCGCTGGCGCGGCCATTCTCCAGAACCGTCCCGGCTCCCACGGCTTGCTCACCATCTGCCTGGGTTCCGACGGCAACAAATCCGACCTCATCTGCATGCCGGGCGGCGGCTCCAAATGCCCCCCCTCCGCCCATTCCCTGGCCTCCGGCATGCACTTCTTGCGCATGGACGGGCGCGAGACCTTCAAAAGCGCCGTCAACGCCATGCACATGGCCGCCCGCGACGCCCTGCGCCGCTGCGATCTCGACATCTCCCAGATCCAGTGCGTCATCCCTCATCAAGCCAACCGCCGCATCATTGACGCCGTCTCCGAGCGCCTGGGCGCCTCCCAGGCCCAAGTCTTCACCAACCTGGAAAAATACGGCAACACCTCCGCCGCCTCCGTCGCCATCGCCCTGGACGAGGCCGTCCAGCTCGGGCGCGTCCAGAGGGGCGACCTCCTCCTGCTCATCGTCTTTGGCGCCGGCCTCACCTGGGCCGCCGCCGTCGTCGAATGGTGAAAGATTTTTATCCATCTCCCATTTGACCTTTCACCATTAGGTGTTATACTAAGCTCGTGCTGGATACATAAACACTATTTACTATGAGCGCCCGAAAATCTACCGCCCCGGATCTTGCCGCCTTTTCACCCCGCCCCGTTCAATGCCTCACCCTGCCCGCCGAGGCGGTCCGCGTCCGCAAAAACGGAATTGAGTTCCGCAGCCGCGACCCCTTCCAGCCCTGGACCGAAATGACCCTCAGCCTGCGGCGCTCCGGCCAGACCCAGCAGATCAACTGCACCGGCGTCATCGTCGCCTGCAACGGCAACCGCCACGAGGGCTTCGCCATTTCCATGCTCTTCACCAATCTCTCCCGCCATTCCCAGGCCCTTTTGCTCGGCTACTCCTGACTGGCTTTCCTGGGCTTGGACCCTGTAAAATGCGGACATGGAAACTTTCCGCAAAATCCTCGCCGCCGCCGTCGAGGGCGGCGCCTCCGATGTCCACCTCAAAATCGCCGCCCCCATCATCTTCCGCATCAATCGCCGCCTCGTCGTCGTGGACGGGCCGTACCCGTCCGAAGAATGGATGATCAACATCGCCGAAACCATCCTCCCTCGCCATCTCAAGTCCCGCATCGAGGAGCTGCGCGAGGTGGATTTTTCCTACTTCATGCCGGGCGTCGGACGCTTCCGCACCAACTGCTTTCATCAGCGCGGCCAGTACTGCCTGGCCCTGCGCTATGTCAAAACCCAGGTCCCCAGCTTCGAGGAGCTGGGGTTGCTTCCCCAATTGCGCCAGATCGCCGAATCCCCGCGCGGCATCGTCCTGCTCGCCGGCTCCACGGGCTGCGGCAAATCCACCACCCTCGCCGCCATGGTCGAGCACATCAACGCCAACAGCCGCAAACACATCATCACCCTCGAGGACCCCATCGAATATGTGTTTGAGGACAACCAATCCGTCATCGAACAGCGCGAAGTCGGCCTGGACACCCTCAGCTTCGAGGAGGCCCTCAAACACGTCCTCCGCCAGGACCCAGACGTCATCATGATCGGCGAAATGCGCGACGCCTCCAGCTTCACCGCCGCCATGGCCGCCGCCGACACCGGCCACCTCGTCCTCTCCACTCTCCACACCACCAACGCCGCCCAGTCCATCGGCCGCATCCTGGACTTCTTCAAGCCCGACGAGCGCGAGCAAATCCGCCGCCAGCTTGCCGGCACCCTTCAGGCCGTCGTTTGCCAGCGCATGGTCCCCACCATCGCCGGCGGCATGACCCCCGCCCAGGAAATCATGATCAACTCCGGCACCATCCGCAAATTACTCGAGGAAAACCGCCTCGAACGCCTCCCCGCCGCCATCGAAACCGGCAGCGAGGAGGGCATGCTCAACTTCAACCAGTCCCTCTTTCAACTGGTCAAGGACGGCAAAGTTTCCCAGGAAGACGCCCTCTCCAAGGCCACCAACGCCCAGGCCCTGGAAATGAACTTCCAAGGCATCTTCCTCACCGAAGGCAAGCGCATCCTCGGCTGACGACATGAAACGGACCTTCCAGATTGCAGTCGTCCTCTGCGCTTTTTGCGCGCCCTGTTTTGGCGAAAGCCAGCCGTGCCGGCAATCCAATACCCATGGCCATGTCCATTAGGCACCGGTCCTGGGTTTCTCGCGCTCAATCATCTGGGCAATGCCCGCTTTGAGCTGGGGCAGTTCCTTTTCTAGGACTGCCCACACAATTTCTGTGTCCACACCGAAGTAATGATGAACGAGGATGTTTCTCATCCCATTGATCTTTTCCCACGGAATGTCCGGTTGTTTGGACTTGCATCCGGCGCTCACCAATCGCGCCGCTTCGCAGATGATTTGCAAGTGATGGAGAACCCAGGTTTGCACCAACTCATTGCGGTCAAATTCACTCCGCCCGCCGGCCGTGTGTCGTTCAATCCGCTCAATGCCCTCGCGAATATCGAGCAGCCGCTGGTAATCATCCCTCATACCGGCACGGCTTCCTCCAGCACACGCGCGCGCAAACGTTCCCGCAATCCCTTTACCGTCACCACATCCACGGCGCACCCGAGCAATTTCTCCAAATCAGACTGCAATCCGCCCAAGTCCAGCAGGCTGCGGCCCGGTTCCATCTCCACCACGAAATCCAAATCGCTCGAACTCGTTTCCTCCCCTCGCGCAATCGAGCCAAACAGTTTCAATGATACCGCTCCGTGTTTGCGGGCCAGTTCCAAAATCTGCTCCCGCTTGGATTGGACCAATGTTCGCTTGCTCATGCCTCCAATGTGCCGGATTCCGGCATGAATTAGAAGCCCAATTCTTTCTCCCCGCCCCGCGCCAGATTTTCCCAGTTTGTTCTTGTCCCAACGCCCTTTTTTTGTCACAACTTCCATCGTCAATCGTTCACCGTGCAAGACAGCAACCTAAATATCGTCAACGATTCTCAAATCGGCCGCCCCAGCCGGGCGTCTTGTCTCCGGGGCGCGCCCGTGGACCCCCCTCCCGCCGCCCCCGCACAACCGCCGCCATGAACTCCACACCCATCTCCACTCTCCCTAGCCCCGCCGCCTCCTCCAATCCCGGCGCCCCTTCGCCGGACCAGACCCGCCAGACCCTGCTCATCGTGGACGACGAGGAGGGGCCCCGCCAGTCCCTGCGCGTGGTCTTCAAGGAGGATTACAATCTCCTCATCGCCGCCGACGGAAACCGCGCCGTCGAACTGGCCAAACAACACAAGATCAACGCCGCCGTCGTGGACATCCGCATGACCGGCATGAACGGCACCGAAGTCCTCGAAAAACTCAAGGCCATTCAGCCCTCCGTCGAAGTCATCATGCTCACCGCCTACGAGACCGTGGACACCCTCCGCCGCGCCCTCCGCCTGGGCGCCTGCGACTACCTCAACAAACCCTTCGACATCGCCACCATCCGCAAGGCCGTCGCCACCGCAATGGAGCGCCACTCCCTCTCCGACGAAATCCGCTCCAACAACGATAAACTCCAGGCCCTCCAATCCGAGCTTCACAACCAGAAACTCCAGGAGGAAATCGTCCGCACCCGCGGCGAGATCTACGCCAGCATCATCCACGACATCAACGGCCCCCTGACCATTATTTCCGGCTTCATCCAAATCATCAACCAGCGCGTCGGCGACTCCAAGCGCCTGGAGGGCGAGGACCTCGACATGGTCAAGGACCGCCTCCGCCGCATCACCCGCCAGGTCAGCAACTGCATTGACATCTCCCACCGCTACCTCAATTTCATGCGCCAGCAGGGCGCCGCCGCCTCCTGGGTCAGTGTCAATCAAATTTTGGAGGACTTGCGCGAACTCCTCAACGTCCATCCCGGCAAGGGCAGCAACCGCTTGAAAATCCAGACCCTCGCCGACAACGTCGAACTCCAGATCAACGGCACCGACCTCATTCAGATCCTCCTCAACCTGGCCATCAACGCCCTCCAGTGCAGCACCGCCCCCCACGCCGTGGACATCTCCGGCAAAATCCTCCAAACTCCCGTGGACCTGGCCCCCTTCCGCCAGAACCCCAACGACCGCCTTCTCAACGAGGACACCTTCAAAAACACCGCCCCCCTCCTCCACCTCTCCGTCCAGGACGACGGCCCGGGCATTCCCCCGGATGTCATGGCCAAAATGTTCCAGCCCTATTTCACCACCAAGGCCCCCGGCAAAGGCACCGGCTTGGGCCTGGCCATCGTCCAGCGTCTCCTCAAGGAGGCCCGCGGCTGTCTCCACGTCCACTCCCAGCCCGGCCTCGGCGCCTCCTTCCATGTTTACCTCCCCGCCTTCCTTAAACGTTAGCTCACCCCTCCTTGAATGAAATCCATGACCGGTTATGGGCGCGGCGAGCATTCCCGCCGCGGCCTTAAAATCACCGTCGAGGTCAGCTCCGTCAACCGCAAACAAACCGAAGTCGCCGTCAACCTGCCCCGCGACCTCGAAGTCCTCGAAGCCCAAATCCGCGATGAAATCAACCGCCGCGTCTCCCGCGGCCGGGTCACAGTCCGCGTTTCCGTCCATTTCACCGCTGGCGCCCCCTCCAACTCCCGCGTGGACCTCGCCCTCGCCAATGCCTACGCCCGCGACCTTCGCGCCCTGGCCAAGTCCCTCTCCCTGCCCGATGATCTCACCGTGGATACGCTCTCCCGCCTCCCCGGCGTCGTCCAGCCCGCCGGCGAAATTTGCGAGGCCGAGGAGCTTTGGCCCGCCACCGCCGCCGCACTCGGCGCTGCCCTGGACATGATGCTCAAAATGCGCGAGCGCGAGGGCGCCTGGCTGGCCCGCGACCTGCAAACCCGCGTCGCCGCCATGCGCCGCGGTGTCGCGCGCATCCAGCGCCGCGTGCCGGGCGTCGTGCGCCGCTGGCGCGCCCAACTCATCCGCCGCATCCAGGACGCCGGCCTCCAATCTCCGGCCCTGGACGACGAGCGCCTGGTCAAGGAGGCCTTTTTTTTCGCCGACCGCTCCGATGTCTCCGAGGAACTCACCCGCCTCCTAAGCCATTTCCAGCAATTCGACGACTGCCTCAAATCCGCCGAACCCATTGGGCGCACCCTGGATTTCCTCTCCCAGGAAATCAACCGCGAAATCAACACCCTCGGCGCAAAGGCCAACGACAGCCTCATTTCACGCCAAGTCGTCTCCTTGAAGGCCGACTTGGAAAAATTCCGCGAGCAAGTCCAAAACGTCGAATGAATAAACCACCCGGTTGTAGCGGCGGTCTGCGACCGCCGGATTCAATTCCCTCGCCCCGCGTAGCGGGGAGAGGGCCAGGTTGTAGCGGCGGTCTGCGACCGCCGGATTCAATTCCCTCGCCCCGCGTAGCGGGGAGAGGGCCAGGGAGAGGGGTTCCTTCCCCCCAAGTTTCGCACACCCAAGTCGCGCCACAGCACAAAAAGCCCCGCCCCCAACCCGCCCTCCCAAACCCGGCCTCCCCGCTGCTGTGCGTCATATCCGCTCCATCCGGCGGCGGAAAAACCACCCTCTGCCACCAACTCCTCGCCAAACACCCGGAAATGACCCGCGCCATCACCTGCACCACACGCCCGCCACGCAAGGGCGAGCGCGACGGCGTGGACTATTATTTCCTGGACGCCCCCACCTTCGAGCGGCGCGTCAAGGCGGGCGATTTCCTCGAACACGCCACCGTCTATGGCCATTCCTACGGCACCCCCAAGTCCGAAGTCCTGGCCCGCCTGCGCCAGGGCCGCGATGTTCTGCTCACCATTGACGTTCAGGGCGCCGCCTCCGTCTGCGCCGCCGCCGATCGCGACCCGGACATGCGCCGCGCCCTGGTGACAGTCTTTCTCACCCCCGCCTCCCAGGACGAGCTGGCCGCCCGTCTGCGCGGTCGCGCCACCGATTCAGAGGCCGAGTTGCGCGCGCGACTGGGCGTGGCCCGTCAGGAAATCGCCCGCTGGCGGACCTTTCAATATCTGATCATCAGCACCACCATCGCCGAGGACCTCCGTCGCATGGAGGCCATCCTTCAAGCCGAGCGCATGCGCGCCTCCCGCGCCCGCCCCCCCGGTTAACCAGCCAACAAATGGGATGATTCACCCAGCCATTGCCCCGCCATCGCACAGCCCCATCCCGTCCACCCAGTCCATTCTTTCCCGCCACGCGCTGGTGGAGGCCTGGCGCAAATTCGAGCGACAATTCGTGGGCGACTCATAATGAGCTTTGATCTCCAAAAAATCCTCGAAAGCAAGCGCGCTCTTCGCCGTGATCTGGCGGCGCGCCCCGTGGCCGAAAAGCTGCGCATCCTCGACACCCTGCGCCAGCGCGAACTCGACATCCGCCGCCATCGCGTTCCATCCGATCCAAGCCTCCTACGCGAAGAGCCTCCGCCCTATCGCCCCAAGCCACAATGAGGCTCGTCCATCCAGTCGCATCTCGCCGTCTTTGCGATCCCTGCGTCCCCTTGCGGCCACCTCTTCGCCTTCAATTCTTCCGCGTTCAGCCTTTCCCTTTCTCCCTCAGCCTTTACCCTTGAACCTTTACCTTATGATCAACTTCAAATCCTCAGTGGGCTTCAGTTTATGTTTGGTCACGATTCCGCTGATTTTAGGGTGCCATTCCAAAGAGGAAAGAGAATCGAGGAACCTGGCTGAGCTTAGGAAGAAAACCGAAGGACTTTACGAATTGTACCTGTCTGGAGATTACAAGCAAGCCAAAGACAACTTGGACAGAATTGTCGAATTGAATCAAATCACAGAGCAGCCACTTAATGATCGTGCTCACGCCCTCTTCTTTACCTATGCGCGAATGTATGCCTTGGAGAGAACGGTTGGGAACGACAATTTGGCTGAGGCGGAACTCGTTAAATCGAGATATTGGGCGCTGTTAGAGGCGGAATCAGGAGGCCATAATGATACTGAAGCTGGCGAGTACGTAAAACCAATGACAGGAGACTTCATTTTCAATTTTATCGTTCAGTGGGATGAGAGAGCCTCTGGCGGAAGAGGACCAAATTATATGAAAGGCCCCGTGGTGGCGCGACCAGAGCGGCAATAGGGAATCGAGAATTGAGGAGGTTCAGCCGGAGCGAATTCAGGAATCGCAAGAGCGCCATGAGCAGAAATTGGGAAATCTGAGAACAGAAATCTTCCTGTCAGAAAGGGGGATCTGGCGTGGAGAGACGGTTTTGCGCCTTTTGCGTTTTTTGGCGGCCTGCTCCCATTTCGCTATTCCATATTCACTATTCCCAATTCGTCTTTTGTTCAGCCTTGACTCCGCCCTCTTCCCTGCCACCCTCCCCCCATCATGCCGAACGAAACGCGCTCCCGTGGGAATCCACACACGTCATCGCGTTTGTGCGGTTCCTGTGTGGTCGCGGGGACACTCCTTGCCCTTGTCATGTTCGTGGCGCTGCATCTCCTGCGTCCCGACTACAACCCGTTGCGCAATTTTCTCAGCGAGTACTTCGTCGGGCCATACGGTTTCCTTGGAGCGGCCGCGACCTGCATGCTGGCTGCGACATTTCTCATGCTGCTGGTCGGACTTCGGCTCAGAGTCCACCCTTCCGGTTTCCTCACGGCCTCGTGCGTTCTATTGGGCGTGGTGATCTTCTCTTTGTGTCTGTGCGCCGTCTTTCCCACCGACTTGTTTCCGCCGGATGGAAGCCGCCCGGCCTTTACAAGGTCGGGTATCGTCCACCTGGTATCGTCGGCTCAGTTATATCTGTCACTGATTGCGCTGCTTTTGACACTGGCCGGCGCCTATAAACGCGATGAGCAATGGCGGTCCTTTTCACAAACGACACTTTTCCTTGTGTTTTTGATTCTCGTCTCTTTCTTGGTGCTTGTCCTCGTCCCCCGCAACTTCAGGGGTCTGGCTCAACGGGGAAACGGTTTGGTCGTTCTGGCATGGTTGCTCCTCACAGGCTTGCGCCTTCGCCATGCCACACCCTCCCAACATGGCACTCCCTCCTAACCACGAAGATTGTCAGAAGAATGAGTGTCAAGCGAATAAGGAGGAGCGCTTTAAGAATGATTCCCCTGACAGCCATTCCCCTGACTCACTCCTGCCTTGTCCACGCCGGCTTTGGTTGCCGCTCTGCCGCGCTGCGCCTTCTGCGTTTTTGGCGGCCAATTCGCTGTTCGCCATTCCCCATTCCTCCTTCTCTCCCTGCCTTTCCCCACGGTTTGGGGGAGGGAATTGGCAAATCGAATCACGTTGGGGTCGAGAAGGGCCTCTCAGGAGTACATTCCTCAAAATCCCGCTCGACAGGGCGGGTTTTGAAGGTTGCCTTCCGGTTACATGGGTGCTTCACGCAGGCCGCTCAGTTGCGCCTCGTTGCGAATTGGCGATGTGGGGACATGGCCGCGCAAATCCGTAATCGCGTTTCTCCTCATGGCCTCGGCCTCATTGGTTGGCGCGCAGTCCATCCAGGCAATCTATTCTTTCACCGGAGGCTCGAATGCGCAGCAGCCGGATGCGGCGCTGACGCGGGGCAATGACGGAAACTTCTACGGCACGACCCAGGGGACCGGCAGCGGTGGGACGTTGTTCCGAGTGACGACCAACGGCGCATTGACCACGCTGGCTTCATTCAACGGCGCCAACGGGGCTCATCCCGGGTCCCCGCTGACTCTGGGCGGGGATGGCAGTTTCTACGGCACGATGGAAGAAGGCGGCGTCACGAATTCATCATTTCCAAGCGGCATGGGAACGGTTTTCCGCGTGTCGCTTACTTTGCCCGGCATTGATCTCCAGCCTCAAAATCAGACCAATTACGCCGGGGCGACCGCGAGTTTTTCCGTCTGGGCAACCAGTATTTACGCTCTGGGTTATCAGTGGGTCAGGGACGGCGCCAATCTGGCCGATGGAGGGAACATTTCGGGCGCCACGAGCAATATCCTGACCATCACAGGCATTTCAGACAGTGACGCCTCCGCCTATTCGGTGATTGTCAGCAACGCCCAAAGCAGTGTGATGAGTTCCAACGCCTTGCTCACCGTGCTGGTGCCGCCCTCCCTGACTTTGCAACTCTTGGCGGGCTATCCGCTGCTGAGCCTGGATGGCATGTTGAGCAACAACTTCGTTGTGCAGTACAACACCGATTTGACTGTCACCAACTGGATCACGCTCTTGTCGTTGACCAATCTGCCGCGCAGCCCTTGTCAATTCCTAGACCCTGCCGGGGTGATCCCTCCGGCGCGGTACTATCGGGCAGTCATGCAGTGACGTGAATTGAGGAAATCACCTTTCAGCCTTCTCCTTTTAGCCTTCAGCCTTCATCTTTTAGCCTTGGATAGCCCTGAAGATGGGCGGCACATCAGTCTGCGGCCCTTGCCTTTTTAGCCGACTTTCACTTTCCCGATTCCTGCTTTCTGCTTTGGTCCCCATTCCCCACTCCCCCATTCCATCTGTCGCATTCACTAATTCACTGATTCACTGACTCACTGACTCATTGATTGTTCTGACGGGTCGCTGACGGCAACCTGACGGCTTTCTGACGGGTCAAACCTCAAAAATCCCCAATCTTTTCGGGGCTCCTGACGGGTTGACGGCTCAAAACCCCTGGAAGCCCCCCTCCCCAGCCGCAATCCTCGCCCTTTTCAAATCGCAAGCCACTGCAAATCAACAGCTTGCGGTTCCGGGAGTCATTTCAGCGCCGCGTTCGGGCCGTTTTTGAAGTTTTGGGATATTTGGGCGGGGCTGAGCGCCGCGTTGTAAATGCGGAATTCGTCAATCGAACCGTTGAGTGCCGGGTCGGTTGGGAAAAGGGAGTGGCCCAGGAAGAAGCGGTTGGTGGCCACGCTCGCAAGCGAGGTCAGGGTGTTGGTGGAGACGGCCAGGACCGCGTTGGTGTAAACGCCCATGAAGCCCGAAGCCGGATCCAGAACACACGCCACATACAGATTGGTCTGGTTGTCCAGATTGCCCTTGACGCCGATCACACGCTCCGTCGGATTCGGGTCCATGACGGTGAGCCGGAAGTCCCCGCCGCCGCTGTGCGGACAGAAATACAGATCGAGCCGGCCTCCGTTGACCATTGTGTCGGAGCCCTGATCGAACACGCGGCACCAACTGCGGTTGACGCCCAGGCTGGCCCAGAATTCAAACGTCACCGCCTTGTCCCCGGCGATCAATCCGCCCGGCAGGTTGACGTATGTGCCCGGCGTCCCATCAAGATGGACCTGGCCGTTGGTGATGAAGGCCGCGCCCATCAGAGTGCCGTCGGCGCGCCCCACGGAGTCCTTGGCGTCGCCGTTGAAGCTGTAGCGATGTTGCAGGGCCGCTCCCGGCGAGGCGGGCGGCTGTGCCAGAACCGCCGCCGGAAAGGCCGTCAGGCAGAGACAGGCGATCAATCGAGCAAGAGGATTCATTTCCAACAGTCTGCTTTCGCGCCGCGTGAAAATGCAAGGAGACTTTTTCTCTCTCGCTTGTCCGAGGGGGGGCTGGTATGTTGCGGCAATGCCGTATCGCCCGATGAGAGCCAAAAAGACCGCGACGAATCTCGATGGAACGATCCCCTCACCCTAACCCTTTCCCCACTGCGCGGGGCGAGGAGGGGGCGACGGTCATAGACCGCCGCTACAACAACCCTAACTCTCGCCCTGCGTCGCGGGGCGGGGAGGACACACTTCTGCATTGGCTCTCGCGGAAGCATCCCGACACGCCCAAGGGCCGCGCCAAACAATGGATTCTGGCCGGGCGCGTGAGCGTCGGCGGCGTGGTGGCGCGCAAACCCCACCAGATTCTCCCCGACCCGGGCGACGCGCTGGAACTGCGGGACCGCCACGCCACGACGCTGGACTGCGGATCGGGCTGGCAGATTCATCCGAGGGTCGCCTTGCTCTATCTGGATTCGGCGCTGGCGATTGTCAACAAAGGGCCGGGTCTCATTTCTGTCCCGGCGCCCAATTGCGAACTCTCGGCCCTGGGCATTCTGGCGGATTTTTTGGCCGGCAAACTCAAGGCGCGCGAGGGCGGGGTGGCCGGGAGATCGCTCCCGCCCGCCTACCGGCGTCTGCGGCCGCTGCCGGTGCATCGGCTGGACCAATACACAAGCGGGGTTTTTTGCATTGCCATGAATCCCGCCGCGCGCGGCCGCCTGATCGGCCAGTTGAAAGAGCACACCATGCGGCGCGAGTATGTGGCTTACGTGGAGGGCCGCCCGGCCGCGCCGAAAGGCGTCTGGCGGCAATGGCTGCAATTGAGCCAGGATGAGCTGCGCCAGCGTGTCCTGACCCCGGCGCAGGCAAAAGCCGCCGGGGCCGAAGCGCGGGAGGCGGTCACGCATTACGAAGTGGTGGCGGAATATCCGCCGTCCGGGGGCAGGGGTGTCGTCTGCAAATTGCGCCTCCGTCTGGAAACCGGCCGAAAACATCAGATTCGCGCCCAGGCGGCATACGCGGGGGCGCCTTTGATCGGCGACCGCACCTACAATCCAAACCTCCGCGCGCCAGACCCGGCCCATCCGCCCATTGATTTTCCGCGGCAGGCCCTGCACGCGGAAGTCCTCAGCCTGGAGCATCCGGACCGGCCGGGCAGGCGGATGGAGTGGACGGCGGAACTGCCCAAAGACCTCAAGCAACTGGAGACGGAGTTGAGGACGGGCCGGAGGCAGGCGGATTTTGTTTATGTTTCGTGACAAAAAAGTCGTCGTGGTGATGCCCGCCTACAACGCGGCCAGAACGCTCGTGCAATCTTACAACGAGGTGATGGAGCAGGGGATTGTGGACAAGGTGATCATTGTGGATGACGCCAGCCGGGACGACACGGTGTCTGTCGCCAAATCGCTGCCGAACACGATTGTGCTGGTTCATGCCCGGAACATGGGCTACGGGGGAAACCAGAAAAGCTGCTACCGCCTGGCGCTGGAGGAGGGGGCGGACATCATCATCATGGTGCATCCCGACTCCCAGTACACGCCAAAACTCATCCCGGCGATGGCGTCGCTGATCGCGGCGGGCCTTTATCCCTGCGTGCTGGGCAGCCGCATCCTGGGCGGTTACGCCCTGCGGGGCGGGATGCCGGTGTGGAGGTACGCGGCCAACCGGTTTTTGACGGCGGCGGAGAATCTGCTGCTCGGGGCCAAGCTCTCGGAATATCACACCGGCTACCGGGCGTTCTCGCGGGAGGTCCTGGAGAGCCTGCCGTGGGGGTCGAACTCGGATGATTTTGTGTTCGACAACCAGATCCTGGCGCAGATATTGTGGCGCGGGTTCACGATTGCGGAGATCAGTTGTCCGACCCGCTATTTTGAGGGGGCCTCGTCCATCAATTTCCGGCGCAGCGTGGTCTATGGATTCGGGTGCCTGGGCACGGCGCTGCGTTTCCGGATGGCCAAAATGGGGCTGCTGTCCTCGCCCCTTTTTCCGCCCCGGGGGCGGGACACTGGCGGTTCGGGTGGCCAAGGGGGTGGTTTGGGCAAGACCGACGGAAAATAGGGGGGGGTAAAAAATAATAAAAAAACCATTGACATAATGGGGAGGCACCCGTAGGTTGCTCGCAGGTTACGGGCTCGAAACAACGAAAATCATTGGCCCCAAGGCTCTTTCGAAAGCGGGAGGGTTGGGGGTTAATGGTCTTTTGTCGTTTATGCTCAAAGAGTTATGCGAAATCAGGATTGAGAGCGGATGGAGAGCAATTTGGCGTTTTGCCCATGTAGCTCAGTCGGTAGAGCGCGTCCTTGGTAAGGACGAGGTCATCAGTTCGATCCTGATCATGGGCTCCAGATAACCGTAAAAACTGACGGAATTTTTAACATAAAAAGTATAACCAGGAGAACCCAATGGCAAAGCAAGCGTTCCAAAGAACCAAACCGCATGTCAACATCGGCACCATCGGCCACGTGGACCACGGCAAATCCACCCTCACCGCCGCCATCGTCGAGGTCCAGAGCAAAAAAGGCATGGCCACCCCCATCAGCTACGCCGACATCACCAAAGGCGGCACGGTGCGGGACGCCACAAAGACCGTCACCATCGCCGTGTCGCACGTGGAGTATGAGTCGCCCACGCGGCATTACGCGCACGTGGACTGTCCCGGCCACGCCGACTACGTGAAGAACATGATCACAGGGGCGGCGCAGATGGACGGCGCCATCCTGGTGGTCAGCGCGGCGGACGGCCCGATGCCGCAGACGCGCGAGCACATTCTTCTGGCGCGCCAGGTGGGCGTCCCGGCGATCGTGGTGTTCCTGAACAAGATTGACTTGGTGGATGATCCCGAGCTGCTGGATTTGGTGGAGATGGAGATTCGCGATTTGCTCAACAAATATCAATTTCCGGGCGACACCACGCCGGTGGTGCGGGGAAGCTCCAAGGCGGCGATGGAGGGCGATCCGGCGGGGCTCAAAGCCATTGCGGACCTGCTGGACGCGGTGGACAAGTTCATTCCGCTGCCGACGCGGGAAATAGACAAGCCGTTTTTGATGTGCATCGAGGACGTGTTCAACATTGAGGGCCGCGGGACGGTGGTCACGGGCCGGGTGGAGCGCGGAGTGCTGAACAAGATGTCGGATGTGGAAATCGTGGGCTTGAAGGAGACCCGCAAGACGGTGGCGACCGACATCGAGATGTTCCGCAAACTGCTGGACAACGCGAACGCGGGCGACAACGTGGGTGTGCTGCTGCGCGGCATCCGCAAGGACGAAGTGGAGCGGGGAATGGTGCTGGCCAAGCCGGGCACCATCACTCCGCACACCAAGTTCAAGGCGGAAGTTTATGTTCTTTCCAAGGATGAGGGCGGGCGTCACACCCCGTTTTTCACCAAGTACCGTCCGCAGTTCTATTTTCGCACCACCGACGTGACCGGG
>JBEKAN010000063.1:0-14660 GCA_050015895.1 Verrucomicrobiota bacterium
ATTGACCTTTATCGCCATGGCTTGTGGCGGGGGCATGGTTGAGGAAAATTTTGGTTTGACCGGGTGTGACTGGGTTTGACGTTGGGTGGATGGATGAGGCCGGACTTTAACGTTAAAGGTGATCGTCGCGTTTTCTCCTGGCGCCGTGTGGCGGCCCGCCGCCCGCCCTTCGCAATGGACTGGCTCTTTGCCTCTCATTCAAGCCACCATAGCATCTTTCCTAAAAATGTCAAGCCATTATTTTATATATTTAGCAGAAAAGGAGCGAGGAAGGCAAAATGGGGAGAGCATCCGCCTTCGGCAAGGCTTCCGCCGTCTTCCCGCAAGTGGCGGGACGATGGCGCGAGAAGGAAAGCAGAAATGGATTTGGCTTGGCTGCAAATGCGGGGAAGGAGAGTTTTGCCACAGATTCACACCGATCAACACAGATGGAGGCGCCTTGGTTCCGAATACGGGGCGGGCGGAATGGCAGGGGAATGGTCGTCAGGGGAATCGGTGCTTTGAGCCTTCTTCATTTGAAAAAACGGCTTGCCAATCTGCACTGGATCGGTTACGAGTATCCTGGCTTTGGAATGGGACTACCCGTTCGGCGACTGGCTACTGGGACTACCCGGTGGCCTTTCGTTTTTCTCAGGAAAGACTTTAACCCGTAGCCGTCGGCCCGCCCGTCTGGCCCGCGCCAGAGCTTGCCTTCCAAAATGGCCATCGCCCGGTTCGGCTGGCCCGGCCGCAACACGGACAGCGCAATGGGACGCGCCGCCATGGTCATGGCGTTACAATGCAAACCTCGCCCCTAGCGGCATCAAGTAATTGCTCAATGGCATGATCGAGGCGGGAAAAGGATCGAAGTTGCTTGGAGCGCACAATTCTAAGATCAACCAACTCGGTAAGTGGCCCCTGGTCTCGACTCGGACGATAACCAGTCGGACAATTACGTTCCAACCAGCCTTTGCCATGAGATTCCCTAGCTCCTTCAGGAAACACCATGCCTTGCGGCAAAATGGGACGCCCATCATGATAAGCCTTGCCAGCCAGGGACTCTGTTCCTGCAATTAACCAAGATTCGTATTCGATGCAGGCAAACACAATTGCGAGCGAGAAATTCTTACCAGCACCGATTTTGCATGCAGCCTGTGCCATCAACTTTGCGGCCACTGCTGCACAAAATGGCGAATCCGATCCAGCAGGAAATCTTCTGGCATCGCCATCAAAGACCGCCAATATGCCTCCAAGGTTAGGCCGGCGAGCCGCAATCCTAATACGTTTGTACCATTCATCAAATTCCGCCAGTTTCCTTTCCTTATTCCATTTGACGAGGCCGGATGGATTGTGAGCGCGGATGATTTCCTCATCAACAAAGAGCCGCCCTTCGGAGTCCTTTTCCAGCAGTATCTTTTTGGCAAGAACAGGAAGCGCAGAAACCTCGCCGTGTCCCTCACCAAGAATGACCAAACGCTTCATTTCGGTTGCCCAGCCAATGGTCGTTCAAGTCTAGCCTGATCGATCTTCAGCAATTCGCCGGTGGTGAGAAGGTGGTCCTTCACCTCAGCCGTTTGTTCTTTGGAAACGGGCCCGACCTGCGACTGCCCATCACGCATCTCAACCACCCGGACATTATCCACATCAAACGAATCGAGGAGTGTGGGATTATGAGTCGTGATAATCACTTGGCCGCGATCCTCACGCGGCGCCGCATTGAACTCGTCGGCCAGCAGCGACAGCGCACCCGGATAAATGGCGTTCTCTGGTTCTTCAAAGATCAATGTCAGTTTTGCCGGGGTTTGATAAAGTGCCAACAGGTGCGCGTAAAAGCGGCGAAAGCCATCAGATTCTTGTTGAAGATTGAGTTCAAACACCCGCCCGGCAGCAGTGTGACCAACAATTGCCCTGTTTGGCCCGGTCAATGAATCAAGTTCAATCGAAGCGATTGCGGGGTTGATGGATTGCAAGGAAGCCAAAAGACTCTTGCGAATGTTAGGGTGATGAAAGTCCTGGGTAATCCCACGTATGACATTCAAGAAATTATGAGCGTTGTCCGATAATCCAGGAACGCTTTGCAAAAATGGCGCCCTTTGATCCGTGCCCACATTATCACTCAGGGTTGACGCGGGGAAATGATAATAACCAATGCCGGAGGACAAACCCGCATAAGCAAACACAACTTTTTGCAAAGATGGAAAGCTGCTGATAATTGGGCCAAAGGCCTGGGTTGGCAAGGCCGCAACATCCGGCACTTTTTGCCAATCCCATTGGTTGTTATCCTTGCAAATCCGCGAAAACATCACCTCTTTACCCAACGCCAGACTTTCTGCCCGAAGGGTTATTGGAGAAGGAAATTGTTGCTGGCCATGGCACCCGAAAGCAATAGCATAGGTGTAATCCTTTTCTTCACCGGGAAGTGAAAAAGTGACCTCGATTGAAATTCTTGGTCGTTTCTCACCCACCGGAACAATGCGCTCCCATCCCCCTTCATAACCAGCAGCAGAATCCCCACTGAGCAAGAAGTTGCGAAGAAATCTGAATGCTTGCACGATGTTCGATTTGCCCGTGCCGCTGCGCCCCACCAAAACGGTGACGGGGTCAAGTGACAGGTCAAGTTCCCGAATGCTCTTAAAGTCGCGTATTTTTATTTGCTTAATCATAAACAAGCTCCATCAGACTCGGTCATTACTTCTTTGGATATGTAAGTTGCGTAACTTACAGCGTCCTCTTCACTTTCGCACATCTCGCCCTGGCAGGCAAATTTGCCCCTCACTGCCAGATTGCCCCGCCGAGCCTTCCTTTTGGCTTTCGTTGTGGCGGGGTTGTCTTTCATCCTGGCACATCTGGCTTTTCTGGCAGCAATAATGCCCGCCCTGCCAGCCGCACTTAACAGCCGCTTGACCTTCCTCTCTGGCTTGGATTTGTCATTGGGGATGGTTTAATGCTTCTGGGGTTTGGAGTCAATGACGGATATGGAGGCCTGCAATCAAAATCGCCTACATTTCCGGTTTCTCACAGCGTCAAAGGGGGCAAACGGGTCAGACAACAGTTTGGCTCCAGATCAAGTGCAACATATTGCGCTGCCGGTGTTTATGCGGAAGTGTCAAACCGTCGAAATATCGCGCAGGGGGCCACAGTCGCCTTCAGGGCCGACTGCGCAGTCCTGAAATCTCGACCCTCTCGGTTTGATGAAGAGGCGACGTGGACACGGCTTCCCGAGTCCCCCGCAGGATCTCCGCTTCCAGATTTCTGCTTTCTGCTTTCAGTTTTCAGCTTTGGTTTCAGGCCGCGGTTTATCGCGTTCTCTTCTCTTTTGCGCCGCAAGTGCTTCATTATTAGGGAGTTGCGGATTCGTGACGCGGCTTTCACGTTTCACTATTCCCCATTCCTTATTTTTTCACCTGACGGGTCGCTGACGGCAACCTGACGGCTTTCTGACGGGTCCAACCGCAAAAATGTCCAATTTTCACGGCGATCCTGACGGGTTGACGGCTCAAAACCCCTGGAAGCCCACCCCGCGTGTCTCCACCTACGCCGAAATAGCCGCGGACAAGCTTTGCTCACCGTTCCTGGGCTGACCGAGGCAATCCCGTCGGGATTGGGGAAACTGATGATGGTGGAAGGCGGTCGGCGCGAGTCCGATTTGGTGGCTTGATCCTCAAGGGGTTGAATATCAAGTGCTTGTGAAATCGAGTTTCGGCTCGGCAGGAGCCTCGCCCTACCAGCCGAAGGTGTCGAAGTACAGCCTGGAAGGTGAGACTATCTCTTGGAACCGAGGGTCAGGGGCGGGGTGAGGACTTGGAAGGGGGTGGCGACCTTCAGTGTGCCGGTCAGGGGGCGTTGCGATGTGGATGGCTCCCGCCATGAGAGCGAACAGACGCCGCCTCAGCCATATTCGAATGTGTCGGAGTAACATACCGCGCCGTCGGGGCCGGCAATCGTCAGCTTCGGGCCGGGGGGACGCTGGCCCTGGCGCAGAATCTCGATGGCTTCTTTTTGGCGGCCCTCGAAATGAAGGCTGAAAATATCCATGGCGCCGGGAATCTCCCTCACGGCGATCAGGGCCTGAGCAGGCTCGCCGATTTCCAGGGCGTTGGTTTTGCCGGCGGAAACATCGAAGGCGAACGTGTCGGGGAAATTATAGCCGCGCATCGTCCATGATGCGCCTTTGTCGTCTTTGCGGTTGATGATCCATTGGATGGGGCGGTAATCGCCCGCAGGGAGGGTGAGCAGGCCGTTAAGCGGGCTGCACACGAAATGGCCGTTCTGGCCGTAGAGGGAGATTTCGGAGATGTTTTCGGGGACGCGCACCTGGGCGAGACTCCCCTGCCCCACCGGCTGCACTTTGACGAAGGCGCCGTCGCGCGGGACCTCGATGCGGTAGAACTTGCCGTCCACTTCGATCATGCGGCCCAAGAAGCGCTCGGGGATTTTGTCGCCCTCGACGCACACACGGTCGCTCTGATAGGGATCGGACGAGATGTCGTTGAAGGCGCCGTTGACGTTGGCGTCAATGAGCTGGATGCGCTTATTCAGGCCGTCAAAACTGACCACGCCCTCGCGCCAGCCGCCGGGGGAAACGAGCAATTGCGCGGAGCCGGCGTCGAATTGAGTCATGAGGAAGACTAGATGGTAAGTGAGCGGGCCGTCCTGGCCCTGGAGAACAACGGGGGTCGGCGGGAAGGAGGACTCGAAGGCATCCATGCGCGCATGGACGGGGGTCTTGTCGTCCAGGCGGCCATTGCCGTTGGTGTCAATAAAGAGGAGGTCGTAAGGCCCGGAGTTGTGAGTGCGGTCGAGGCAGAGCCAGCGTCCGCCGGAGGGGTCGAGCGGGGTGGTCCAGCGCGCGAACCAGGGCATGGCTTTGAGCTTGGGCAGGAGAACGCCGGGGGGCGGATTGGTGGTGAGTTGGATTTGGTGGTAGGAGAGGTTCTCGACGCCGGTGCGGTATTCCAGGGGCTGCGCGGTTTGGGCGAACGCGGCGGCGGCGGAAAGAAGGAGCGCGGCTGTCGCGGCCGCCAAGGAGTTGCCAAATATCGGGGTTGCAGTTGATCGTTTGTTCATCGCGCTTCTCCATTCTGAATGGCAAGACGCTCCGCGCTCCAGACCGCGCGTCCACAACCATCCATTGGGATGAAACAGCTTAGGGCTTGGGTTGACAAGCGAAAAAGTTTCACTTTTTTCCTAATAAAATGCGAGCCGGGGGGTCTATATATATGATACCGAAAGCCATGAATCAGAAGCGAAGCGCATTGGAGGTCGCTGTCAGGGTTCTTTTGTTGAACTTGACCGCGGTTTTTGTTTTCCAGACCAAAGGAGCGGAAGGCCCGCCCGCCGCGGGGGGCACGAATTGGGGGGAGGCGGTGGGCAGCTTGACGGTGCGGCTGACGACGGAGAAAGCGACGTGGCCGTTCGGAGCGAATGTGATTCTCAAGTTCAGCGTCCGCAACCAAGGCCCGGAGGCGGTGTCGGTGGCCCGCAACCAACTGGGCGGGGAGTTGGAGGCGGAAGGGGTTTGGTTCTCGTGGACCAATGTGGTGAACGGGCCGCTGGAGGAACTGGCGCCGGGGGGAGAAATTGACAACATTCCGATTAATTTCGACACGCGTTGGGGACAACAGAACGCGACGCCGTTCCCGTTCGGCTTCGGGAGCCGCACGGCGCGGTTCGCGCCCCTGGCGCGAGGCGCAGGAGGGAAGGCGATTCGAGCGGTGAGCAACCCGGTGGACTTCGAGGTGCTCGCGCCTGTCGTTCCGGACGCGCAAAACAGATCCGAATTCGTTGACGATTACAACACCGGCGGGAGCGCCGGCACGCCGGAAATCCGGGGCCGGTTGGTGGATGAGGAAACGGGGGAGGCGGTGACGAATATGTGGTTGCAGTCGGGCACGGCCAATGCGGAGAAGCCAAACGAAGTGGTTTGGAGCCAGACCTACCGGGGGCCGATTGTGACCGGGTCGCTGGGCCGGTTCGTGGCGCAGGCCCAAAATGCGGGGCAAGTGTGGCGGGTGCTGGCGGAGGGTTATCTGCCGCAAACGCTCCCGGCAAAGGCCACCAACGCGGACGGGGCGGCGGCGGAACTGGTTGTGCGCTTGAAGCGGGCGGGTGAGATTCGAGGGGTGGTGCTGGATTACACGGGGCGGGCAGTCGCTGGCGCGCGGGTGTGGCTGACCAACACCGCGGCGCCGGGTTTGCGAGGCGGCCCGCCCGCGGCGAGGTTCGGAGAGACTTCCACCCTCACCGACATGGCGGGGCGGTTCGCGCTGCGACGAGCCGCCGGACCCGATTTGAAGGTCGTGGTTGTTTCTTCGGACGGCCATCTAACCTGGCCCGTGGAGCCGCCCGAAACGGAAGGGGAGTTGAAGATCACGCTGCCGCAGCCGGCGTCGCTGATGGTGCGCTACGACATCCCGGGCGACCCGGCGGAAACCAAGGTGGAACTGAGGCTGCGGACACGGGAGATGGAAATGCCGCTCTGGCAGGGAGTCAATGGGAACGTGACGGCGCTTGCGGCCAACCACCGGCAGACATTGTTGACCAACCTGACGCCCGGCACGTACGATTTTCTCCGCTGGAAGACGGTACGGGCGGAAGACGGGCGCAGTTGGACCAACAGCATGGATTTCCAGACTATTCTGCTGGGGTCGGGTTGGACGCAGGAAGTGAACGCGGCGCATTTGACGGGCTACGCGCTGCACGGGGAAGTGAGCTGGAGCGATCCGGCCCAGGCGCGGCCCGGATTCATTATGGTCGCGTCCACTGACTTCCCGCGCAGGTCAGGGGACTTGGCGACGTTCGGCAAGGACGGACATTTCCAAACGGCGCTTCTGGAGCCGGGCACCTACACCGTCGTGGCGGAAGTGTTCGCGCCAGAAACCGTGCGCGCGACGAACACCAGCCGAGGCGGACGGCCGCCGGATTATCTGGGCCGCGCCACGGTGAGGGTCGCCGGCGACGCGCCGCCCGCGCTGGTGAAGATCGAGCTTCTTGCGAATGGAGCGACGAACCTCGCGGCCCAACTGGCGGCCACCGGCACGAACGCTCCGGCCCCCGCGTCGCGAGCGGCGCCGCGGCTGCCCAGGGCGACTCCCGGATTCATTAGCGGGCGGGTGGTGGACGACGAAACGGGCGAGGCGATAGAGGATTTTGTGGTGCAGACCAGCAGGCCGGATTTTCGGAACCCCGGGGAAGTGTACTGGCAGGGCTACATGGTGGGCAACCCCCGAAGCCAGGGGGTGTTCCGCGCCCGAGCACCGACCTCGAACGAGATGGTGCGCCTGCTTGGGCCGGGGTACGTGCCGCAAGTTTTGACGGAGGATTCGGTGACGAACGCGCCAGCGTCGGGTTTGGAGGTTCGATTGAAGCGGGGCGAGGCGCTGGCGGGAGTGGTGTTGGATGAGGCCGGGCAGCCAGTGGCGGGAGCGCGGGTGTTTCTGGCGACCGTGCAGGGGCTGAATCTGACGGACGGCAAATTTCAGTATGGGGTGTTCCGGGGCGGATCGAACAACACGGACGCGGCGGGCCGCTTTGCGATGCGGGGAGAGGGCGGGCCCGCGCAAAGGGTGGTGGTGGTCTCCCCCGACAACCATCTGATGTGGCCGGCGGAGCAATCGGCGGCGGGAGAGGAAATGAAGATCCGGCTGCCCAAACCGGGGACGCTGATCGTGCGCTACGACATACCCGGAGACGAGCCGGAGGCCAAGCCCGAGTTGTATTTCTGGTCGCGAGACAAAGAAATGCCGCTTTGGACAAACCTCAGCTTTTCGATGTCGTTGACAGTGAGCAACGGCGGGCAAACGGCGCTGACCAATCTGACGCCCGGCACCTACCACTTCAGACGGTACAAGAGGGACGGCGATCAGGGAGCGGAAAGCGAACAAGAGACGGTGGAGATCGCGGCGGGGCAGACGCAGGAGGTGGACATGGTGCGGACCAACGGGCAGCGCGTGCGCGGACAAGTGGCGGGGCTGGATGAGGCCAAGGCGACCGGAGGCTACATTTTCGTCAAATCCGCCGAGGCGACCGGGGTGCCGTGGCCGCCACAGTCGAGGAACGGGCAGAAGGAAATGATGTTGCCCGCTTTCGACGTGTCGCAGTTCGGGGCGGATGGGAGTTTTCAGACTGCGATGCTCAAGCCGGGGGATTACACGGTGATCGCCGACGTGTATCCTCCCGCGGAAGAGCGGACCGGGGGCGTAATGGCCATGCCATACCGGAACAACGCTCCCGATTACGTGGGGGCGGCCAAAGTCACGGTGACGTCCGAGGCGATGGGGCCTGTGAGCATCCAGATCACCCAGGCGCCTTATGTGGACATCGCGGGCAGCGGGGTGGACGATGAGACGGGGGCGCCGATCCCGGATTTGATGATCATGACGGGCAAAGTGAATCCGGAGAAGCCTGATGAAATCCTTTGGAACGAAGGCTACCAGGGGGCCTATCAAGGGGGCCGGTTCCTGCTGTGGGCCCAGAAGGAGGGAACGGCGCTGAGATTTCTGGCCAACGGCTATGTGGCGCAGGCGTTGACGCGAAGTGAGATCATCGCGTCCAGGCGCACGGCCAATCTCCAGGTGCGCCTGAAGCGGGGCGGGGAAATACGCGGTGTGGTGCTGGACCACGGCGGGTGGCCGGTGGCGGGGGCGAAGGTGTATCTTGCGCCGCCGGACCTGAATTATGTGCGGTTTGGAGAGGTGATGTCGTCGGGCAGCGGAGCGGGGATGATCACGTATTGGGCGCACACGTTCGCCACGACGGACGCGGCGGGACACTTTTCGATGCGGGGAGTGGAGGAGGGAAAGCCGACGCGGGTGATCGCGGTTTCGGAGGACGGGAACATGGTGCAGCCGGCGCCGGCGTCCGGGCCGGGGCAGGACTTGAAGATCACGCTGCCGGAGCCGGCGACGCTGATCGTCCACTACGACATTGCCGGGGACGAGGAGAAGGCTTATTTCAACTTGACGCTGCGCACGAATGAACTGAAGCCGCCGCTGTGGAAGGGCGTGACTTTGCAGCCGCGGGGGGAGGCCGCCAACGGGGGACAAATGGTGTTGAGCAATCTGACGCCGGGGGCGTACGACTTTGCGCGCACGAGGAGGGGTGGTGTGAACGGCAACGGGGGCGCTTGTGTTTTCGGCGACCCGGCGGTGGTGGTGCAGACGGACTTGCAGAGAGTCGTCCTGCAGTCCGGCCGGACCCAGGAGGTGAAGATGGCGCGAAGCGCGGGGCGACGGGTGCGGGGACAGGTGGCGGGCCTGGAAGCATTCACCAACACGGCGGGATCGTTCCTTTACGCGGTTTCGGCAACGGCCATCCACGGTCCGCAGGACTTCACGACTAATAAAATGGACGCGTGCTTCGACGCGGTGAGCCTGGGAAGGGATGGGGATTTCGAGACGGCGCTGCTGGAGCCGGGGACTTACACGTTGGTGGCGGAGGTGTATCTCTGGGGGGAAGTGTCGAACCGTGAAACTATCGCGGACGACGAACCGCAATATGGGGGGATGATGTACATGCGTCCGGAGCGACTGGCTCTGGTGGCGACCGCCAAGGTGACGGTGACCCCCAACAACGCGGCGCCACCGCCGGTGAGGATGGTGCTGCGTCCGCTGGTGGACGCGGAGGCGGCGCCTTGACCGGGGAAGGGCGGCCTGGACGCGGCAGAAGGGCGCGGTGGCGGTGTCCAGACGCGCCCTGGGAATTTCCCCTGTCGGGATTTCCCCCTTGCCTCGGCGGATGTTCTGGCGGACAATTGGGAGTATGCCGGACCGAACCCGCCACCCACCCCAGGCCGTGTGGCGGCGGAGGGTGGAGTCCCGGCAAATGAGGCGAGAATGAACGCCACTTTATGAAATCGTTGTTTCGTCTGGCATTGATTCTGGCGGGCACTGTGGCGAGGCCCGTTTTCCTGTCCGCGCAGCCGGCTGCCGGCGCGCCGCCAACCCCGCCCCCCGCCGCGGCCTCCGCCTCCACCAACGACGTTGGGCCGGTGATCCAGTTCAACACCGAGAGCTACGACTTCGGCAAGAGCCTCCTGGGCGACCCGATCCGATACACCTACCTGGTCACCAACACCGGGGATGCCACGCTGGAGATCAGCAATGTCAATCCCAGTTGCGGTTGCACCACTGTCGGCCCGCCTTCCGGCGGCGGGTCCTGGACGCGGGAAATTGCGCCGCACCAGACCGGGGTCATCCCCATTGAGGTCCGGGTCGCCGCCCAGGGGCAGATCAACAAGACGGTGACAGTGATTTCCAATGACAAGAAGCGACCGAATGTCCTTCTTCAAATTCACGGCGCCGTTTGGTCCCCCATCGAACTGTCAATCCCCACGTCAACCTTGACTTTCAACCTCAAGGCCGACGCGCCAGCCATCAACACCCAGGTGGTCAAGATCTTCAACCGGGAAGACCCGCCGCTGACCCTGTCAGCGCCGGAAAGCTCCTCCCAGTTCTTTTCGGCGGTCCTGAGAACCAACTATCCCGGCAGGGAGTTCGAATTGACCATTTCGGCGGCAAAACCGTCCGGCCCGCCGACCAACGGGGCAAACGTCCAGATGCTGCGAGGCGTTATTACGATGCAAACCTCCTCCGCCCGGATGAAAGTCCTGAGCATCACCGCATTGGAGAGCATCGAGTCGGAAATCCTGGTTTACCCCACCCAGCTCCAGATGCCAAACAGCCCCCTGGCCCGGTCCCAGACCAACATTGTCACTGTGCGGGCCAACACCGGCGCTCCGCTGACTTTGTCCAACCCCGCCGTCAATGTCCCCGGAGTGGAGGTTACGGTGAGGACGCTGACGGCCAACAAGCAGTACTCGCTGGTGGTCGGCTTTCCGGCGGGCTTCGTCCTTCCACCCGGCCAGAGCGTGGTCGTCACGGTCGAGTCGGATAATCCGCATTTCCCGGTGATCCGCGTGCCGGTGCGGCCCATGCCGGCGCCCCAGCCCGCCCAGCGGCAAATCATCCCGGCACCGGCGCAAAACGCGCGCCTCAACCCGTTGCGGACCGGGCCGCAGCCCGTTGCGCCCCGGAAAGCCCCAACGCCGCAGTTCCTCGCGCCCCCGAGAGGCCAAAGCGCGCCCCTGAACCAACCGCCGCCGGGCGCGCCCGGCGGGATAATAGTCTTGACAAATGGCGCCGCCCAACCCGTTCCGCCAATGCCTCCCCACCCTTGACAACCAGTTGCGGGCCGCCCCGCGCATAGTCAGGGAGCCGGGAGCAGTATCACTCGATAGAACTGCTGCGCCGCCGCGCCAATGGGTTCCGACGCGGTGACGAGACCGCCGGGGGCGATGAGCGCGGCGGCGACGTTCGTCCAGAGGGGATTGCCCAGATCGCTTGCGGACTGGACCTGATAGGAGAGGTTGGCGACAGCGCTCCAGGTGAGAGTTAGGACGCCGCCCGTCAGGGTGACCGACTGCAAAACGGGCGCGGGAGCGGTTTCCACTGAGACGTCATCCAGCCCAAACCCCGCCGGGACATTATCGAAATCAAATTCCAGCGTGGTGCTGGCAGTTGTGGCGGGAACGACGAATTGCAGGTTGGTCCAGCCGAACACGTCCAGGTTGGTCTGGGCGTAAAGGGTCGAGCCGTTCCATCTGGCGGCGAAGTCGTTCGGGGTGGTGGCGCCCTGGTAGGCAACACTTGTCAACCAAAAAGACACCAGGTATTCCTGGCCGGGCTTGGTGGCAAGGGCCTGGGAAAGGGAACCATCGCCGGGATACTGGCCGAGGTACGCGCCGTACAGCCCTGAATGGACGAATTGCGCGTCGGCCGCGCCGTCCAGAGCGCTGCTTCCAGCCACGTCCACGTCATCGGCGGACAGGGCAAAATCGAGATTGGTGTCGCCGGCAAAGGTCCAGTCGGTGAAGTCGCCGCTTTCAAAGCCGCCATTGCCCACGTACAAATCAAACTGCCGGTTCTGGGTCGTGCCGTCGGTCTGGTCGAGAAAGGAGACATTGCCGCTGTAGTTTCCGATCAAGAAACTGTCCGCCGCCGAATTGAGGCTGACCTTGACGGTGGAGGTGGCGCGGGGGTTGAGGGTGCCCGAGGCGGAGGAGACGGTGAGCCAAAGGGAGGTGTTGACGAGGCTCCACTTGACCGGGGAAGAGCCGATATTGGTGAGGGTGAAAGCTTGGGAAGGCACAGTAAAAGGCCCGCCGCCAGGACCGCTGGAGGTAAAACCCAAAGGCGGGTCAATGACCAAGTTTTCGGACGGCGGGGCCAGGAGCGCCTGGAGGAGATTGCTTCCGATCGGGGTGCCCCAGCCGGTGCAGAGGTCATAGCCGGTCGTGGCGGAGTACTTGCTTGGACTGCTGGGGGTGAAGTTGTTTCCCGTGGTGATGTCGTGAAAGCAGGAGTGGTAGTTGGTGCTTTTGCCAATGGCGTAAAGAGCGGGATTGACAAAACCGACGGGAGGCTGGCCATTGGCGGCGGCCTGCTGGTTCACCAGGGCGATGAAAGCCGCCCACAACGGGGTGGCCAGGCTGGTGCCCGCGGTTGGGAAGTCATCCCCATAAATCAAGTTGTAAATCTCATAGGTAAGATCGTTAGGATCGTTGTCCCACACGACATTCACATTGTTAGCCACCATGGCGACGTCGGGCAGGTTGCGCATGGTCTTGGAGCCTTGATTGGCAGTCATGCTAATGCCCTGCTGCCAAGACGGGATGGGATAAGCGAAGCTGACCCCGCCGCCGGTCGCCTCCTCGGGAGTAATATCCCCGAAGCCATCGTTGGAGGCAGGGGTGAGCCATGCGGTTTCCGACTTCCATAAGCCCGCCGAGGAGGTGAGCACCAAGGTCGTTCCACCCACCACCGTGAGATAGGGATCGTCGGCCGGTTCGTCAATCGGCCCGGGATAAGCGCCGGAGTCGCCGCTGGCTTGAAAGAAACTCTGCCCCTGGGCGGCGTACTGCTGGTAGATTTGCACAGTGGAAGTGTTGATATCCATAATGTAGGAGCAGCTCAATTGACTGGCCATGTCATCGGTGGCCATGCGATTGAGCACGTCGTTGATCTGTGCCGTGGTGGTGGAAGGTTGGATGTAGTTTGTGGCGACGGGCGCCTCGTCCATCGGCGTCGGGCCTTCATAAACCCACACGTTGCTCAATCCCGGCGCCATCGCAATCGCCATCTCGATATCCGCCGTGACTTCGACGGCATAATCCATGTTGGTGTCATCGCCGTCAAAACCGTCAATCAAAATAGGCGTCACGGTGACATTGGGCAAGCTGGCTTCGGCTTCATAAGCGGTAATGTCGCCCGGATAATAACCTTCCAATTCAAAAAGCCCCAGCGACTGTCCTGTGCCATCGAGCGTGACGCCGGGGACATAAGCGTTCCGAAGGTCCGAGCCGAGAAAAGGCCCTGAGTTGCCTGATCCTCCCCCACCCCCTCCGCCTGGTCCGCCGCCGCCGCCCAACGGACGGATCGCCGGCTGGAACGGCGCGCCCGACAGGTGTGTCTGCGGACGCGGCTTCACATAGTTGTCCAAGCCGCTAATGGCCAGCACGGGCGTGTCCAGGTCCAGAGACGGTTCCACGTCCGGCGCGAAGAAAGTGCGCGACTCCACCGGGTGTTGATAGACGCGCATCGTGATGTGAAAGGCCTTCTCAATATCCGCGACGGATCCGCTGACATCCAGCAAAGTGCGGTTGGGATGGGTCGCTTTGACCGTCAGGCCGTGGGACTTGGCGAAATCAATCACCGCCTGGTAGTCGTCCTGGCTGGGGCCAAAGGAGGAGGCGAACTGATCGGCGGTCAAATAGTTGCGAAAATTGGCGCTGGAGGGCTGGTAAAGCTCTTGAAGCAGGTTTGTAAGTCTGTCCCGGTCGCGCAACGGCAGGCCGATTGCCAGGTCCAGGCGCGTGCCGCTCTCCAGCCGGCCGATGGAGGTGAGCCGTTTGGTGACCGGCGGGACATGGCCTTTGAGAAGCTGTTGGGCCGCCCGGGCGGGCAGGGAGAATCCCAGCCAACAGGCCGCCATCAGCGCCATCGCGGCGGGGAGGCGGCCTGGAAATCCGGTTGCCCCTAGATACCGGGCGGCGCTGCCGGGAAAGGTTGGGCGCGTCGTGCCACTACCACGAGTGGAGGGAACGAACCCATCCTGGGAAAATGTCACGGCTCGCAGACAGAACAAATTACGGAAGCGCACCAACGGTGCGAAGAGTCTCGCCCTACCGCGAGGGAATTGGCAAATCGAATGATGGTGGTTGCAAGATTCGCCCGGAAAGGCCGCCGGGGTGGAATGGAGCTTGAAGAGCCGCATAAAAAACCTCTTGTGCATGATTACAACTTAACCGATTCTCCGAGAACCTTCAACTGAATTCCTGGTGAATTCGGGGTCTGGCAGACGGCCGCTTTGAATTCCAGTTCGTCGCGCTGAAGGCGCATGCGTTGGACGCAATGATCGCCGCGGCGCAAGATGGCGACGTCGTGGCAGAAAGCGCGCAAGTACTTCCACTGCAATCGCTCCTCGCCGCTCAACCGCTGTCTGGCCAGGGCGTAGCTGGCGGCGACGAAGGTGGCCAGATGGTCTGTGATGGCGCCCTGGCCGGCTTGGGAGAGTTGTCGGGATTCCGACACGAAGCGTCTGGACTCGCCCAGGGCGGCTTGTTCGAGGAGCCAGGCGCGGTGGGCGCGAGTTTTCCAGCGGGTGAGGTTGGTTTCGGAGATGGG
>JBEKAN010000064.1:0-16389 GCA_050015895.1 Verrucomicrobiota bacterium
GCGGGGGTGAGGTATTTTTGGGCGACTTGACGGACTTGGGCGGGGGTCACGGCCTCGTACTTGGCGTCTTCGGTGTCGAAGTATTGGTAACCCAGGCCATACACCTCGTTCAACGCGACGCTCATGGCGTAACTGCCCAGGTCCTGACGGCCGATCTTCTTCTGCCCAATGACTTTGGCTTTGGCCCGGCGAAGTTCCTCGTCGGTCAGCCCGCTTTCGCGCAGAAGCGCCGCCTCGGCCAGCAATTCTGTTTCCACTTCGGCCAGTTTTTCGGGGGCGGCGCCGACATAGAAGGCGAAATAGCCGGGGGCAAGCCCCAGAAAGTTCTGCGCCCCCACATAGTAGGCCAGGCCCAGTTTCTCGCGGATGCGCAGGAAAAGACGGGATCCCAGGTCGCTGCAACCCTCCTGGAGCAGGTCCAGGGGATAACGGTCGGCGTGCTCGATGGTGGTGCCGGGGAAGCCGATGATGATGACGGCCTGGGCTTTGTCGCGGGTTTCGGTGACGCGCTTGATTTGGGCCAGCGGCGCCGGCTCAGGCCGGGGCAGGACGACCGGGGCGGATTTCTTCCAGCGACCGAGGCGCTGTTGGACGGCAGGCTTCAATTCACCGGCGCGCACGTCGCCGAAGACGGCCAGGACGCAGTTGTCGGGCACGACCAGCTTTTTGTGGAATTGGGCCAGGTCGGACAGGCCCGCGGCTTGGACGCTTTCCGGGCCGCCGGAGGAATCCAGCCCGTAGCCGATGTCGCCAAAGAGAGCGCGGCGCATGGCCTGGCCGCACGATTGCAGGAGGTTGTCGCGCTGGGCGCGGATGGTTTCCAGTTGGATGCGGCGCTCGCGCTCGAAGGCGTCGGCGGGGAAAGTGGGGCGCAACAGGACATCCGTGAAAACGTCGAGGCCGGTTTTCAGGTCGCCGCTCATCACCTCCATCGTGAGGCCGAAACTGTTGTTGCCGCCGAAGGAATCAATGCTGCCTCCCACGCTTTCGATCTCCAGGGAAATCTGTTCGGCGGTCCGGCCCGCGGCGCCCTGGAGCAGCATTTTGGTCATCAATTGCGTCAGGCCGTTGTTTTGCCGGGACTCGGCCAGCACGCCGCCTTGGAAGACGGCGCGGAATTCGACGAAAGGCAGGCGGTGATCCTCCTTGACCAGCAGGCGCAGGCCGTTGGGGAGGGTGGTCTTCTGGATGGGATTTTCGGCGACCACGGCGACGGCGTCCGCCGACTTCGGCGCGGTTCCGTTGGGCAGCAGGGCATAGACGGTGCGGCTGGACGGGATCAAGTACTGGCGCGCGACGCGACGCACGTCGGCGGGGGTGACGCGCTTGACGGCTTGGAGGTAGCGTTCGGAAAAAGTGAGGTCGTTGGCGGCCAACCAACTGCCGCCCAAATCCTGCGCCTGGCCCTGCATGGTTTTGCGCGTGGCCAGCGCGCCGGCGGTGAATTGTTTGACGACTTTGCGCAGTTCGGCGGCGGGGACTGGTTTGGATTGGGC
Organism: Verrucomicrobiota bacterium; assembly: GCA_050015895.1. Taxonomy (GTDB): domain Bacteria; phylum Verrucomicrobiota; class Verrucomicrobiia; order Limisphaerales; family Palsa-1400; genus JBEKOF01. The sequence goes on from JBEKAN010000064.1 coordinate 1,497, forward strand.
GCGGAGGACTTCGGCCAGGAGGGCCTCGCGGGCGGGGAGGAATTTGCCCGCGTCCAAAACCGCGCTCATGCCGAACAAGCCCTGGTCGGCGACGGAGTAAGTCCAGGCGTCGGCGGCGGTGACGAGGCCCTTTTTCTCGCGCACCTGGCGGAAGAGGCGGCAACTGCGGCCGTGCCCCAAGAGGGCGGCCAGGATGTCCAGCGCGGGCATGTCGGGATGGCGGACGTCGGGGATGTGCCAGGCGATGTGAAGATGGGCCAGTTCAATGGGTGCCTCCTCGATGGTTTCGCGCGGGGCGGTTTGGCGCGGTTCCTGCGGGACAACCATCGGCGTCATGGGCCGGGCCTTGGTGCGGGCGAAGGCCTGGCGGATTTGTTCCAGCACCTCGCCGCTTTTCACGTCGCCCACGACCACTAGGAACATGTTGTTGGGAACGTATCGCTCGCGGTAATAGGCGCGGATGTCGTCGGGCTTGAGCTCGTCGAAGATTTCCGGGTAGCCGATGACGGCGAAACGGCAGGGGCTGCGGGTGTAGGCGGTTTCGAACAGGCGGCGGCCGGAGCGGCGGCCGGGGTCGTCGTGGGTCATGTCCATCTCGCGGCGGATGACATCCAGCTCGGTGCGCAATTCGGCGTCGGGAAGGCTGGCGTTTTGCATGATGTCGCAAAGGATGTCAATGGCCACTTTGGCGCCGGTGCCGGGGACGTTGATGTGATAGACGGTGCGGTCGTAGGAAGTGTAGGCGTTCATGTAACCGCCGGCGTCCTGGACCTCCTGGTCAATGCGGCTGCCGGGGCGGGTGGTGGTGCCCTTGAAAAGCATGTGTTCCAGGACGTGCGAGAGGCCCGCGCCCATCCATTTTCCCTCCGTCATGCTGCCGGTCAGGCACCAGGCCTGGGCGGAGACCACCGGCGCGCTGTGGTCCTCGGCCACGATGACGCCCAGGCCGTTTTGCAAAGTGGTCAGGCGCGGCGGGGAAATCGCCGGCGGCGCGGCGGCGGGTTTTGACTTCGGTGCTCTGCCTTCTGATGGCCGGGCTTTTTTCATCCGTGGTTCCTGATTCTTTCCCAAATCAGACCGCGACCGATTTTGCCCGCGCGGCCGGGTGCTGGGTGGGGAGAAAGGGCTTGCGAAAGGCCTCGTCGAAGGAGTAGCCGCCCTTGAAATCCTCGCGGCGGCCGCTGTCGGACTTGCCCTCCAAATTGTGTGCGATCATGTTGAAGACAATGTCGCCGAAATCCTCGCAGGAGCCGACGCCCCATTCGGCGAGGACGGGGATGGTCAGCGGGCCGTAGGTTGCCAGGGCGTAGCGGCGCAGGCCGTCGAGCACTTCTTTGCCGCCCACGTCGTGGGCCGCGCTTTTTTGGCGGCCGCAGCCGCGCCGGGTGTAATCCAGGGCCTCGCGGACGAAGAAATAGGCCTCGGAATGGAAGCGCGGGTCGGCGGCGAGGATTTTTTGGACGGATTGCTCGAAATTCAGCGGTTGCATACTAGGATTGTCGCACGGGCAAAGGGAGGGCAGCGGGATGGGCGGCGCGGCAGGTTTTGACGGCGCATCCGGTCAGCAGCAAGAGAACAATGAGACAGAGCACGATTTGTTCCTGTTTGGTGAGAAAACTCACGGTGGCAATATACAGGCTTTGGGCGGTTTCCAAAGAAAATACTGCCACTGATCTGAAACTCAGCCAGGCTGGCAGTCCATTCCATAGCCCGCGACAAACCGATCAAAAGCCGAGGTTTTCGTCCTTGGGTTTGAGGCTGACCAGGAAGGCCACCAAGTCATCCACCTCGCCCTCCCTGATCGTCCCCGCCCATCCTGGCATGTAGAGCGGCGGCGGCGGGCGTTTGGGGTCCAGCGCCGTGATTTCGTGCTGGCCCTTGAGGATGCGCGATTTCAATTCGGCCACCGTGTAGCCGTCGGCGACATGAAGCAGACCGGGCACTTGCTCGGCGGTCTTGGCGTTGGGGTTGGGGACACCGCCCGCGGCGCCGGGACCGTGGCAGCCGGCGCAACCGTATTTGCGGAAGACTTCGCGGCCGCGCTCGACAGGACTCATCAGCGAGGGCAGGCTCAAGGCCACGCTTTGCTCCCGCAGGTGCAGAAGAAAATCGGTCAGGGCGCGGGCCTCGGTTTCCGTGAAACCAAACCGCGGCATGACGGACCCGGGGGTGACGCTTTGCGGATCGCGGAAATGTTGCACCATCCAATCGGGAGCGCGCCGCAGGCCCACGTCGTCCAGGGCCGGGCCGACCTTGCCGCCATTGCCGCCCACCGAGTGGCAGCCGATGCAGCCTCTGGTTTGGAACAAGCGCAGCCCTTCCCCAGTGTTGGGAAGCACTTTCATGGAGGAGTAGTAGCCGGGCGCCGGTTGGCCGGTCTGGCTGAGCATGAAGAGCACGATGGCTTCCAGGTTCGTCTCCGAGAATTTTTGGGGCGGCATGACCGAGCCGGGGGTGGCGCTGGCCGGCGCGATGAAATGTTTCTTGAGCCATTCCGGCGAGCGGCGAGCGCCGACCTTGTCCAGGTCCGGCCCGATGATCCCGCCGCTGCCGCCCAGTTTGTGGCAGCCGCGGCAGCCGCTGTTTTCGAAGACTTGCTCGCCCAAGGCCAGTTCGGGGGCGGCGGGATTGTCCGCCGGCTCGTGGCATTGGCCGCAGGAGGCCTGGATGTATTGCATGGGGAGCATCGGCTCGTCCCAGTGTGGCACATTGCCGTGCGCATCCGCGGCGGTGGTGGCGCGGCCCTGCCCGCGATGGCAGATGGTGCAGCCAAAACGTTCGAAGGGGTGTTGGTCGTGCAGGGGATGGTAGCTCAGGGGTTGCGGGTAGCCGCCGTAGCTGGAATCCTCCACCGTCAGATGACAGGTGGTGCAGCGGTCCACCCGGTTGAGATCGGGCAGGACGACTTGGCGGATTTCCACCGGGATGCGTTCGGCCAGCATCCGCTGCTGCGGCGTGGGGGCGCGGTGGATTTCCTCCTGGACATATTTGCGCTGGTAATTCTTCCAATCGCGGTACTCGTCCCGGTAATAGCCGACGATGACCAGAACGCCGACCAGCAGGCCCAGCGCGGTGAACCAAGCGTAAAATTTGCGGAGCGAAAAGTCCATCGCCTCAATGCCCCTCCGTCACGGCGGGTGGAGATTTCCACGGTTCCACCCAGGCCCAGTTGGGACCGCGGAAGAAGCTGCCGATCACCGTCAGCGCCACGGCGATGGCAAGACAAACGGAGAAGATCGTGTTGGCCACGACGCGTTCGCGGGCGAACCAACGGCCCACTCCCTGCCGTTTGCGGTCTATGTAGGGCAGCAGCGCCAGCGCCGTGACCAGCAACCCCGGGACCACCACCCCGCCCCAGAACGCCGAGTAGCTGACCAGTTCTTGCAGCCCCAGAAAATACCAGGGCGCCTTGGCGGGGTTCGGCGGATGCACCGCGTTGGCGATCTCCTCCAGCGGCGCGTTCCAGAATATCGCCAGGAAGAGCACCACCGCCGTGACGAGCAAAAACAGCAGCAACTCGCGGAAAACCAGATGCGGCCACGAGAACACCTCGTCCTCGGGGTTCGCCCCCACTTGCGGCGTTGTGCCCCGCGCCAACTCCATCAGGCCGTAGCTCTTGTTCGTGGGCAATTGGCCCAGTTCCACCCGCCCGACAACCTCTCCCGGCTCGTCGGGGCGGGAGAGTCCCCCGTCTCTGCGCACGCGAAAGAGGTGGACCGAGATCATGAGCACGGCGATCGCCGGCAGCACGATCACATGCAGCGCGTAAAACCGCGTCAGCGCGTCCTGCCCGACCTCGTGGCCACCGAGCATGAGGTATTTGAGCTTTTCGCCGACGACGGGCGCATAGCCGGCGATGCTCGTGCCCACAGTGATCGCCCAATAGGCCAATTGATCCCACGGCAGCAGATAACCGGTGAAACTCAAGCCCAAGGTGAGCAGGAACAGCCCCACGCCTATGACCCAGTTGAACTCCCGCGGGCTTTTGTATGCGCCGGTGTAAAACACCCGGCACATGTGCAGCAGCACGAACAACACCATCAAGTGCGCCGCCCAGCGGTGCATGTTGCGGATCACCAATCCGGCCGACACCACGAACTGCAAATCCTTCATGATGTCATACGCCTGGTCCGTGCTGGGCACGTAGTAGAACATCAGCAGCACTCCGGTGCCGCAGAGGATGAGGAACAAATAGAGCGTGATTAGCCCCAGCCCCAGGGAGTAGGAGGCGCGCAACGCATGGCGACGCACCTTGGCCGGCTGCACATGCAGCAGGAAGCTCGATACCATCGCCTGCGACTTCTCCAGATTGCTGTGCGGCAGGCCCACCCGAAAGATGGAGCGTCCGACACGGGTTCGCGTCAACCAATGCCAGAGGCGTTTGGGCGGAGAATCATTCATATCACCAGGTATTTGTCCTCCGCCACACGCTGCCCTTTGTCCACCAGCAGACGGTTGTCCTTGCTCAATGTCACCGAAAACCATTCCAACGGGCGCGGCGCGGGGCCGCTTTTCACCACCCCCTGGTCGTCAAACACGCTGCCATGACACGGGCAATGATACCCTTTGGCGACGCGGTTGACCGTGCAGCCCAGATGCGTGCAAATGGCCGAAAGGCAGCGGAACGTGTTGCCTTTGCGCACGACAAAAACCCGCTCCGCGTCCAGGAAAGTCACCGATCCGTCCAGGTAATCGTCCGGCCTGCCGGCCTTGAAACGCTGGTCCGGCTCGAACAGGACGTTGGGCACCAGAAACCGCGCGGCCCCCGCCGCCGACGCCGTCACCGCGAAGATGGCGGAGAGCCAGCCCAGCGTCAGTTGGAAAAACCCCCTTCGTGAGATTTCTTTGTCGGGAGCGGCGGGGTTCATATCAGGCGGGAATGAGTTCAACTCGTTCCATGGTGATGGCCCCGGTCGGGCAGCGCACCGCGCACAGGCCGCACCGGATGCAACGGGTTTCGTCTTTGATGATCGCCCCCTGCTCGCCCCGCCCCGGCACGCGCCCGTATCGGGCCAGGAAGGCGTGCTGCAGGTTGGCGTCCCCGCGCAGGTCGGCCACATCCACCAGGCGCAGGCAGTATTCGGGACAGACATCGGCGCACCCCCCGCAAAGAATGCATTCATCCGCGTTGAACACAGGGCCGACATGGCACTTGAGACAGCGATCCGCCTGCCGCCGGGCGTCCGGCTCCGGGTAATCTTTCTCCACTTCGGCAATTCCGATGCGCCGATCCAGCGGCAGCGTGGGCGGCGGACGGCGGATGAACTTCTCGTAATCCGGCTTCATCCCATACTGGAGAGTATTATAGATGGTCACACGCGCCTGGCGCGGTTCGGCGGGAACGGCGCCGGTGAGAAACTTGGCGATGGAAGCGGCCCCCTTTTTGCCCTCGGCAACCGCCGTGATGATGATCCGCGGCCCGAATGCCACGTCCCCGCCCGCGAACACATCGGGTCGCGAGGTGGCCATCGTCGCGGGGTCGGTTTGCAATGTTCCGCGCGGGGTGACCTTCAAATTGTCTTCGGGGCGAATCCAGGAAAGGTCCGCCGACTGGCCGATGGCCAGGACCACCGTGTCGCATTCCACCGTCTCTTCGCTGCCTTCGATGAATTGCGGGTTGAATCGCCGGTTCTCGTCGAACACCCGGCTGGCTTGGATGAGTTCGATCCCGGCAACCTTGCCCTCACTGCCGACAATTCGTTTGGGACCAAATCGCGTGTGGAGACGAATGCCTTCCTTTTCCGCCTCTTCGATTTCCTCGTGCGCGCCGGGGATTTCCTCCAGGCTCTCCAGGCAGTACATGTGGACTTCCGGCACGCCTTTGCGGATGGCTTCCCGGGCGACGTCCAACGCCAGCCGCACTTCGTCAGGCGCTTCCGGTTCGCGCGCCGTCAACTGCTCGAGCGCCGACGCGGCTTGATGCAACGCCTCCCGCAATTCCGCCTCGCCCATCCCGGCGAACTTCTCCGCCTGCCGGACCACCGAGCGCGCCACGTCAAAAGCCACGTTGCCGCCTCCGATGACGACCACCTTGCGGCCCAGCGAAACCCGGAAACCCAGGTTGACATTGAGCAGAAACTCAATGGCTCGGAGCACCCCGTCCAATTGCACCCCTTCTATGCTCAGTTCCCGGCTTCGATGCGCCCCGATCCCCAGAAAAACCGCCTCGTAGCCCTGCTTCTTCAAGTCGGAAAACGCAAAGTCCTTCCCCAGCCGGGTGTTGAGCCGCACCTCCACTCCCAGCGCCTCGATGGCGGCGATTTCCGCCCGCACGATTTCCCGCGGCAGCCGGTATTCGGGCACCCCCAGCACCAACATCCCCCCGGCCAGGTTTTGCGCCTCCAACACCGTCGGGGAAAATCCCATCAAGGCCAGTTCATGCGCGCACGACAGTCCGGCCGGTCCTGCGCCGATGATCGCCACTTTGCGCCCGCCGCCGATCCGTTCGCGGCGCGGATCCCGCATTTGCGGATACACCCGGCCGACATCGAAGTGGTCCGATTCCACTCCGAACTTCTCGCACACGTACCGCTTGAGCGCGCGGATTGAAACCGGGGCGTCCAGCGCCCCGCGCCGGCATTTGGCCTCGCACGGCGCGGCGCAGACCCGCCCGCAGATGGAGGCGAATGGGTTTGGGGTCCGGGCAATGATGTAAGCCTCCTCATATCGTCCCTCGGCGACGGCCTGCACGTAGCCGCCGGAGTCCGTGCGCACCGGGCATCCCTCGCGGCACAACACCTGCCGCGTGAAGTAGTTCACGTCCGGCAGTTCGACTGGATAGCTTGTCGGCATTCCCGTGGCGCCGCCCCGTCATTTCGCGTCGTACTGGTCGTGAATTGCCTTGATCTTGGTCTCGGCGTCCTTTTTCTCGTCGGGCGTCGCCTTGGCCAGTTTGTCGTCGAGCATCGCCTTCTTGCGGACGCTGGAGTCATAGACCAGGAACTCGTAAATCTTCTTGCCGTCCGCCGCGCTGATGTTCGATCCGGGCTTGTACATCATTCGCTTGATGTAACGCGACCATTCGTCGGGCGTGGCGTAGTCCGAGTTGATCGGACGGCTCAACTTGTGGCACTGCGAACATTTCTGGCTGAACACCTGGTAGTTTTCCTTGATCGCATCCGGGTATTTGGAGACATCCACCGTCGCCGGGCCTTTTTCAAACCGGTCAATCCGGGCTTGGGTCTCGGGGTCCAGCGGGGCCTGGGCGCGCACCCAGCAGGCGGCCATCAGGGCGAACGCGGCGGCCCCGATGAGAACCGCGTGGTGTTTGTTTTGGATTTTCATCAGTTGTGTTCCTTTCAATTAGAATCCGTAGGAGAGTTGGAGGACAAACGCATTGGGAGGCAGGGCGCTGGGGCCGTGGCTCCGCATCCACTCATAGTCTCCCTCGAAGAGTAACGTGTTGGAAAAGTAATAGACGCAGCCCGCGGTGTAGCGGTCGGTTTTCGTGCCGCCCGCTCCGCCGCCGAAAAGGCCGTCGTCATTCTCATTATCATAACGGCCGACCAGTTCCACATTGTTTATGTAGGGCATTTCCAGTCCCAGGCCCGCCAGTTTGTAGCCCGCCTGGATCCATGAGCCGTGAGGGGAGACTTCGCCAAGGTCGTCGCTTCCGTACCACGTATTGATATACTCGCCCTTCACTTCAACATTCTGGCTGAGGTGCAGCGCGGCGTCCACCACTCCAGCCGTCCACTGATGGTTCCCGGAGTCGGTCCAGGCGCCAGTTTGGCCTGACAAACCCAGCTCCAGGTCGTAGTGAGGTTTCCAAGGAAGGAAGAGCGCCAGGCGTCCGCCGCCGCTGGGATTGGCGTGCCAATTGGGCGAAGAGCCTGCCGAGGAAATGCCCACATTGCCCCCCAGATCCAAGGAACCTGCGTTTCCAGTGCCGTCAGCGGAGGACGGGCCGTTGACCGCGTAGCCGGCATAGGTGACCATTCCTCCGGAATCTCCGACTGGGATGGCCCCACGCAACTGGACGCCCGCGCCGCTCTCCGGCAGAACGGCTCGAACCAGCGGGTCATCGGGAATCTTGTTCAGCCAGCCCGCGCCCCGCTCGCTATAGGTGCCCAGCGGCAGCAGCATTTGCCCGGCCTCCAGCGTCATGTAGTCGTTCAAAAGATAATCCAACGTGGCAAAACTCATGCTCAGAGAGGTCGAGCTTCCCGGTCCCAGCCGGTTGTTCATCGAATCCGTGTTGTTATTCAGCATGATGTCGAAGCCCGCCTCGAAGAGCACGTCATCGCTCGCCCGATACAGGAAAATCGGCGCAAAATCCGCCAGTTCAAACGCGCTGTGCTGCCCGGAGGTCTTGCCAAATTGAACCTCCGCGTCGCCCACCATCGTCACGTTGTGCATCGGCCCCTGCGACGCGCCGGGGGCGGGATAGGCCGCTTGCACCTTGGCCACGCTGTCGGCGGTCTGTTGCGCGTTGGTGGCGGCTGCTTTGGTTTCTCCCAACTGCTGTTGCAGTTGTTGAATCACCTGTTGGTCTTGTTCATGCGTCTTCTGGTCCTGCTCGTGCGTCTGCTCCAGCTTCTGGAGTCTGTCCCCCATTTGTTCGACCATTTTCTTCAATGCCTCGAAGTCGTTCGTGCTCACTTGCGCCGACGCGGTCCGGGGCAAAGCGGCGACCGTCAAAAATGTGCCGGCCAAAGCTCCAAGAATCAGGGAATGGAATTTCATGGGTGGGATCGTTGGGGGTTTAGTTTCCGCTGTCTTCCTGGAGATATTTGAGGATCGCCTTGGCCTGTTCCGCCGGGAGGTTGGCCCGCACCCGCATGTGCGTCATAACGGTCTTCCATTGGGCCGAAGTGAATTCGGTCGGGTACCGTTCCGCGTGGCATCGGTTGCAGTTGATGGCATACAGATCAGCGCCGGTGAGTTTTTTTGCCATCTGCTTCGGTTTGGCGTTGGCTGCCGCGCTGTTCGTGGATTGCGGATCGGCGCATCCGACCAGCACACTGGCGGCTGCGCAAATGGCCGCCGCCATCGCGGCAAGGCTGGGAAAAAGCCGCAACCGCAACTTTAATGGACGGAAATGCTTCATGGTTGGCCTCGTGTTAAGATTGTTCTGTGCCAGGTGGCACTTCGTTTCACCGCTTTGGTCATGGTCAAAGGAATACGCTCTCGGGGAAAAAGCCGCTACTTGCCCCTTGGCATTTACTGCTTGCCGATTGCGCGGAAGGGGGAAAATCGAAATGGAAGAAACCCTGGAAAGCGCCTCTGGCCCAGTCACATCGGCACGGGGGAATGCAATGCGGCCCGATATTCTGTCGGCGGCATCCCCACGCGGCGTTTGAAAACACTGTTGAAGCGCGGGATGGACCCGAAGCCGGCGGCAAAAACCACCTCCGAGACGCGCAGGGATGTGTCCGCCAGCAGCCTCTTTGCCTTCTCCACTCGCACCCGCGCCACATATTCCGTCAGCGTCATTCCGGTGGCCTTCTTGAACATCTTGCAAAAATGAAAACGGCTCACATGCACGTGCCGCGCCACCACCGCCAGAGTGACCGTCTCCTCGGCGTGGGAAAGGACAAATTCCTTGGCGCTGGACACAGGCTTGGGGTCATGAATGGAGGCCGAAATCGCTTGGCGGCTCGCGTGGTCGGCCAGGTACTGCGCGAACACGTTGAGCAAATGCGTCATCGCCTGGAACCGGTCGGGCGGGACCACCGGCGTTTCGAAATAGGCCTTGCGCGTCTTCCTCTCCCAATCCGCGCTCGCCTCCCCATTGAGCATCTTGAGGATCATCTGAAAATCCCGCTCCGTGGGCGGTCGGCGAAACACCTGTCCGCTCATCAACGTGGCCACATGCCGCCCGTTCACCACCACCGGCACGGCGACATCCGTCAGGCCCGCAAAGCAGGAGATCTGCTGCGGAACAAGAGTTCTGCCCGCGCCTCTTTCCGCGCGCCGTTCGGCTTCCAAACAGGAATCGCAACCCGCCGGGGAGCGGGTGACCAGCGAGCAGAACGCGTTTTCAAACTCCCCAAAGCTCAGCCGCTGTCCCGACTCGCCCGGTGGGATGACTTTGAGCGACATCCCCGTCACTTTGCGGAACGCCGTCTCGTAATACTGGATTACGGGCAGGCGCGCCAAGTCATCGAACTTTATCTCATTCATACTGCTCAGAAACCGTCTGTCGCGCGCCCTTCTGGGCTTGGGCTGCCCAAGCATACACCATTTCTGCCATCCGGCCAATCAAAAATGTCGCGCAATTTCGTCTCCACTTGCGCTGGTTCCGAAATACCAAGCGCGCGACAGGTTTTTCTCACCAGCAGCCCGGGATTTCGTTGTGCCGGGGAACTGGCTCGCGCCGCCCGGTGGCGGGGTTCCAGTAAATGGAGTGGGATCCGCCCTCGCGCTTGAGGGGACACCCTTGAGCTTCGAGGTGTCGGATGAGTTCGCGCCGTTTCAAGCAAGTTCCAGCACGCGGACATCAGCGGCAAGCTTGCGCTGGGCGTCCTGGCGCCGATCTTCCATGAGCAGCAGCACCGCCTGTTTCAGGCTCGCCACGCATTCTTCGGCGGTGCGTCCCTGTCCGTTGGCCTCCGGCACTTCGGGGCAGAACCCAACGTACCATTCGCCATCCCGGTGGATCTCCGCAGTCAACTTGACATTCATGAAGAAAACAACAACCGCGAATGCGGCGATGTCAAAGCATCGTGCCGGCGGGACAGCCGGAAATAACCCAAAAAAGCACTTGCGTCCGCAAGGGGGCGACTCTATATTACGCGTTCTTTTGCGAAGAGAGACTTATGAGACGACCAAAAGGCATCAAGACCAAGAAATCGGTGGCCAAGCGGTTCAAGATCACCGGCACCGGCAAGGTGATGCGGATGCGCGCCGGCAAGCGGCACCTGCTGCAAACCAAAAGCCCGAAACGCCGGCGCAACCTGGGCACCTCCAAACAGGTGGACCCCACCGACGCCTACCGGATATTGCAGAACCTTCCTTTCAGCCATTAACCGTTTCCCCCTGATTCAACATGCGAGTCACCAATTCCCCCGCCTCCCGCAAGCGCCGGATGCGCACGATCAAAGCGGCGAAAGGCTTCCGCCTCAAGCGCTCCAAACTGTATCGCTACGCCTCCGACGCGCTGGATCACGGCCTGCAATACGCCTACCGCGACCGCAAGACCAAGAAGCGCAATTATCGCGCGCTCTGGCAGGTGCGCATCAACGCCGCCGCCCGCGCCGCCGGCACGACTTACAGCCGCTTCATGGAGGGCCTCAAGGCCGCCCAGTGCGCGCTGGACCGCAAGGTGCTGGCCGACCTGGCCGCCACGGACGCCGCGGCCTTCGCCGAATTGGTGCAAGTCTCGCAGAACGCGCTGAAAGCCAAGTCCGCCAAATCCGCCACAGCCGCCACGGCAGCCTGATTTGCCCCGCCGCGGGCGCCGGCCGGCAATCCAATCGGACGGGGAATTTCGATTATGTCTCTGCTTGATGACTTAGAGCCGCTGAAACAGGCCGCCCTGGCCGAAATGAAGGCCGCCGGCGACACAGCGGCGCTGGAGCAGGCCAAGGGCGCCTGGCTCGGCCCGCACGGCAAATTCACCGCGCTGATGAAACAACTCGGCGCGCTGCCCAGGGAGGAACGCCCCGCCGCCGGCAAGCTCATCAATCAGGCCAAATCCGAACTGGAGGCGGCCATGACCGCCCGCCGCCGCGAGTTGGAGATCAAAGCGGCCCAGCCCGCCGAACCCGCCGATTTCACCCTGCCCGGCCGCCGCCGCCCCCTGGGCAAACTCCATCCGCTGACGCAGGTCACCGAGGACATCGTGCGCAGTTTTCGCAAAATCGGCTTCGCCGTCGCCGACGGGCCGGAAGTGGAAACGGAGTATTATTGTTTCGACGCGTTGAACACGCCGGAGGACCACCCGGCGCGCGATGTGCAGGACACATTTTATTTGGAGGACACCAACGATTTGCTGCTGCGCACGCACACCTCGTCGGTGCAAATCCGGGTGATGAAGAAGCAGGCCCCGCCTGTGCGCATCATCGTGCCGGGCCGGGTCTATCGGCGCGACACGCCCGACGCCACGCACAATCCGACCTTCCACCAGATCGAGGGCTTGTACGTGGACCGGCTGGTGACGGTGGGGGATTTGAAAGGGACGGTGGAATACGTCTTCCGCCAATTGCTGGGCGAGGAGACCCAGATCCGTTTCCGCCCGCACTATTTTTCCTACACGGAGCCGAGCTTTGAAATTGATTTTTCCAATGCGCTCACCAAAAAAATGGGCAAGGAATGGCTCGAAATCGCCGGCTGCGGCATGGTCCACCCGCAGGTCTTTGAGAACGTGGGGTACGACCCGGAGATTTGGACGGGATGGGCCTTCGGATTCGGCATCGAGCGCATCGCGATGATTCGTTACGGGATCAACGACATCCGGCTGTTCTACGAGAACGATTTGCGCTTCCTGCGCCAGTTTTAGCGCCGCTTGAGCCCATGCTCAGGGCGTTGTTTATGGTGGCGGATGACCGTGATGCGGATGCCGTCGGGCATTTCCCGAAACAGGAAGTGATAGGGGAAGCGACTCAAATTGACCCGCCGCCTGTCTCGCGCTTGGAAATGAAAATGTTGCGGGTTGGTGACGGCCACGCGGATGAATGAGTTGAACTCCCCCAAAACTCGTCGCCCAGCCGGTTGTTGATGCTGTCGTAGTGGCGCAGAATGCGCGAAACATCCCGCTGAACAGCAGGGTGGTAAACCACGTTCATCGGCCTCTTTGCTCTTGGACACGACGGACGAACTCCTGGTGTGAAATCGCGGTCACTTGCCCAGATTCCATCTCGCGCTCGCGCTGGTCAACCTCTTCATCTGACACGTCCGTTTCCGGCGGCGGCAATGTGTCAAGGAGTTTTGCGACAAGCGAGGCCCGATCGCGATCGGGCAGAGCCAATGCCTCTTGTTCAATTTCCTCAATTTTCATACGGCCAAAACTGGATGGTCAATGCGTCGGCGGGCATACATCATGCAAGCCTTGAGATCGTCCGCCTCCAAGTCGGGCATTTCCGCCAAAATCCGCGACGCATCGAGGCCGGACGCGAACAGGTCCAGAACGTCACTGACACGAATCCGCATCCCCCGCACACAAGGCCGTCCGCCGCATTGCCGGGGATTGAGAGTGATTCGTTCCATCAAGTTTTGCATATGGCGCGCCGCGAAGTCAAAGCCCAATGGCCCCGCCCGCACAATTCGGCGTACTGCGGTCGCGGCTCCAACCCGCTCAATTCCGCGTCTATTTGGAATTCCAGATCGCCATCGTGTCCGGCGTCCCCTGGCTGCGCACGCCGTTGTCGGTGAGGATTTCGTCGGTGGCTGAGACCATTTCGGCGCGGGGAAAGACCAGCGTTTCGCCGGCCACGTTGTCAAATTCGATGGTGATCAGGTCGTCGCGGCAGTCGCGCAGGACTTCCACCAGATGGCCGAGGTTTTTGATGGCGGCGCCGTTGACCGATTTGACCACTTGCGCAATCGGGCTGGCGTAGCCCTCCGACAATTTGTGCGGGAAAAACGGCGAGGAGACAACCACCAGGCGCTCGCCGGGGAAGGCCTCCTTGTCCATCGCGCGCTTGACCATCGGGCTGCCCGTGCTGATGAGCAAAGTGGGCCACCGGGAGTTCTCCTCGCTCAGCAGGCTGCGAAAAAGCTCGCGCGAGGCCGTGGAAAACACCAGCGGCCCGTACACGAAATAGGACGGGTAGGTTCCATCCAGACTGGGCAGGACCATGGGCCTCTTTGTCTCCACCGGCAGGTCCACCCGCAGTTCCCTGCCAGCCCGGACGACTGTGAGGGGGACCTTCCCGCGCTGGGCGGTGTTTTGCACCTGATAAGTGAATGTGACGCGCAAATTTCCCAATTTGATCATCCCCTCATCGTCCACCGGGGTGTCGCCGATCTTGGTGACAACATCCCATTTCTTGAGAGGATAAGCGGGGTCCGAGTCGGCGGGCTTGTTGACGATGATCCCGTGGATGGATTTGTCGAGCTTGAGAAACTTGCGCAGCGCCGGATTCTCCAGGGTTTGAAACTCGTCGAACATGGCCGGCTTGCCCGGGCCGCGGCGCGCGGCCACATTTTTGAGGAACATCTCAATCTCCTCGCAGGGGATGATGTAGCCGATGTTCTCGGCGTTGAGCAGATGGCTGAACGCCAGGCCGATCATTTTGTCGCCCACCACCGCCGGCCCGCCGCTGTTGCCCGGATTGATCGCCGCGTCAATCTGGACGCGCAAACCGGAGACCGGATAATTGTAAGCCGCGAACTCAATGCGGGAGACAATGCCTTTGGTGATGGAAAGACTGGAGCCGCCGGTGGGGTAGCCGTACACCATCACGGCGTCTTTGATCTCCGGAAGCATTTTGGCGCGGGGCAGCGGGGCGTGGGTGTCAAAAAAAGTCTCGTCGTCCAGCTTGAGCACCGCCAGGTCAATGCCCGGGTCAATCGCCACCACCGTCGCGGAAATCTTGTCCCCCGCCTGGTTGGCCTGGATTTGCACCCGGCTGGCGTAATTGACGACGTGCGCGTTGGAGAGAATCCTTTTGCCCTCGATCACCACGCCGGAGCCGGAGATTTCCCGCGGCGCCTGCTTGGCCCACGGCTTGAAATAATCCGGATAACGCACCGTCGAGAAGACCTTGACGACCGAGTTCTCCACCGCGTCCGAGCGGGCCGGGGCGGGGGCGGATGTGGCGGCGGGCGCGACGGCGGCCGGGGCGACAGCGGCCGGGCCGGGGGCGGAAACGGAGGCGGCACCAGTTGCCGGATTGTCGTCGGCGGAGGTCTTGCAGGCGGAAATTGCGGCGGCGGCGAGCAAGCCGGCGAGGAGCGCCGGTCCGGGCGAATTACAGATCATGCCCTGATGCTAGGCCAAGCCGCGCCT
>JBEKAN010000065.1:0-14538 GCA_050015895.1 Verrucomicrobiota bacterium
CTGGTTCTCTTTGGCCGCGAAATCTTGAAGATTGTCCCCGGCCGCGTTTCCACGGAGACCAGCGCCAAACTCGCCTTCGACGCCGGCGCCCTCGTCGCCGAAGGCCGCCTCTTCATTTCCATGTACGCCAAAATGGGCTTCCCCCGCGAGCGCATCCTCATCAAGGTGGCCTCCACTTGGGAGGGCATCCAGGCCGCGCGGGTCCTGCAAAAAGAGGGCATCAACTGCAACATGACCCTGCTCTTTTGCCTCGCCCAGGCGGTGGCCTGCGCCGAGGCGGGCGCGAAATTGATCTCCCCGTTTGTGGGCCGTATATTTGACTGGTACAAAAAGGACACCGGAAAAGACTACCCGCCCGCCGAAGACCCCGGCGTGGTCTCGGTGCGCGAGATTTACGGCTACTACAAGAAATTCGGCCATCCCACCGAGGTCATGGGCGCCAGTTTCCGCAACAAGGGCGAGATCATCGAGTTGGCCGGGTGCGACTTGCTCACCATCGGTCCGTCCTTCCTCGCCGAACTGCAAAGCGGCGCCGATCCCGTCACGCGCAAACTCTCCCCGGAGATCAGCCGCCAAATGACCCTCTCCAAAATCACGCTGGACGAAAAGGGCTTCCGTTGGATGCTCAACGAAAGCGCCATGGCCACCGAAAAACTCGCCGAAGGCGTCCGCATCTTCGCCGCCGACGCCCGCAAGCTGCAAGAGTTGATAAAGAAGTCGGTATAATTTCCTTGTGCAAAACGGGTGCCGGGCGTAGAAAATCACCATGCTCCCGATTCATTCAGGCAAACAGAACCAAAGCGGAATTTCACGCCGCAATTTTCTCTATTACTCCGCCGTGGCGGCGGGCGCGGTGGCGGCGGGCGGATGTGTCAGCCCAAGACCCCGGCCCCGCTTGGTTTCCGCCAATGAGAAACTCAACATCGCCATCGTGGGTTATGGAGGCCAGGGCGCGAGCGACATCAGGTCTTGCGCGACCGAGAACATCATCGCCCTCTGCGACGCGGACGAGAAAATCGGCGCCGGCGTCCGCGCCGCCCACCCCAAGGCGAAGTACTACCAGGACTTCCGGCAGATGCTCGACCAGGAGAAGACCCTCGACGCCCTGAACATCGCCGTCCCCGACCATTTGCACGCCACCATTGCCTCGGCTGCGATGCAAATGGGCAAGCATGTCTATGTCCAAAAACCGCTGACCCACTCGGTCTATGAGGCGCGTCTGCTCCGCAAATTGGCCAAGGAATGCAAAGTGGCCACGCAAATGGGCAACCAAGGCAGCGCGGAGGACGGCCTGCGCCGCGCCGTCGAAGTCATTCAAGCGGGCATCATCGGCCAAGTTCATGATGTCCACGTCTGGAGCAACCGCCCCATCTGGCCGCAGGGCCTGCCTCGGCCCGCCGACTCGGACCCGGTCCCGGAGGGCCTGGATTGGGATTTGTGGCTCGGCCCCGCCCAATACAGACCCTACAAGGGCCTTTACCTGGGCAACAACGCCTATCATCCCTGGAACTGGCGCGGATGGGTGGAGTTCGGCACCGGCGCCTTGGGCGACATGGCCTGCCACACCTCCAATCTCCCCTTCCGCGCCCTCAAACTCGGCTACCCCACCGAAATCGAAGCCGAAACCGTTGACTTCACCACGGACTGCTACCCGATCAAATCCAAAATCCGTTTCCAATTCCCGGCCCGCGAAGGACTCGCCCCGGTCACCTTCCGCTGGTACGACGGCGGCAACCGCACCGGCGTCATGACCAGGCCTCCTTTCCGTGACGACAAGGGCAAATATCATGACGGAGACAACAAACCTCCCACCGAAGTCACCGCCGCCATTTTGACCGTCGAAGACCAGATTCCCCGCAGCGGCTGTTTGATGTTGGGCGACAAAGGCCAAATCTACTCGCCTGACGACTATGGCGCCAAGTTCTACCTCAAACTCAACGATGAAAAGGAATTCACCCGCGGCTCCGACCACGGCGCTGTCAAAGCGATTCCCCAGAGCATCCCGCGCAACAACTTGCGCAATGAAGTCATGGCGCGCTACCCTGAAGGGGACCCGTTGCGGGATAATATAGACGCGCATCATCAAGAGTGGATCGCCGCCTGCAAGGGCGGCGCGCCGGGGTATTCCAATTTCGACATCGCCGCCTATCTCACGGAGATTATGGTCCTGGGTTGCGTGGCCATTCGCGTCGGCAAGAAGCTGGAATGGGACGGCCCGCACATGCGCGCCAAAAACGCCCCCGAAGCCTCCCAATTCGTCCACCCCCCCTTCCGCAGAGGATGGGAGTTATGAGCCTTCCTCTTAATCTTAATCCTGATCTTAATCCAAATCCTAATCTCTAAACCTGTAACCTATGCAATACACCAGACGCCAATTCATCGGCGCCGCCGCCGCCGGCTCGGCTGCTCTCTTGACAGGAGGTTGTATGGGTGGCGCGGACGCGCCGCGCAAAACGCCGGTCCTCGGCGTCCAGCTCTATTCTGTCCGTTTTGTCTTCTCCAACGACGTGCCCGGCACACTGGAGGGGATCAAGAAGATCGGCTATGGCGCCGTCGAGTTCGCCGGCTACGCCAAGTACACCAACGATGCCGCCGGACTGCGAAAAATCCTGGACGACAACGGCCTGATCGCCTGCGGCTCCCACCTGCAAGGCAGAATGCAAGACATCACCGGCGACAATTTGAACAAAACCATCGAGTTCAACCAGATCCTCGGCAACCAAAAGCTCATCATCGCCAGCTTTGACGCCACCACCGCCGAGGATTGGGCCAGGAACGCCGACATCTTCAGCGCCGTCGCCGAGAAGCTCAAGCCCCACAAGATGCGCATCGGCTACCACAACCACGTCAAGGAGTTCCAGCCCATCGCCGGTCCCGGCAGCCCCATGCCCGAGGACATTTTCTTCGGCAAGGCAAGTCCCGATGTTTTCGTGGAGCTGGACATCGGCCACTGCGCCCACGCCGGCGCGGACCCCGCCGCCGCCCTCAAAAAATACGCCGGCCGCGTCCTCAGTGTGCATGTCAAAGACTGGGTTCCCGCCACCGGCGGCGACATCATCGGCGATGGCATCGTCAAATGGCCGGAGGTGCTGGACGCCTGCGACCACAATGGCGGCGCCGTGCAATGGTACATCGTCGAGGAGGAAAGCGGCAAATTCGACCTGCTCAAAGGCATTGAGAAGGACTACCAGGTCCTCCAGCAACTCTTCGCCAATCGCGCGGGATAATAAGAGCAGAACGCTCAATTGGCTTTGGCAATTTCGACCTCGAACACGTGCGCCGGACCAAACATGTTCGAGCGGAAAACGATCCATTTTCCGTCGGGCGTGAAGCTCACGTTCGGCTCCAGCGTGTAATCGTGCTTGGCCAGGTTCACCAGGCGTTCCGACCGGAATGTACCCGTTCGGATCAGGCCGTTTTGCCCAGCCGCCGGGGCGCCCGCGGAAATCTGTGGCCGAAAAAGATAAATCCACATGCCGTTGCCCGGCGCCGCCACGCTGCGGGGACCGCCTCCGTCGCCGGCAAAAAGCTTCCCGTCTGGCGACACGTTGTAATGCACCGACCACTCGCTTCGCTCCAGATGATACCAGGTTCGTTGTCCGGTCGCGATCTCGTAGCCGCCGAGCCAGAACACTTGCGATTTGGGCGTCTGCAA
The DNA here is from genome assembly GCA_050015895.1 of Verrucomicrobiota bacterium. GTDB lineage: Bacteria > Verrucomicrobiota > Verrucomicrobiia > Limisphaerales > Palsa-1400 > JBEKOF01. The sequence goes on from JBEKAN010000065.1 coordinate 3,656, forward strand.
ATCATACCAAATCGTCTTCCCATCGGCGCTGAAAAACTCATGCCCCTCAATCTCATTGATCATCGTGCGCCGGTGGATTTGCGTCTCCCCGCCGCCGTCGGTGCGGATCGTCCAGGTCCGGTCCACCCGCTCCCACGGGCCTTCATGGCAAAACATGAGCAGCGTCGGGTCCGACGGTGAAAACTGCACGTGGTTGAGCCAGTCCGTGCTGTCGTGGAACGTCTTGATCACCCCGGTCTTGACCTCGATGGTGTAGAGCGCCATCGGCGCGCGATTGGCCCAGCGCTGCTCCAAATTCCGGTTCCCCGGCAACCCCGGCTCGTCGGGCACCGACTGCGGCGGGCGTTGCCCGTTGTACTTGGCGAAACTCCCGGCCAGAACGGTTTCATCGGCGTTGACCGTCAATCCCGCTCCGTAGCGGAAGTCCGGCGGCGTCTTGGCGACTTCCCGGATGGCGTGAGTGTCCAGGTCGGCGGCATAAACGACATCGTCCTTGTAAAAAAACGCCTGGCGGGACTTTTTGCCGACGACCAGCCCCTTGGTCTGGCCTTCGACCACCTGGTCAATGGCGCGGGTCTTGAGGTCAATCGTGGCAATCCCGTTGGTCGTCGTGATGACCAGCTTGTCCCCGGCGGCGGTATAGGGATTCTGGTGAAAGTAGAGGCTTTGGCTCCCCGCCTCGCGCGAGAGCCGCACGACCCGGTGTCCCGTGTCCGCGTCAATCCACTCCGTCGGCGGCTCCGCGGCCACCGGCGCGGGCGGCGCGTTGGTGTTCGGTGTGGCGGCGGCGGACGTCCGCGGCGTCGCCAGCGTCAAGGTCAGCAGCAGTCCAATCGCCGCCCGCGCGGTTGGAAAATTTGTCAGACATAGTTTGACGCGGGTGTTTCCTTTCAGCTTCCGCATAAGTCGGCTCTTTCCTCTCTGGTGTCAACGGTGCGGGCGCCGCCAATCTGTGTCAGACATTGGATCGGCTCACTTCGCCTTGGCGATCTCCACCGCATAGACGTGCCGCTCCTGGCTGGGCGCGAATTGCCCCGTGAAGATCACCCACTTCTTGTCCGGTGTGATCGAGCCATTCGGCTCCACGCCCCCCTTGCCCGTGACATAACTGTGTTTGGCCATGTTCGCCAGCCTCTCATTCACGACCGTCCCATCCGGCTGCGCGCGGAAAAGGTTGATCCACATTCCGTTGGTCGAGTAGGCCACCTGCGAGGGATCGCCCCCGTCGCTGCAAAAAAGCGTGTTGTCCCGCGAGCTGTTGAAGTGGACTCCCCAGGTGTCCCGCGTGATGTGGTAGCGCGTTTCCTTCCCCGTTTCGATGTTCATCCCGCCGATCCAGAAGTCCTCGCTGCGCGGGGTTTGCAGGTCGAACCAGACCGTCTTGCCGTCGAAACTCCACCATTCGTGCCCGTTGATCTCCATGTCCATCGTCCGCTTGTGGATCAGCCTCATGTCCGTGCCGTCCGTGCGGATGGTCCACGTCCGGTCCACCTCGTGCCAGGTCCCCTCGTGCGCGTAGAGCAGCAGGTTCGGGTCGGTCGGATTGAACTGCTGATGGTCCGGGTTCCCGAACTGGTAGCCGCCGGTCTTCCGCTCCCCCGTTTTAAGGTTGATGAAAGTGTAGGCGGCGGGCTGCGGGTCCAGCGTGCCGCGCGCCAGACTTTCCTCCTTCTGCACCGAATACTGCTGGTCGGGCGTCAGGTCTTCCGGCTTCTTGCCCGGGAACATCCGTTGCAGTTGGGAAACGTAAGGCCGCGCCGCCGGCTTCTGGGCCTTGCCCGTTGGATCAATCGCGGCATTCCCCCGCAGCAAAATGTAACCGAACGACTCGTCGCAACTGATGACCGTGCTGACGGCGTTGGTGATCAATCGTTCCTGTTTGGTGTCCACATTGACCGCATAAACAGCGCCTCCGCCGCGCCCGCCGCCGCCGAAGCCCCGTCCACCCCGCCCCCCGGCGGGCGGATTGGTCGAAACTTGCGCGGGCGGAACCTGTGGTTGGGCCGCTGCCGCCGCGGTTGGGCCTCCTCGCGCCTCGGCCCCCGCGCTGTTCGTGCCCCCGCCCCCGAACCCGCGCCCGCCGCCGCGTCCCCCGCCGCTGACATACACCTCCCGCGTCCGGCGCGCCATGTTCGCGCCACCCCCGGGGATCACCATCTCGATCTTCGGCGGCTGCTGCCCCAGTTTGGTGATATCCATCACCGCCACCCCGCCGGGAACGCTGAAGATCAGCTTGTCCCCTTCGGGCGTGTAGGAGTTGTCGTGAAAATACAGCGTCCGGCTGCCGGCTTCCGTCGAGAGCCGGATGATGCGGTGGCCGGTGTCCGGATCAATCCAGTCCGTCGCCGACGGGTTGCCGCCCCCGCCCGCCCACGCGCGGGTGGAGAGCAGAAAAAGTGCCGGGAGATAAATCAGGTTCAAAGTGATCTTCATAAATGTCATACTGCGCTCGCGTCGTTTTCAGGTCTGAATGGCCCCCTACGTAATGCGTAAGTCTTTGAAAGTCAACGTGGATTGTGATAATCTGATTGAACCGTGAGACTCCCTCAAACACTGCGCTTGTGCGCCTGCCTCTTTGCCGCCGGCCCTCTTCTTGCCAATAATCCCGGCGCCACCAACGCCTCCTCCACTCCCGTCACCTTGACCCAAAGCGGCGGCACCGCGACCATGGCCAACGGCATCGTCACCATTGTTTGCAACATCAGCTCGGCCAGCCTCACCCAGATCAACTTCACCTACAACAACGGCTCCGGCTCGCAGACCCAGCAGTTGCTCAGCGGCGGCAAGGATGGCGGCGAGTTCTATTGGGAAACGGGCGGCTTCGGCTCCGGCAGTTTTGTCTATTCCCCGGTCGCCTCCGGTCCAGACTACGGCGAAATGGACCTGTTCCTGAACTCCTCCTCCAATGGCGCCATGGACGTTCATTTCTCCATGCTCCGTGGCTCCTCCGGCTTTTACGTCACCGGCATTTGGAGCCACCGCGTCGGCGATGTCGCCATGGGCACCGGCGAGGAACGCGACAACATTTACATCTCCCCCAACTTCACTTGGAACAGCATTGACGCGGCCCGTAATTTTCAATACAACGTCGGTGGCTCATCGGTCGGCGTGCTGGGCGCGCCGGTGGAGTGCTCCCTCTGGACCAATGGGTATCGGGCCGGCCTTTACGAGGACAAATACAAGTACAGCGCCTACTTCGGCACGGAAAGGGCTTGGGGATGGAGCAGCCTCACCAATATCGCCGCCGGCTTTACCGGCTCGGGCGCGTGGAATATCGGCATCTGGCACGTCCTTGCAAGTGCCGAATACTACAACGGCGGCCCCATGAAAGCCGAACTGATGGACGCCCCCATGGTCAACATGATCAATGGCGGCCACTATTTCCTGGGCGTTGACAGCAACTTCGGAGCCAACGAGGTCTGGACCCGGGTTTCCGGCCCCTATTTCATCTACTGCAATTACCTCACCAACACCGTCACCAAAACCCTCACCAACGCCTTCCAAGCCGCCCAGTCGCTCTTCTCCGACGCCCAAGCCCAAGCCGCCGCCGAGGCCACCGCCTGGCCCTATAGTTGGTTCACCAACGCCAATTATGCGCCGGCCTCCACCCGCGGAACTGTTTCCGGCCAGTTCGTCATCAACGACACCTTCAACCCCGCCGCCTCCGCCGCCAACCTCTGGGTTGGCCTCATCCAGCAACCCATCACCACCGACGGCTATTATGACTTCACACAATGGGAGAAGCCCTACCAGTTTTGGGTCAAAAGCGACTCCAACGGCAACTTCGCCATTTCCAATGTCATCGCCGGGGCTGGCTACACCCTTTGGGCCTTCGGCCCCGGCGCGGCCGGAACTTTCATGTCCCAAAATCAAACCGGCGCAAATCCACCCATCAACTTCAACCTCCCCGCCACCCCGTTCAGCGTCACCGTCGCCGGCGGCGCGACCAACAACCTCGGCGTCGTCACTTGGACCCCAACCCGCCTCGGCCCCACCGTCTTTGAGATCGGCTATCCGAACCGCAAGTCTGACAAGTTTCGGCATGGCGATGATTGGTGGGTGGGCGACGTCGGCCCAAGTCCCACCGCGCCCAGCCCGATTTGGAGCAAATGGGTCGAATACCCCTTCGACTTTCCCAATGGCCCATATTACATCGTCGGCCAAAGCCGGTGGAGCACCGACTGGAATTTTGTCCAACCAGTGGTCACCAGCGGCTCGGGTGCTTACAACGGTTCCAGTTCCACCATTGTCTTCAACCTCCCCACCGCCCCGGCCGGCGGCGCCCAAGCCTGTCTTTATCTCGCCATTTCCTCCGATTACTCCGGGCCGGTCATTCTCACCGTCAACGGCGCCACTCTCGTCGGCGGCTCCGGCGGCGTCACCGGGACTCCCACTCAGCCCCTCTCCACCGGCTACTACCCGGTCTATGACATCAGCGACACCACCATCCGCGAATTCATCAGTGGCGCTTTCTCTGACAACCGCGTCACCTTTCCCGGCACACTCCTGGTGGCCGGACAGAACACCATCAACATCGGCCTGCGCGGTCGCGGCTACTTCGCCGACCACTTCATGTACGATTACCTCCGCTTGGAGTTGACAGGCTACGTGCCACCGGCCCCGGGCGGTCTGACCGCCTTTCCCGGCAACAACTGCAACCTCCTCAGTTGGCCTGCGACTCCCGGAGCCACCAGCTACAACATCCTGCGCTCCACCACATCCGGCGGCGGTTATGCCGGCATCGCCACCAACCTCGGCCCGGTCTGCGGCTGCGGTTCGAACAACGCCACCTATCTCGACACCAACGCCCTCAATGGCGCCACCTATTACTATGTCGTCCAATCGGTCAACCCCGTCGGCGCCAGCGCAAACTCTCCCCAAAGCGCCGCCACCACACCCTCCGCCAGTCTGCCCGCCACGGCCCCGTCCGCCCCCGCCGACTTGGTCGCCACTGTGGGCCACACCAACGTCTCCCTCTCCTGGTCCGCCTCCTCCGGCGCCAACTACTACTCAATCTGGCGCTCCACCCTTGTCAGCTCGGGAGGCGGCACATCCAATGTCCTCGGCACAATCATCCTCAACAACACCAACACCTCCACCACCTACACGGACACCGCGGTGACCGACGGCGCCTACTACAGCTACTTCGTCACTGCGGCCAACGCCGGCGGCGCCAGCCCCAATTCGGCCGCCGTCGCCGCCACGCCCCGGCCTCCGCCCCCGGCCAGCGCTCCAACCGGCCTGACCATCAACACGACCACCACCACCAACCAGACTTCCACCCTCAGTTGGAACCCGGTGCCTGGGGCCGTCGGCTACATCCTCTTCCGTTCCACAAGTTCCACCGGCCCTTTCGCTTTTCCAGGCCAGTACGTCATGAGCCTCACGGAAACCACCTACGCCAACACCGTTGCCCTTGGGACCTATTACTATGCTCTGGTCGCCATGAACGCGGGCGGGGTTTCAGCCCTATCCGCCATTGTGGCCTCATCGGGTCTGACCCCCACCACCACCGCGCTCGCGCGCACGGCCGGCGCTTCGCCTTGCCCCTATGGCGCTTCGTTGACCTTCCAAGCCACCGTCAGTCCCTCGCCTCCCGATGGGGAAATGGTCGCTTTTTATTCTGGCGCGGCTTCCATCGGCGCGGCCACCACCAGCGGCGGGGTGGCGTCCTTGACTTTGGACAATCTGCCGTACAGTGCGTCGGCCCAGTCAATTACAGCCACTTATTCCGGCGACCCGAGTTACGGGACCAGCACCAGCGCCGCCTTGTCCCAGACGGTGACCCAGGCGACTTTGACCTATGTGGCAAACCCGGCGTTCCGGCTGGTCGGCGCGGCCAATCCGACATTCTCCGGCACAGTGACGGGGTTTGTGAACGGCGAGACTCAGGCCGGCGCCACGACAGGCACACTGGCATTTACGACCACGGCGACGACCTCAAGCCCCGCCGGCAGCTATCCGATAGACGGCTCCGGCCTCTTGGCTGCCAATTACACCTTTGTGCAGGCGGCGGCCAACGCCACCGCGCTGACCATCACAACCACCGTCACTCCCACCACCACCGCGCTCGCGCTCACTGCGGGCGCTTCGCCTTGCGCCTATGGCGCTTCGTTGACCTTCCAAGCCACCGTCAATCCCTCGCCTCCCGATGGGGAAACGGTCGCTTTTTATTCTGGCGCGGCTTCCATCGGCGCGGCCACCACCAGCGGCGGGGTGGCGTCCCTGACTTTGGACAACCTTCCTTGCAGCGCGTTCGCCCAGTCAATTACCGCCACTTATCCTGGCGACCCGAATTACGGAACCAGCACCAGCGCCGCCTTGTCCCAGACGGTGACTCAGGCGACTTTGACCTATGTGGCCAACCCGGCGTTCCGGCTGGTTGGCGCGGCCAATCCGACATTCTCCGGCACAGTGACGGGGTTTGTGAACGGCGAGACTCAGGCTGGCGCCACGACAGGCACACTGGCGTTTACGACCACCGCGACGGCGTCCAGCCCCGCCGGCAACTATCCGATAGACGGCTCCGGCCTGTCGGCCGGCAATTACAACTTTGTGCAGGCGGCGGCCAACGCCACCGCGCTGACCATCACCAGCAATAGTGTGGCCACCCAAATCAAAGCCCCCAATCCAACCGCGCTCGGCACAGGTCCCTCCTGGGTAAGCGGAACCGCTCCCGGCACGGGCGACATCGCCCTGTGGAACGCCACAGCGACAGCGACGGGAGACACGTTGACTTCGATGGGCGGCGCCTTTTCCGTCGGGGAAATCCAGATCGCCGGCACGGTCGCCGGCGCGGTGAGCATCACCGATCAAACGACCGCCGACGTTCTGACCCTCAACGGCGCCACCGGCACCGCGGTGGGCGTTGACATGTCAGCCGCCACACAGAATCTCACCCTGGGAACTCCGCTGGCAATCGCCGCCAATCAGACCTGGATCGTCGCGGGCGGCAGGACCTTGACACTTGCCGGTTCGAACAACCCTGCTTTTGGCTCGAATGTTGTGACAATCATGGGTGGGGGCGCAGTGGCCTACAATCCCTATGACACGCCGACCACCCATGCCACTTCAAGCGCGGGGGCGGGGCTGGTCATCAGCAACAGCACGCTCTCAGTCACTCTGCAGGGAACCAGCGACTCCACTTACTACGATGTTTTTGGGACAAACACCGCGTTGACCATGGCGAACAGCACCTTTGCCGCCGCCGAAATCGCAAGCAGCGGCGTGGTCGTTCAAACTTTCCCCAGCCTTGCTTTGTATCCTGGAACCAGTTTGTTCCAACAAGCCACACGCACTGCCAACTCCGGTTTCTGCGTCGGCTTCAGCGTCCTCAATCGCTATGGAGGCTCGATGGCCGATTTCGCCCGGCAAGGATCGGGCGGCAGGGCCTTTGGGTCCTCCGCCACCGGCTACGCGCTGGCCGGATCCGGGGTCCTGGGGTGGGCCACCGAAGGGGCCAATGACTGGGCGCCGGCCGCCGGGGCCGCAACCCTCATTGCCCTTCCCACCTACGTCAATGACACTTGGGCCGCCGGCGACAACACCACCGTCACGGCCAACGATGCTCCGGCTTCCGGCTCCACGGTCAACTCCCTCCGCTTTGACGCCCCCGGTTCTTTCACCGTCACCCTCACGGGCGTCAACACCATCGCCACGGGCGGGATTCTGGCGACTGTGACCAACGGAGCCAATGCCGCCACGATCACCGGCGGCGCTCTGACCTCCGGCAACACAAACGCGGACGGCGCCGGCGACCTCATTGTCATCAATAACAACACAACCTCCGGCGGCAGCCTGATCCTCAACTCCATCCTCGCAGACAATGGCGCCACCCCAGTCGGTCTGACAATCGGTTCCACCGCGACCGCCAGCCCGGGCGGCCCGGTGGTGTTGGGCGGGTCGAACACATTCACCGGCGCGACCTTCATCACCAGGGGCGTCCTGCAACTGAGCAACTCGCAGGCGTTGCAGTTCAGCACCCTCAATTATAGTCTTCCGGGCACGTTGAGTTTCGGCGCGTTGAGCGCCGCCAACTTGGGCGGGTTGGCCGGATCGGGGAATCTGCCGCTGCCTTCCACCTTCGCCCTGGTTGTTGGAAACAACAATTCAACCACGACTTATTCCGGCGCTCTAAGCGGTGCTGGCGCCTCGCTGACGAAAACAGGGACCGGCACGCTCACTCTTTCGGGGGCGAACACTTACACCGGCAACACAGCCGTCAACGCCGGAACATTGGCCTTGACCGGCGCCGGTTCGATAACCAGCAGCACGAACCTCACCCTCGCCTCCAGCGCGACCTTGGATGTCTCGGCTCTCCCAGGATTCACCGTGGGCGCGGCGCAGACCCTCGGAGGCCGTGGCTTCATCAACGGCGCGGTGACAATCGTCGGTGCCTTGTCACCCGGCGACAGCGCCCCAGGCGCTCTGACTTTCAGCGACTCCGTGACCCTGGCGGCGGGGAGCACCAACATTTTTAAGATCAGCTCCTCGCCCTTGACCAACGATGCCGTTGTCGTGCTCGGCCTCCTGACCAACGGTGGCGTCCTCCTGGTCACCAACATCGGCGTCACCCCGCTCGCCGGGAATCAAAGTTTCCAACTCTTCACCGCCGCCGGGTGCATTGGCGCCTTCGCCCAAGTCCTGTTGCCATCCCTGCCGTTCGGGTTGGGCTGGGACACCAACCAACTCAACTCCGCCGGCCTCTTGTCCGTCGTCGTCACCAACCAGCCCTCCTTCCAGCCCCCCGCCCTTTCCGCCGGCGGCCTGGTCTTCACCGGCGCCGACGGCGTGGCCAACGCCGCTTTTTGGCTCCTCGCCTCCACCAACTCGGCCGCCCCCTTGAGCAACTGGACGCCGGTGCTCACCAACCTCTTCGACGCCGCCGGCAACTTCGACTTCACCAACCCTCCCGACCCCTCCCAGCCCCAGCAGTTCTTCATCCTTCAACTGCCTCCATAGGCGACAACCGCCCCGATCCGTCCAATCCGTCAGATTCGTCCAATCCGTCCTATCCGTCCTATCTACTCCCGCCCCAACCCCGCCAAAAAATCCCAAAATTCCCCCCTTGACATAATTTACATTTGTAGATATAACTCGACTCACCTAAACACATTACCGCCATGCCCAAACCCGAAATCGAGCTGACCGCCGCCGAATGGCGCATCATCAAAGCCGTCTGGGAGATCGAGCCGTGCGCCGCGCCCGACATCCAGGAAAAACTCTTCCACCAGACCCGGTGGACCTATTCCACCGTCCGCACCCTCATGGACCGCATGGTCGCCAAGGGGCTGCTCTCCACAGAAAAAATCCGCAACCTCTCCCTCTTCCGTTCCGCCGTCACCCCCGCCCAGGCCCGCCGCGGCGAACTCGCCTACGCCCTCAAACACGCCTTCGACGGCGCCCTCACGCCCATGCTCCAATGCCTGCTGGAAACCAACAAGCTCAGCCAGTCCGAACTGACCGAATTGGAGGACCTGATCAAGGCCAAGAAACGCGCGGGGAAAAAGCAGATCGCAACTAAAGAATCAACCTGCGCAAACCGAACTGAACCCCCGGGTAGGGCGACGCTCCAGCGGAGCCGGGCCGCCCCCGACCTTCTACATTGAGGATACCGAAATGAACATACCGGTGGAACGATTAAATGTCTGGGGCGCCCGTTTCGTTCAAGCCGCCGGGCCGATGCTCTGGCAATCGTGCCTTCTGATTGCCGTCGTCTTCGCCCTGGATTTCGTTTTGCGCAAGCGCGTTCGCGCCACCACGCGCCACGCCCTTTGGCTGCTGGTCCTGCTCAAACTGGTCGTGCCCACTTCCCTTTCCATGCCCACCAGCCTCGCCTACTGGCTTCCGGCCGCCTCTTTACGTCCAACCTCGTCCACACCGTCCACTTTGTCCACACCGTCCACTTTGTCCAATCCGTCCAATCCGTCCTATCCGTCCTATCCGCTGCAAGCGCCCCAACAGCAGCCAGCCGAGCCGCCAAGCCAACAACTGCGTTTTGGGAGCGCGACCGTCTCGGTCGCCCCAGCCGGCGTCCCGCCGGCTGTCTTGCCGTCCGCCCGCCAACCCATCCAATGGCCCGCCGCCGCCGTTCTCGTCTGGCTCGCCGGCATGTCCGCGCTGTGCGCTGCGCTGCTGCTCCGCGCTCGCCTGACCCGCCGTCTGGTTTCCGCCGCGGTCGCCACCGACGACTTCTCCGCCTTGCTCTCCAAGTGCGCCTCCACCCTGGGCATTCGCCGCCGGGTGACCCTCAAGCTCTCCGCCGCGCTGGCCACCCCCGCCGTCTGCGGCCTGTTCAGCCCGGTGATTCTTCTCCCCAAGTCCCTCGCCTCGCGCTTGGACGCCGCGCAACTGGAGGCCGTCCTCCTGCACGAACTGGCCCACGTCCGGCGCGGCGATGTGGCGCTGAATTATTTCCAGGCCCTCCTTCAGATTCTCTATTTCTACAATCCCCTCCTCTGGCTGGCCAACGCCGCCATCCGCCGCGTGCGCGAGGAGGCTGTGGACGAACTGGTCCTGGTCGCGATGGGCGAGGAGGCCCCGCTCTATCCCGAAACCCTGCTGGAAGTCGCCAAGTTCTCCATGCAAACCCCGCGTCCCGGTTTCGGCTGGGTGGGCATCCTGGAGAACCGGAGCACCGTGGGTCGGCGCATTCGTCTGATGCTTCTCCGTCCCTGGCCCAAAACCGCCCGCCTCGGCATTCGCGGCTCGCTGGCCGTAACCGCCCTCGCCGCCCTCCTGCTCCCCATGACCACCCGCCCCCAGCAGCCGGTTCCACCGCCCCCGGCAGTGAATCCATCGCCTGACCACCAAGAGACGATTATTGGCAGCGACCCCCTGCCAACGAAAGCAAAGGTGTCAGAGCGTGTCGCTTCCAAAGCCTC
>JBEKAN010000066.1:0-14458 GCA_050015895.1 Verrucomicrobiota bacterium
GGTCACAATGCCAGGTCCATAGCAAGCAACTCCTCCAGCCGCAGCATTGCCTTCGCCACCTGACGAATTCCCGATGAAAGTGTTGTTCGACATTGTGAACGAGGAGGACGGATTAGGCCCATAGCCATCCCAAAAAATACCTCCTCCATAGGATCCCGACGTGTTGGTGGAAAAAACGTTCCCTGAAATGAGGGTGGTCGTAGCATTCCCGCAACTAACCCCTCCAAAACCGAAAACCCCTGAATTACCATTACCATTGAACGTATTCCCAGTTAACGTGAAGCTGGAAGATGCTGAACAGTAGGCCCCTCCGGAATTGTTGGCGATGAAGCTGTTGCTGGAAATGGTTATGGTTGAAGCAACGAAACTAGCGCCGCCTTCGCCTCCTGAATTGCGCGTAAAAATGTTGCCAGTAGTCGCGATAAGACTAGCACCTGATACGGAAATTCCTCCCGCACTATTAGTGTTGATGGTGCAATTCTGCACATTTACAGTCCCCGTCACGCCCGAAATCGAAATACCGGTTCCTCCACCACCACTCGTTGAGCCTGAAGCCGTGCAGTTGGTAACCGTAGCGTTCAAGCCGGACGCAATTTCCAATCCCATGCCGCTGGAGTTGGTGGGTGAGAGGAACAAGCAGTTCTCAACGAGAATTGGAGCGGCAGCCCCGGTTTCAACTCGCAGTGCACCTATGGTAGAGGAGCCGCAGTTGCGCAGGAATGTGATCCCTTCCACGGTGATGTTCGCGTTCCCAGAGCAGGAAATGTTCATGTCCCGGCCCGTGCCCGCGCCGTCAAGGATGATTTGCGTGTTGGTGACGTTGGTTTCGGCCAGGATCGTCAGGCTGTATGAGCTGGAAGTGTTGTAGTTGAAGTTGCCGGGGTAGTAACCGTTGGTGATCCAGATATTGTTGTTCGCGCCATTGGATTCCGCGAGCGTCAGCGCGTTTTGCAACTGCTGGGGGGTCGAGACGTGGTAATCCACCGCGCGCGCCTGCATCGGGATGAGCATCATGGCTGCGGCCGCGGCGAAAAGGCATTTGACACTATGCAAGATTGTTTTCATAAGTTACCTACATTCATTCCAAGTGCTCCATCAGTTCAGTTGCTCCACGCCAAGGCGACACCTCCGCCCTGCCAGGATCGCTGAGAGTGATTGTGGTGTGGGGCGAGATTGTGCGCATTTTCCCGAAATGTCAAGCGTCTTTTTGTCAAATTATCCGATTGACACACTGCTTTTTGCGCAAGTGCCTGCAAATCAAGCGATTGTGGCCCTACCATGCTGATATGGTAGGGCGACGCTCCCGCGGAGCCACGTCTTTTCCCCAGGAACCGCCCCGGCTCGCCGGGAGGCTCGCCCTACCGTGCCTGCTCCGGTAGGGCGACGCGGAGCCACAAGCTGATATGTTCGCACAAGTGCCTGCAATGCAATGGCTTATCATGCCAGCACCAGTTCCCAATCCCACGTCGCGCCGCAGCTCGGCCAACGAGGATCTGCTCATTGCCTCTCCGCTGATTGCCGCAAATGTTTAGAAATTTAGAAATCCACTCCCCATCCTGTCATCATCTCGTTAAGCTCGGATAGCCCTGAATATGGGCGTCCAATCAAATCATAAGCTTCTCAATCATAATGCTAACCTTTCCATCCTCCTTGCGGAATTTCTTTCTCAATTCCCTATTCCCTATTCACAATTCCCTCTTCTGACGGGTCGGACCCCAACCACAGCCCATTTTTACGGGGGTCCTGACGGGTTGACGGCTCAAAACCCCTGGAAGCCCCCCTCCCCCCTTTGTAGCGGCGGTCTGCGACCGCCGGACTCTCCCCGCCGGACTTCTGCGACGGTCGCAGACCGCCGCTGCAGCACGATGGATCAGGCGCGCAATTCCCGCTCAGTCTTCAGGCGCAACTGGCCGCACGCGGCCTCGATCTCGCCCCCCTTCTCGCGGCGCAAAGTGGCGGAAACCTTCTCGCGCTCCAGCGCCGCCAGGAACTGCTCTTGCGCCGCCTCCTCCGGCCGCGCCCAGGGCAGCCCCTCGACTTTGTTGTAGGGGATGAGGTTCACCTTGGCGGAGAGACGCCGGGCCAGCGCGGCCAGCGGCTTGATCTGGTCCAGCCCGTCGTTCACGCCGGCGATGAGGATGTACTCCAGCGTGATCATGCGGCCCTTCTTCTCCTGGTAATACGCGGCGGCGGCGGCCAGCTCGGCCAGCGGATATTTCTTGTTCACAGGCATGATGCGGCCGCGCGTCTCGTCCGTCGCGCCGTGGAGGGAGATGGCCAGCCGGTATTGGGGCGGCTCGTCGGCCAGGCGGCGGATTTGCGGGGCCAGGCCGCTGGTGGAGATGGTGATCTTGCGCGCGCCGATTCCCCCGCCCCACGGCGCGTTGAGAATGCGCAAGGCGCGCATCAGGTTCTCGTAATTGGCCAGCGGCTCCCCCATGCCCATGATGACCAGGTTGCTGATGAGCCGGTCTTGGGTGCCGTTCGGTGCTGTGCCAGTTGAATTGAACGATCCCCTCTCCCTAACCCTCTCCCCACTTCGTGGGGCGAGGGAATCAGAAGGCTGCATCGGGGCGGCATCAGTCTGTATCCGCCGCTCTTCCCCCGCTCCGTCGGGCTTCGTCGCGGCCTGCTGGGACCCGGCATGCCGGCGTTCAACCGCCAGCACCTGTTCCACAATTTCCTCGGGCAGCAGGTTGCGTTTCCAGCCCTCCAGGCCGCTGGCGCAGAAGCGGCAGCCGTAGGCGCAGCCCACCTGTGTGGAGACACAAAGCGTGCGCCGGTCGCTCGGCTCTCCGCGCATCGCGGGGCTGGCCGGGATGAGGACCGTTTCGATGAAGGCGCCGTCGGCCAGACGCCACAAGAACTTTTGCGTGGTGTCGTCCGCCCCCTGCGCCCGCGCCAGTTGCAGTGAATACAACGACCAAGTCTGTTGCAGACGCTGGCGGAGGGCCTTGGGCAGATTGCTCATGGCGTCCCAAGTGGTGACGCGATGGGTGTAGAGCCATTCCAGCAGTTGGGAGACGCGGTAAGCCGGCTCGCGCCACAAGGCAAATTGCCCCCGCAAATCTTCCAAGGTTTGCGACCGGATGTCAGGAAGCGGGCCAGCGACCGGAGGGGGTGGGGTGGCGGGGGGACTGCTCACTGCGAGGCGGGCCGGGGGTCGCGCATGACGATGAATGCCGGGTCCTCCGCGCCCTTGGCGGCCAGGGTCATGGTCCATTGCTGATTGGGCTTGAGGGCGTTGAGAGCCGCCATGAAATCCTTCACGTTGGAAACCGGCTTGTTGTTAAACTTGATGATGACGTCGCCCGGGCTGATGTCCTTGCGATAGGCCGGGGAGCCTAGCTGCACCTCGGTGACCAGCACACCCGACGAGGCGTTCACGCCAAATCTGGCGGCCAGATCTTTGGTCAAGTCCTTCACCGAAAAGCCGTAGTCCGATTCGGACGCGCTCGGCGTGGAGGCGGGGGCTGGGGTGGCGGTGTCTTCCTGCGCGAGCGCAGGCTCGGCCTCGGTGGTGATCTTGATGGAGAAGGGTTTCTCGCTCCGCAACACGTTGAGAGTGATGGTCTGGCCGGGCCTCTTGAAGGAAATAGCGTGGTAGAGATCGCGCGCCGTTTTGACCGGAGCGCCGTCCACGCTCACGATGACGTCGCCGACCTTCAAGGTGGATTTTGAGGCCGGACTGCTGGCCGTGATGTCAATGACTTCCACCCCGGCCGGTTTGCTGGAAACCGGTTTGAGGCCGGGCAGCAGCAGTTCCGCCGGATCCTGGGAGGAACCCATGACGATCCCAATGCGGGACCGGGTGAACTTGCCTTCGCTCATCAAGATGTCCTTGACCTCTTTGGCCACATTGATGGGAATGGCCAGGCCGATGCCCAGATTGATGGTCTCGCCGGTGAAACGGTCGGTGTAGGCCTCGATCATGTCGTTGATGCCGATCACCTCCCCGTCCAAATTGATGAGCGGGCCGCCGCTGTTGCCGGGATTGATGACGGCGTCGGTTTGAATGTAGTCTTGCGCGTTGACCTCGCTCTCGGAGGGACTGTGGGGAACCAGGCGCTCCAGGGCGCTCACGTGGCCCACCGTCACGCTGAAGGTCAAATCCATGGGATGGCCGATGGCGACGACGAACTCGCCCACGCGCAGCTTGCTCGAATCGCCCAGGCGGGCGGCGGTCAGTTTGGCCCCTTTGGGGCTGATCTTGACCACGGCGATGTCGGTCTTCGGGTCCGCTCCGACGACGGATCCGGGGAATTCCTGACCATTCTGGAGTTTGACATTGATCTTGTCCGCATTGGTCACCACATGCTCATTGGTCAGAATATAACCGTCCTCGGTGAAAATGATGCCGGAACCCTCCCCCATCGCCTGGCGGCGGAACCCTCCGCGGCCTCTGGCCGGCTTTTCCGTGACCTCCAACACCACGACCGAGGGCGACACTTTGTCGGCGACCGACACAAAAGCGTCGTTGAGTTGGCGCGCCAAAGCAAGCCCGGGCGGGTCCGCGGCGGGGATGGAAAGAGCGCCGCCGGCGAGGGCGGCGGCCGCGAGGGCGCGGAGCAGGGCCGTTTTGGATCGGTTCATAAACTTGGCGGCATAGCCGTTCCACTGGCCTCCACCGGCTTCCACCGGGCGAGAACATCCGAAAAACACGCGATACCATTGACTTGCCCCGGCGCGCCGGATAACGTCTTCTTTGCAGAAGAACGGATATACCATGTATGATGTTATAGGAAAACTCCTCATTTTGCAAGACCGGGACCGCAAAATAATGCTCATCCGGGAGCAGTTGGGGCGGATTGAGCCGGACCGGGAGACGCTCCGCGCCCAAACCAGCACGGTGGCGGCCGCTCTGGAGGAGGCCCGGACACGGGCCAAACTCATTGAAAGCGACCGCAAACAGAGGGAATTGGAGGTGGAGGCCAAAAAGCAGCAGATCGGACGATATTCGCTGCAACAATTCCAAACCAAGAAGAACGAGGAGTATCGCGCCCTGGCCCATGAGATCGAGACCTGCAAGGCGGAAATCTCCAAATTGGAGGACCAGCAGTTGGATTTGATGGAGCAGGCCGAAGCCACGCAACGGCAGATCGCCACGTCCAGCCGGGAGGCCGGGGATTTGAAAAAGCTGGCGGACAGCCAGTTGGGCGATTTGGCCGCGCGCGAGCAAAGCCTCCAGGCCGAGTTGGCGGAGTTGGAGAGCAGCCGGGCGCAGATCAGCGGCGCGGTGGATCCCGCCGCGTTGAAACGCTACGAGCGCCTCCTGAAATTGAAGGGCGGAAGCGTCGTCGTCGGCATCGAGCACGGCGTCTGCGGCGGGTGCCACATGAAATTCCCCGTGCAATTGATGGTCCAGTGTCAGGCGGAAAAGGAGCTGGTCGCCTGCCCCAATTGCGGGCGCATCCTCTATTACACGCCGGACATGGACCTGGCGGTGGTGGATTAGCGGCGGGGGGGCGCGCGGCTTGTCATTCGCCAGCCCGCGTGCTAATTTAGGAGTGATTTTGGAAGGGCGGAGAATCGCTTTCGTCCCGCGCAAGCGGGGCGGGGGAGGAAAGTCCGAACACCGGAGGGCGCGATGCCGCGTAACCTCCGCGGCAAGGCCGCGGACGGACACACGCGGGCGGGGCGCTTCAAGGCGTCCCGACGGAAAGTGCCACAGAAAATCAAACCGCCCCGTCCGCGAGGACGGGGTAAGGGTGAAAAGGTGAGGTAAGAGCTTACCGCCCGGCGGGCGACCGCCGGGGCACGGAAAACCCCATCGGGTGCAAGGCCCAATAGGAAACCCCGGAGCGGCCCGCTCCGCGTTCCGCCTCGGCGGGACAGGTTTCGGGTATCGGCTGCTGAGACAAATGATTCTCTCCCCCGGTTCGCCGGGGCAGACAAAATTCGGCTTACAGCCCTTCCAAAATCATTCTTTTCCCGATTCGCTTGGCTTCCTGTAACATCCTCGCTTCTGTGGTGTCTTGTGGTTAGATCATGGGCACGGAAACGAACAGGAACTTCGAGCAAGACCAGCAGGCCGTCCAGGCGGTGCGGGCCGGCGACGCCGAGCGATACCGCGAACTGGTGGAACGCCACGAACGGCGCGTGTTCGCCGTGGCGTGGAGCCGTCTGGGCGACGCCGCGCTGGCGGAGGAGGCGGCGCAGGAGGCCTTCGTGCGCGCCTATCAGCGGCTCTGGCTGCTGGGCGACGGCGCGAAATTTTCCGCCTGGATCACCGCCATCACCCGCCGCGTGGCGGTCAATTGCGGGCTGCGCCATCGCCGTGAGCTTGACAGACGTGAAAGATGGGCGCTGGAACAGAGCCGGACTGGCGCCGAGGAAACGCCGGAGTTCTGCCCGCCGGAAACCTTGCGCCAGGCGCTGGCCGAATTGCCCGCGGCGCACCGCGAGTGTCTGGTGCTGTTCTATCTGGAGGGCAGAAGCGGCTCGGAGGCGGCGGCGGCCCTGGGCATCTCCGAAACCGCGTTGCGCACGCGCCTGCACCGCGCCCGCGCCGCGCTGCGCGAACAACTGGAACAGAGACTCGGACAATCCCTGGAACAACTTCGGCCTTCCCGCCCGCTCGCGTCGGGGGTCATGGCGGCGATTCTCAGTTCTTCCTCCGCCAAGGTCGCCGGTGGAGTCGGCGCGGGAGCGAAGATTTTGTCGTGGCTCCTGCCATTCAAATTCTTGACGTGGTTCATTTGGGCGTTTTGGGCGATCCCGCTTCTGCCGGGTCTCTTCCTGGGACGGAGAATGATTCGGATGGACCAGGGGAACTATCGCGACACCGAGGGATTTCGCGCGAGGCTGCATGGGGAATTCGTCAAGAAGATGAAATCCTGGCCGATGCTCCTGGTGCTGGTCGGATTGCCGCTGTTGATTTGGGGGATGGTTCTGCTGGCGGCCTCCGTGGTTGGGATCAGAATGTTCTATCTCCTGCTTGCGGTGGTCTTGCTGTTGCCGATGTGTTTTGCGGCGCGCCGGCTTGTCATCAGCCCCAACCAGTTCAATGTCGGGACTTTTGTCTCATCGTTTTTCTTGATGGCTGGCTGCCTGGCACTGGGCTTGGAACTGTTGCCCATCCGCGCTTTCAACGTGTTCATGATGCTCTATCTGCTGCCGGTCGCCATTTGTTACGGCTCGCGTCCTTTGCGGATGGATTACAATCTGTTTCTCCGCGCCTCACAAAAAATGTTGGGTTGTCTTCCGGTGGAAACGCCGTCCGCCGACGCGGCGCGACGATTGGGCAGGCTGGACTTGTTGCTCTTTGCCCGCTTTCTGGGGCGCCGCTGGCTGGTCCTTGACTACCATTGGGAAGATCAAGGGCTGAGACTGCGGTTGCCTCCTGTAAAACCATCTTTTTGGAACAGCCTGTATATGTCTTTCGGGAAGCGGCCTTCCACTCTGACGCTGGCATGGAACGGTTCCGTTTCCGCGCGGCTGGGGAAGAGGGACGAAGGGGACTTGCTGGCTTTGGAAGGGCGCTCCCTGCCCGCCGCGGGAGACATGGAAAAGCAAGTGGTCGCGTCGGTCGAATTGGCGTGGGGACAGTTTCGCGAAGGACGTGCCGCAGACGCCGAGCGGAGCCTGGGAGAGAGGCCGGAGGCGGATGTCTTTGTCGTTCCGACGGCGCAGTCGCGATCCACCCGTTGGGCAAGGGGTGGCATGTTCGCCTTGGTGGCCGTCATGCTGGTTCTGAACACTTGGATTTTCCTCATGGGTTGGACGAACGGGTTGAAGCCGGTCAATGTCACCGAAGCGGAAGTACGCGCCACTCTGGCCGGCTGGGACAAGCCGGCCTTCAGCCGCGACTCGGTAGGCCCCTGGATATCGGGCCTCGATCGCCACTTCGTGCTGCCGCCGACGAATCTCCTGACACCCGGCGCTCTGCAAGCAATGCGGCAGGATGTCTCCTACGGAATGTCGGGAGCCGGCAAGGACAGCCCGGAATCAAACCTCCGTGCTCTTGGAAACTGGGTGCTGGAGAAAGCGGTGGTGGATGGCTGGATCAGTTACGCCGATCTTGGACTCACGCCCGCTCAAGTATCCGCCTACCTCGATTCTTCCCCGCCGCCAGGAGTGTCGCACTTTATGCTGCGCGGGAGTCCAACCGGGGGAAGGGTTTATGATGACACCAGCATCGGGGAGTTGTCGCTGGCGCAGCTTCGCTGGCTGCGGGATCTCAATCGCCTGAACTTGCTTGACCGTCAGGATATTGTCACCCAACTTCGATCCGCCCAGGCTCTTTCCGGGAGAGCCGCCCCCGGCCAACCGTCAATTGCGGATTGGCGCGCAGTGCGCGGCCTTTTCGTCAGCCCCAACTATCCCGTTCTCCAGGCGACCTATTGCGATCTGGCTGCGCTGGAAATTCTCGGCGCCCTGAACCAGATTGACCCGGAGGCGTGTGTCCAGGGGATTTTGCGATTGCACCGAGCCAAAGGCTACTTCCCCAACCCGGAAGGCAACTCCAGCTTTGGCATCAGCGGCAATGCGCAGGACACCTTCTGCGCCTTTGAATCGCTCCGCATTCTGGGCGCGCTGGACCGGGTCAAGGACCTGGACAAATGGCAGTTTCGCCCCGGCGAAGTTTCCAAACCCGGCGCCGCGCCGCGCGTTGTGACCTGGGATGAAATCGAGGCATGGGTGTGCGCGCAACGGCTCGCCCGCGATCTGGCCGAACACAAGCAAAACCCCGCCGCGCCGTGGCGCTCGCTGCGGGAGCCCTAGAGTTTAATCTTGTTGACTACTTGCGCCACGTCCTTGTCGCCGCGGCCGGAAAGATTGATGATGACGAGATGGTCCTTGGGCAGCGCGGGGGCGCGCTCAATGACGGCGGCGATGGCGTGGGCGGATTCCAGCGCGGGAATGATCCCCTCCAGGCGCGCCAGGCGCAGGAAGGCGTCCAACGCCTGCGGATCGGTGGCGTAACCGTACTCCACCCGCCCCTGGTCGCGCAGCCAGGCGTGCTCCGGGCCGACGGCGGCGTAGTCCAGGCCGGCGGAGACACTGTGGGTGGATTGTACTTGACCGTTTTCATCCTGCAAAATGAAGGAGCGCGTGCCTTGCAGCACGCCGACGGAGCCGCCTTGAAAGCGCGCCGCGTGCCGCCCGGGAATGATGCCCTCGCCGCCCGCCTCGACGCCGAGCATCTTGACGGACGGATCCTCCAGAAACGGATAAAACAGGCCGATGGCGTTGGAGCCGCCGCCCACGCAGGCCACCAGCAAATCCGGCAGGCGCCCCTCCTGTTCGAGGATCTGCCGGCGCGCCTCGTCGCCGATGACGCGCTGGAAATTGCGCACCATCATCGGATACGGATGCGCCCCATAAACGGTGCCCAGGATGTAATGGGTGTGGCGGACGTTGGTGACCCAGTCGCGCATGGCCTCGTTGACGGCCTCCTTGAGGGTTTTCTGGCCGGCGGTCACGGGCACCACCTCCGCGCCAAGCATTTTCATGCGAAAGACATTCAGGGCCTGCCGCTCGCAATCCACCTCGCCCATATAGACCACGCACTGGAGTCCAAACATGGCGGCGACCGTCGCGGTGGCGACGCCGTGCTGGCCGGCGCCGGTCTCGGCGATGACGCGCGTCTTGCCCATGCGCCGGGCCAGGAGCACCTGGCCGATGGCGTTGTTGATTTTGTGCGCGCCGGTGTGCAGCAGGTCCTCGCGCTTGAGGTAAATTTTGGGGCCGCCCAGTTCGCGGGTGAGCCGCTCGGCCAGGTAGAGCGGGGTGGGCCGCCCGCAGAACTGGCGCAGATAATAATCCAGTTCGGCCTGGAATTCCGGGTCGTGTTGCGCGCGAAGATACTCCTCCTCTAATTGTTGGAGCGGGTGCATCAGGGTCTCCGGCACGTAACGCCCCCCGTAGGGGCCAAAACGGCCGCGGGCGTCGGGCGGTTTTTCTTCGGCGGTGACACTCATGCTCAAGTCCTCCTTCCCTCTCAGGCGCCCCGGACGGCGGCGACGAAGTCCCGTATTTTCTCGCGGTCCTTCTTCCCCGGCGCGGACTCCACTCCGCTGGAGACATCCACGCCGAAGGGCCGGACCACCCGCACCGCCTCGGCGACGTTTTGCGGGGTCAATCCGCCCGCCAGGATGACGGGCTTGCCCAGCTTTTTGGCCTCCACGGCCAGGTTCCAGTTGAACGTCTCCCCGGTCCCGCCCGGCCGGCCGGAGACATAACTATCAAGCAGAAAATAATCCGTGTCGTAGCCCGGCATGGCCCGCAGCGATTCGGCGTCGCGGACGCGAAACGCCTTGATCGTCTTGACGCCAAACTGCCGGCAATACGCCGGCGGCTCGTCGCCGTGGAATTGCAGCCCGCCAAAATCGCAGATGCGCAGCGAGAACATCACCTGCTCCACCTTTGCGTTGACAAACACACCGACGCGCAGGGTGGCCGGGGGCAGTTGGCGGGCGATTTCCCGCGCCTTCTCGATGGTGATGTGACGGGGGCTTTGCTCGGAGAGCATGAAACCGAGCATGTCGGCGTCGGCCTCGAAGGCGGCGAGGGCGTCCTCGACGCTGGTGATGCCGCAGATTTTTATTTTTACGTCCATCATGACGGGGGAATATGGCATAAGAGGGCCTTTGGCGGCAAGTGCGCACTCCGTCTTTGGCCTCGCTGCGCCGGCGGGCGCGCGCAATCGTGCGATTGGCTGGACACCCACGCGGGGTCCCGGTAATTTGCGCCAAAGTGCTGATGAATGATCTCGATTAGAATCCAGTCGGGCTTTCAGAGGATGACATCAAAGGCAATGGCTTTGGCTTTGTTGGGCCTCGCCTGGCTCGCCGCCAAGGTTCCGGCCCAGGACAAACTGGTGTTCGCGGTGGACATCATCCGCCACGGCGACAGAACTCCGCTCACCAACCTCCTCGGGGAAAATCCGACGAATTGGCCCGAGGGTTTTGGGAATTTGACGGCCCTGGGGACCAATCAAGAGTATGCGCTTGGCGCGGCCCTGCGGGGGCGTTTTTACGGAGGACTGCTTGATTCCAACACCGCGCCCGAATCCATCCGCGCGTTCTCGACCGACATGGACCGCACCCGGCAGAGCGCGCGGTTCTTTCTGTCGGGATTGGTGGGCGGGATCGCGCAGTCCATTCCCATTCTCACGAACATTCCCGTTGACGTCACGGCGGGCCTTTCGAAGGACAATGGGATCTCCACGGCGAAAGTCCTCATCCCGGAGAAGACCGCGAACTTTCCGGCGCTGGAGACCCGATACGTTCTGGATGCGCCGGAGTGGGTGGCGACCAATGGGGCGCTGCGACCGCAATTCGCCCGCTGGGGCGGGGCCTTGAACCGCAAGATCGTCAGCGTGCAGGATTTGATCGGTCTGGGTGACTCCCTCTATATCCACCAGATCCATCACGTCCCGTTGCCCGCCGGCCTCGGCCCGGAGGACGTGGAGGCCGTCATCGCCGCCGGCCGGTGGGCGTTCGTGTATGAATACAACCCGGACATTGGACGGTTCACGGGAAAGGCGCTTTTGGGGAAAATCGCGGAGTATATTGGGAACGCGCGCCGCGAGGAGGCTTCCCAGCGCAAGACGGTGTTAAAATATGTTTTGTTCTCGGCCCACGACAACACTTTGCTGAGCGAGATGAGCGCGTTGCGGGCGCCCTTGACCGGCACCAACTCCCCGCCCTACGCCTCATTCCTGCATTTCGCCCTGTTCGAGGGCGGCGGCAGGGATTTCCACATCCAGGTCCTCTATCACGATCACGAGGACCATCTCGTGCCCGACCCGGAGAACGGCGGCGCGGCCTGGTCTGTGGAGCATTTGTTGAAGTTGGCCGGTCAATGACATGCGGAAAAACAGCGCGCATCAGGCCGATTCGGTAAAACGCCCTAGTGCGTTCTGCTCCAGATATCACATTTGCTCTCGGGTGATCCTTCCACTTTCCGATGCGAGTTTCTGATGAATATAGCCGTATCTGTCACCGGTGATTGTCTCGTTCGGCAGACACGCCAGCCGGGCTCATTGCCGCTTGCCGGCGGTGTTCGTGCCTGGGCGGAGGATGTCCACCAAAGGCGACGGCGGGTGATCCACGTCCTGGATCAGGCCCAGCATTTGGCGGATGCTTGACGAATAGTCGCGCAGGATGAGAAGTTTGCCGGTGGGCACGTAAACGATGCCATTGGGCATCCGCGACGCCGTCATCAACATCGTAAAGACTTTTTCCGGGTTGGCGCTCTTCAAGCGGACGGTGCAAGTCATATAGGAGTCGGAATCCGGCAATTCGGTGGCAACCGGGTCAATGGTGGGAGGAGTCTCGGAGCGGGCGTCACCGTTCGGCACCGCTTTCACCTGCATGTCCCCCACCAGCACCATGGTTACGCCATTTTGGGCCAGAGTGGTGTCCAACAATTGCAGCGTTCCGACGCGCGTGAGCGGGGTTGGGTTGCGTAGCGAAATCTTCACTTGCGGGAGGTTGGCGCCGCGGATGACCGTGCGCTCTGAGACTTCCTGGTAAAGACCCAAAATCTGCTCCAAATCAGCATCGGCGAGGTTCAACTTCCCCGTGTCGAATTGCAGCGCGGCGGCAGGCCCGCGCGGCGGGTCGAAACTGCTGAAAGTGTGTTTCTGAGAACCGGGCAAGCGGGAGGCGCGGCCAGACGCGAGCCAGACGCAAACCAACGCGGCCGCCGCTCCACAAAGAAACATGATCAGTGATTTCATGGCATGTTCGTGACGGGCCTACGATCCCAGATAGAATCCTCGCCAGGCCGATTATCAAGAACCAACCCGCAAAACCCAAAAGAGTTTCGTTAAGATTGCGACGAAGAGCAGGAGCCGGAAACCCTTACGCCCGGCGGGCGGACAGATACCGGTCTATCTCGACGGCGGCTTTGCGGGCGTCCTTCATCACGTCAATCATCGAGACAGGCCAGCGGGCGATGGAGCCGGCGGCGAACACGCCGGGCACATTGGTCATCTGCGCGGCGTCCACGATCAGACAACCGCGTTTGTCCACAGTCAGTTGGGCCAGATCGTCGCAATCCGGCAGGCGCGGCGGGGCGAAGCCATAAGCCACCAGCACCACATCGGCCATGACTTCAAACTCGGCTTCCGGCAGCGGCCGCGCGTGGCTCCGGCCCGACGCGTCGGGCGGGCCCAGCTCCGTCCGCGCGCAGCGCACGCGGCTGACTTCGCCTTCCGCGTTGCCCACGATGGCCACGGGCTGGCTGCGGAACAGGAAATGCGCGCCCTCCTCCAGCGCGTTTTCCATTTCTTTTGGATCGGCCGGCATCTGCTCCGGGTCCCGCCGGTAAACGCACAGCGCGTCGCGCGCGCCGGCGCGGAGGGCGATGCGCAGGGCGTCCATCGCCGTGTCGCCCCCGCCCAGGACCACGACATGGCGGTCCTCGACGTTGACCGGAAGCGCGTGAAGGGTTGCGTCGGAGGTGTGGTGGAGAATGAACGGATAGGCCTGGCAGACCCCCCGCAACTGCGCGCCCGGAATGTCCAACGGCACCGCCTCCGTCCGGCCCAGGGCAAAAAGCACGGCGTCATAGCCGCTCCTTAGCTCGCGCAGCCTCACATCCCGCCCGCACAGCACACCCATGCGGAATTGAACGCCGCGTTCCCGCAAGGAGCGCACCCGCCTCTCGATGACCGCCCTGTCCACCTTGAATCCGGCCAGCCCGTTGACCAGCCGCCCGCCCGGCGCATGCGCGCTGTCCAGGATGGTGACGGCGTAGCCCAGGCGCGAAAGGGCGTCCGCGCCCATGAGGCCGCACAGCCCCGATCCAATGACGGCGACGCGGCGGCCGTTCGGGGTGGCCGGCGGCGGCTCCTGCACACCGTGTTTCCATCCGTAATCCAGAAGAAAGCGGGAAATGGAGCCGATGGGGACGGGATCGGAGGGCTTCTCCAGCACACAAGCCGCCTCGCACATCCGTTTCTCCACGCAGATGTGGGCGACGAATTCCGGCAGGCTCTGGGTGGTGAACAGCAGTTCCGCCGCCTCCCGGAACTGGCCGTCGGCGGCCAGGGCCAGCAACTGGGGGATCGGAATTTCCAGCGGGCAGGCGGCCACGCAATTGGGGTTCGGGCACTGCACACACCGGCTGGCCTGCTGGCGGGCGGTGGATTCGTCGTAGGGCCGGGAAACCAGGTTGAAGTCCGACAGGCGCTCGGCGACCGGGCGCTTGGGGGGTTCAATCCGGTCCAACTCGCGCCAGGCGTATTTGCCCGTGGCGCCCGTGGTGTCTTTGGCTTCCGCGCTCATAGTTTAAGTTTATCTTAAAATCTTCCGTTGACAGATAAGGGATGCTAACATAGCGTGGGCGAAATGCAAGCGGGATTTTTTTGGCCGGGGGCCGCAAAAAATAGCCGGGGCGGGCGCAAAGGATGGCAAGTTTTTGACAAAGCAGGGTGAGACTTTTTGCGCGGCGCCCGCGTAGTTTAACAAATCACGGGGCACTGCGGCGCGGTTCCGGGGCGCGC
>JBEKAN010000067.1:0-14412 GCA_050015895.1 Verrucomicrobiota bacterium
CCGATAACGCCGCCGATCACGCTCACCACTCCCGCCGGCGTGATCATCTGGATGACATGATGGCCCGAATCGGCCACATAGACATTGGGGGAACCATTGCCGGAAGCGTCCACAGCGACGCCGTTGGGCTGGCTGAATCCGGTGGCCAGCGTGGTCATCTGCCAGCCCGACGGGCCGTTGGTCAGTTTGCGCACCGCGCCGTTGTTATAGTCGGCAATGTAGAGGTTGTTGTGGCTGTCAATGGCCATTCCGGATGGTTCATTCAAGAGGGCGGTGCTCCCGGCTCCATCGTGAAAACCCGCGGACCCGGCAACCCCGGCAATTGTGGTGACCACCGCGCCGGGCGTGACCATGCGAATGGTGTGGTTGTAGGTGTCGGCCACGTAGAGGTTGGAGCCGGTATCCATCACCAGCCCGTTCGGGCCGTTGAACAAAGCCGCCTGGCCCACTCCGTCGCTGCTCCCGGCGGCGTTGAACAAGCCGGCAAAAGCCGTCAGAGCGCCACTGGAACCCGGGGAGTATTTCCAGATCACCTCGCGCGCGCTGTCGGCGAAGAAAACATTGCCCCCGGAGTCAATCGCCATCCCCACCGGCTGGTCAACGGGGTATCCGCTGACGACGGTGTTGATGGCATAGGCCGGCTGGACCGTCAAGGTCGCGGAGGCGGCCGCCGACGGAGCGACCCCATTGGCGACCGTCACACCGACGGCGACAGAATACGGGCCCAGATTGTTCAATTGCGGCGGGGTGAAGGAGAAAGTGGAGGCGCTGGCACCTGTCACCGTCGTCCCGTTCGTGCTCCATTGGTAGCCCAATGTCGGGCTGCCCGTGGCCGTGACTCCGAAGTTCACGGGACCATAGGTGGCCACCGCCGTTTCGTTTTGGGGCAAGGCCGTGAGGGCTGGGGCGACCCCCGATGAGGCGACGGGAACCCGGTGCTCGCGAATGGCGCCGTTGCTGTAGTCCGCAATGAACAGATTGCCGGAACTGTCGAAGGCGAGCGCGACAGGACTCCTGAACCATGCGTTGCTGCCCGTGCCGTCCTGATAGTTGTAAACGCTCCCGGCGACAGTCATCACAGTGCCCGCCTGGCCGGGAGTCAGAATTCGCAGGGCCTCGTTGCGGGTATCGGCCACCAGAACATGGCCCGCGCCATCCACCGACACCGCCTCCGGGTAGTTGAACCGCGCATCGCTCCAAAGTCCATCCACATCGCCGGACTGGCCGATGACGCCGGCGACCACACTCACCACTCCCGCCGGCGTAATCATCTGAATGACATGATGGCCCGAATCGGCCACATAGACATTGCCGGAAGCGTCCACGGCGACTCCGTTGGGCTGGTAGAATCCGGTCGCCAGCGTGGTCATCTGCCAGCCCGACGGACCGTTGGTCAGCTTGCGCACCGCGCCGTTGTTGTAGTCGGCAATGTAGAGGTTGGTGTGGCTGTCAATGGCCATTCCGGCGGGTTCATTTAAGAGGGCGGTGCTCCCGGCTCCATCGTGAAAACCCGCAGAACCGGCGACCCCGGCAATTGTGGTGACCACCGAGGCTGGCGTGACCATGCGAATGGTGTGGTTGTAGGTGTCGGCCACGTAGAGGTTGGAACTGGCGTCCATCACCAACCCCTCCGGGCCGCTGAACAAAGCCGCTTGCCCCACTCCGTCGCCGCTCCCGGCGGCGTCAAACAAGCCGGCAAAAGCCGTCAGAGAGTCGCTGGCCCCCGGGGAGTATTTCCAGATCACCTGGCGTCCGCTGTCGGCGAAGAAAACATTGCCCCCGGAGTCAATCGCCATCCCCACCGGCGCGTCAACGGGGTATCCGCTGACGACGGTGTTGATGGCGTAGGCCGGCTGGACCGTCAAGTTTGCGGAGGCGGCCGCCGACGGAGCGACTCCATTGGCGACCGTCACACCGACGGCGACAGAATAAGGGCCCAGATTGTTCAATTGAGCCGGGGTGAAGGAGAACGTGGAGGAGCCGGCCCCCGGCGCCGCCGTGCCGTTGGTGGACCATTGATACCCCAGAGTCGGGCTGCCGGTTGCCTGCACACCGAAGCTCACGGGACCATAAGTGGCGACGGCGGTCTGACTTTGGGGGCCTTGAAGTATGTTGGGAGCCGTGTTGGGCGCAATGGGCGCCGTTCCCGCGCGAATGGCGCCATTGTTGTAGTCAGCCACATACAGATTCCCGTATTGATCAAAAGTGAGAGCGGCGGGACTGCGGAAAAGCGCATTTGTGCCGGCGCCGTTGGCGAAATTGTAATCGCCGGACACCCCGCCCACGGTTCCCACCTGCCCGGCTGGGGTGATGATGCGGATCGTATCGTCGCCCGCGTCGGCCACCAACAAATTGCCCGACGCGTCCAGGGCCAGGCCGTCGGGGAAATTGAATCTGGCCAGGTTTGTCGCCAAATCGGTGCTGCCGGCGCTGCCGGGTGTCCCCGCGAGCAATTGCACCGTTCCGCCCGGCGAGATGGTGCGTATGACTTCATTTTCCGAGTCGGCCACATAGACTTTGCCCGTGCTGTCCACAGCCACGGCGTCGGGCAGGTTGAATCCCGCGGCCAGCGTCGTCACCTGCCAGCCCGAGGGTCCGTTGGTCAGCTTGCGCACCGCGCCGTTGTTGTAGTCGGCGATATAGAGGTTGGTGTGGCTGTCAATGGCCAGCGCGGTTGGCCGGTTGAACAGCGCCGCGCCCCCCGCGTCGTCTCTGTATCCCGTCGCGCCGGGAATGCCGGCGATGGTCGTCACCACCGCCGCGGGTGTGATCATGCGGATGGTGTTATTGGCCGAGTCGGCCACATAAAGGTTGCTCCCCGCGTCCATCACCAGGCCGTAGGGTTGGTCGAACTGAGCCGCTTCCCCGACCCCGTCGCCGGCTCCCGCCGAATTGTACAAACCCGCAAAAGCCGTCAACGCGCCGCCCGCCCCTGGGTTGAACTTCCATACGACATGGCGGCCGTAATCAGTAAAATAAACATTCTGAGCGGGATCCACCGCCACGCCGGCGGGTCCCGAAATCCCGGACCCGCTGACCGGGGTATTGAAAGTGTAGGAGACGATGGAGAGGCTGGCGACATAGCTGGTGGAGCTGCCGTAAAGATTGGTGGCCACGCACACGTAGGACCCGGCGTTGGTCGCGACCAGATTGGTGAGGGCCAGGGTGAGATTGGTCGCGTTGGGGAGCGGCAGGCCGTTCTGGTACCATTGGCATCCGTAGGGGAGCGCATTGGAGCTGATCACTTGCACGGAAAAAGTCGCGTTGTAACCAATCCCCTCCACCAGCGACAAGGGCGAAGGCTCGGTGCAAATGGCAATCGGAACCGGCACCCCCTTGCGGATGGTGTTGTTGCCGGTGTCGGCAACGTAGAGAATGGCGTTGGTGGTGGAGAAGATGCCCTGGGGCTTGTTGAATCGGGCGCCGACATAGGCCAGGTCCGCGCTGCCGGGAGTTCCGCCGACGCCGCCGATGGTCGTGACCACCCCGGCGGGAGCCACCATGCGGATGGAGCTGCCGCCCTGCCCGACCCCATTGCCGGTGTCGGCCACATAGAGGTTGCCGGAGGCGTCGGCGGAAACGTCCCTGGGATTCCAAAATCGGGCGCTGCCGCCGGTTCCGTCGTTCGTTCCCACCACCGTCAGCGAGCCTGCAAGAACTCCAAAACCGCCGGCTTCCGGGTTCGGGTATTGGGGATTGAAATTCAGGATCGCGCCGTTGCCATTGGCGTCGGTGGTGTAGAGCAGCCCGCCGGCTCCCAGGGCGAGGCCCGAAGTCAAATATGCCGGGCCGGCCGCCGCCACGTCCACATAGCAGGCGGTGCTGACGTTTAAACTACTCGCGATGCCGCGCACCGTGTAGATGAAAAAGGGGCTGCTAAACTCGCAGTCGCCATCATAGACCAGGTAGGAGGAGCCGTTGGCGACAATCACATTTCCAGATCCGTCCAACGCGATGCCGTTCGGGGAGTAAAAAGGGACGAATGGCCCGACGTTGGGGTTGATGCAATCCCCGCTGAAATCGCCTTCCGGGCTGTCGTGCAAATAGTTGAAGGAGGGTGTGGCGACCACCCCCCCGGAAGTCACATAACGAACCGTGTTGTTCCCGGTGTCGGCGACATAGACATTGCCGCCCGAATCCACCGCCACTCGTTGCGGGAAGGCGAACAGCGCGCCCGCGCCGGTTCCGTCCTGCAAGCCGCTGCTTCCCGCCAGGCCGGCCAGCGTCGTCACATTGCCGTTGACGTCAATTTTGCGGATCGTGTTGTTTCCCGTGTCCGCCACGTAAATGTTGGTCTGCCCGTCCACCGCCAGCCCGCCGGGCTGATTGAACTGGGCGGCCGCCCCCCGGCCGTTGTTGGCGCCCGTCACACCCGCCGTGCCGGCGACAGTGGTCCACGCGTAGGGCACGGGATTTTGCCCCTGAAGGCCATAAGCCAGTTGCGACAGCATCATTACCATGAGCCATTGTCTCAAATGGCGAAAACGCCGGTAGTCAACCGGGTGCAAGTTTGCAAAAAGCGGATATTTGGTTTTCATAAGCGCCCATGATATTAAACATCAGACGCGCGAAATTGCAAATGAGAACTGCAAAAAAACGCGGCTTCCGCCGCGCCGCGCCCGCATCCGCCGGAGCGGCGGCGCGCGGGACAATTTGTCCGCCGGGGGCCGGGAGAGGGCCGCTTCCAAGCGCATGCCCGCCGGGAAAAGAGGAAAAACCCTTGATTGCGCCAAGTTTATTGCTAATGTATTGGCCATGCAGCGCGCCCGGGCCGCCCTTTCAATTCTCCTTTTGTCGGGGAGTGGATTATGACTGACACATGGAAACGGCGAAAGGTGGTGATTGTGGGCGCCGGGGCGGTGGGTTCCACGTTTGCCTACGCGCTGGCGCAGAGTGGCTTGGCCGATGAGATCGTGCTGCGCGACGCCAATCAGGAACTGGCCCTGGGACAGGTTCTAGATTTGGCCCACGGGCAGGCCTTTTTCCCTTCTGTGCAGATTCACCAGGGCCAGGGGGCGGATTATGGCGACGCCGGCCTGATTGTGATCACGGCCGGGTCCAAACAACGCCCCGGGGAATCCCGTCTGGAATTGCTGCGACGAAACGTGAAAATCATCCAGGGCATTATTGACGAAATCGTGCTCCAGCATTCGCCGGCCGTCGTGTTGATCGTGAGCAATCCGGTGGACATCCTGACCTTTGTGGCCCACAAACGGTCTGGCTGGCCGCGCGGACGCATTCTGGGGTCCGGCACCGTGCTGGACAGCGCGCGATTCCGCCATTTGTTGAGCCAGCACTGCGGGGTGGATGTGCATAACGTCCATGCTTACATTCTGGGGGAGCATGGAGACAGTGAATTTGCCGCCTGGTCCATGACGAACATGGCTGGCATGCCCATCGAAGAGTACTGCCGCCTCTGCCTCAAGTGCGACGATTGGCAGGCCACGCGCCGCAGAATTGCGGAGGAAGTGAGGCATTCGGCATATCACATCATTGATTACAAGGGCGCGACCTGGTTCGCCGTTGGGCTGGCGTTGACGCGAATTGCGGCGGCGATCTTGCGCGACCAGCATGGTGTGCTCACCGTCTCATCAGTGCTGGAGGGGGAGTATGGCCTTGCCGGTGTGAGTTTGGGGATTCCCTGCATCGTCTCCCGAAATGGGGTTGAACGGGTATTGCAGGTTGCGCTGCCAGCCGAGGAGCGGGCCGCCTTGGTGGAATCCGCGGCTGTTTTGGCCAAGGCCTTCCAGCAACTGGAATTGCCCGGCTCCGGATAATCTAAACCACCCCGTTTGTTCCGGCTTTGATTCTCACAATGCCGTTTTTTGGGGTGCTCTCTGCTCCTCAACCCGTTGTGCACCAGCACATCGGAAATGGAGCCAGTTTCCGGACTCGAACCGGAGACCCGCGCTTTACGAAAGCGTGGTTCAATATCAAAAAAACCCTTATTTTTCAATGTTTTTTGAAATAGGGCTTGACGTTTTAGCAACCGGATGCTAAAGTTCAAGCCATGACAACAAAAACACGATTCAGGATCGTCCAGTTCACCAATCGCGGCGGATCGCAGTCATTCCGCGTGACCGGCAGCACTCGCGAGGGCCGGCAGATCAGGCAGAATTTCGACACCATCGAAACCGCCACGATTCGGCAGCAGGAGTTGGAGCGGGAGTATTTGGGGCTGGAAAATGCCAAGGTCGAATTCACGCAAACACGCCTGACGCCGGAGCAAGTGGCGCAGGCGGAAGTCGCATTCAACAGACTTGGCGACAAACCGCTCCCGCTCGCGGTGGAGTTCTTCATCACCAATTACCGCGAAACAGCCGTCAAAATCCAGTTGTCCAAGGCCCTCGAGAATTTCCTTGAGGCCAAGACGAAGGCCGGGCGCCGCCCGGACACGCTGCGCAATCTGGAGGACCGCATAGGCCGCTTCTGCCGGTTGCACCCGACAAAGCTGGTCAGCGACGTTTTGCAGGCGGACGTCGAGGCGGTGATCAACAAAGGCAACAAGGGCGCGTTTGCGCGGATCAGTGACCGGCGGGTGTTGTTTGGCTTCTTCAAATGGTGCGGCAATCAGGGATATTGCGGCCGCAACCCGGTTGAGCACATCGAGACAATCAAAGTGGATCAGGAAGAGCCGCAGATTCTGCCCCTGGACGGCGTTAAACGCCTGGTGCAGGCGGCGGAGGCGCACAAGGGGGGTGTTTGTATGCCGTATGTGGCCCTGGGCCTTTTCTGCGCCATCCGGCCAACGGAGCTTGCCCGCCTCAGTTGGAATGAAATTGACCTCAAAGCCAAGACCGTGACCATCGGGGCCAAGCTGGCGAAAATGCGCCAGCGCCGAATCGTGGAAATCCCGAAAAATGCGGTCCAATTCCTGAAAGCGCACGTCTTGGCGAAGACCGCGATCAAGGGGAAGAACGCCCGGCGCGACTTTGACGCCGTGAAGGCGGCGGCGGGATACGGCGGCAGGGCGGCGGGGAAGCCCGAGTTGAAACCGTGGACAGCGGACGTAATGCGGCACACGGGGATTTCCAACCACCTGGCCGAGCACCAGCACGAGGGGAAGACGGCGGCATGGGCGGGAAATTCGCCAGACGTAATCCAGCGGCATTACAAAGGATTAGTCAACAAGAACGATACAAAGGCGTTTTGGGCCATCGTGCCGGCATCGGCGAAGCCCGCGAAGGGAAAGATAATCCCCATGCAAGTGGCGGCATGAAGCTGGGGAGGTTGCGACGAATTAGCGGGAAACGCTGGACGCTCGCAAAGCAGCCTCAAAAGGCGAGCGAAGAGCCAGATCGTGCCGGAGGGAGGCGGGGATGTATGCGTTGGCAGCAGATTTGGAGAGGGAGCCAAGTCGAGCGAGCGTGGGAGCCAAGTCGTTGCCGGGCAGGGAGGGATGAGGAGGAGGGAGCAATCAAGGCGAGGCGATAGGGTGCAGGACATCGGGCAAAAGGGCGAAAGGTCAAGATAGAGGTCCAGCCGGAGGGGGAGAAGAGAATCTCATTTCAGGGCGACATTTCACCCTTTTAAGTAAGCTAAATTTGACAGAATCGCTTTTTTGTAGGGAATCTCCGTGAAATGAGAAAACCCAAAAAGAATAATATGAATACAAAAATACAAGAAGGTCAATTAGTGGACGGGAAAACGCTCCTGGAAAACCTGTTCCCAAAGAACTGCCGCCCGTGTCTGCGCTGGCTGAGAAACCAGCAGCGCAGCGGCAAAATCCCATCAACGAAAATCGGCAGGCTGGTTTTCTTCGACCCAGAGGAAGTGCGTCAAGCGATATTTCAAAAACATCAAACCCCGGAGCAAGGCAAATAAATGAGCGCGAAAATCATGGGCCAGGTGTATGACTTGGATTTGTCGAGTCGAGAACAATCGGTGTTATTGGCAATGGCAGACCACGCAGACCACGAAGGGGGGAACATATTTCCAAGAGTCGGATTGATCGCATGGAAGATCAAATGCAGCCCAAGAACAGTGCAGCGGGCAATGAGGTGCCTGGAACAAAAGGGGATTTTGGAGAGGGTCAGGGAGCGACCAGGGAGAACAACGATTTACAAAATCAACATCAAGGCAGGGAAGTTAAAGGCGCGTTACCGTGAGGGCACCGCTGACAATTTGTCACCCCTGACAAATTGTCACCAGCGGCAGAGCTCAGGCGCGGGAGCGGTGACAGAATCGTGCCAGGGGAGGAGTGACACAGTGATGTCACCCATAACCGTCAGAGAACCAGAAAAAAAGCGTTTAGCTAATCGTTTAAACGATTACCCGGGAAGCACCCAGCCTAAACGCGTTTGCGAGAGCGAGAGTGAAATCCAGAAGAAGACAGAGCGCGAAG
This sequence comes from Verrucomicrobiota bacterium, assembly GCA_050015895.1. Classification (GTDB taxonomy): domain Bacteria; phylum Verrucomicrobiota; class Verrucomicrobiia; order Limisphaerales; family Palsa-1400; genus JBEKOF01. Next base: position 8,345 of record JBEKAN010000067.1, read on the forward strand.
GAAGATTGATGTCGAAAGCACGGGATCTGATCGGAAGAGAGACCATGGATCGCGACGGCGGCTTTGTTCGCACGTTAATCCGGGAAGACCCAGAAAGGGCGGAGAAGGTGCTGGCGGATTTGGAAAACGCTTTGAAAGAGGGCCGGACAGTCAGAAACCGATTTGGATATTTTATTGACACATGGAAGCGTTTTGGTAAACGCGTTTTAGAAAGTCCAGGAGAGCCAGAGAATACAAGCGGACAAGGGAGGGGAGGAGAAAGAGGAGAGGTGATGAGCCAATGCAAAAGTTTGTAACGGTCAACAGACTTTCGGAAATCACCCGGGCGGATCGCAGATCGGTAAAGAAATGGCTCGCAATAGAAGGAGTAGAGCCAGCCAATGAGGGGGAAAAGCCGGCCAGATACGACATGGAGAGGGCGGTCGCGGCAATCGCCAAGCACAAGGATAAACGAGCCAAGAACGACCCAAACGTTGATCCAAAAACCGGGCTGACATGGTTTCAGTTGAAAACGAAGGCGGAGGCGTTGACAAAAATGCGTGAATTAAAGTTGGCGGAGGCGATGGACAGGAAGCAACTCATGAAGATGGAGGACTACCAGGAGGTGATGTGCATAATTTTTGAGGGGATCGAAGCTATGCCGGACAAGATCGGAAGCATATTAGGTTTGACAGAAGAGCAAAAGAGAACTATCCAGAACGTGTGCGATGATTTCAGGAAAGTGACAGCAGGGAAAATCGAGGAATTATGAAGGAGGCTGGTCGGAAAAAGGGCAAAAGATGGGGGTGTGGTGGAGGAGCAATAGTTTTTTTCTGAAAGCAGCCACACGGCGGACATCCGCGACCCGTCAAGGCAAACGAGCTCAAGGAGAACCTAAACTCAAAGGGGCAACCAAAAGGATGGATTGACACAACTAACGAGAGGTCAACAAGTTGCAACATAAACCATCAGGATAAACCATCTGGATTGGAACAAGGAAAGAGGAATCCCAGAAATAAGCAAAATCGGGATGACCAAAATCGCCCGCAAAATTTCGGAGGCTGGCAAAAATCGCGGGGAGAGCCTATACGTCAATTGACAGCGAACGGAGATAATCAGTTGGCCCGATATCCCCAGAAAAGCAAATTCGCTCGTTTTGTGGCGCATTCGAACGCCAGGGGAAAGCGAACGCCAGCGAGCGCGAGCGAATGTCAGGCGCGCGGAACCGACGGACGGTGTTTGCGTTAGCATGTTGGCGGCTGCGCGCGTTCCGCCGTCGCTCTGGCCGCCCCGCCACCCTCCGGCCAGCCCACGCGCCGTCTGGGGCAGTCGGACTCCAGGCTCCGGCGCGGGGACGCTTCCACTCGCGCGCATAGGAGGCGGTTTCCGGCAGTGATGTTGGCCCGCATTTCTGTGGTCGGGGCAATCGAACGGTTTCTGCGCGCGCGAGTGGGGCGGAAAGGAAACCCCACAACCCAAGGTCAGAAATCCCCATTGCCCGGGGAATTGCCCTTTTGCCCGCCCCTTTGGCCCGAAAGACAAAAGCCACCCCGTTGCCCAAACACCGCCGAGAGCGCATGTCGTTTCCGGCTACGCTTCTCACCGAGCTTGCGAGGCTGGGCCTGCAACGAAATGCGGAGTGCGGCCCCGCGCGCCCACGACCGCCGACGAGTCGCCTCCAGCAGCTTCCAGCGACACATCGGCTGCGGACGGGGCCTGACTTCGCCAATTCAAGCCGGTTCCACTCCGCTCCATTTCAGCGCCAGCCGGTGAACCGCTCCACCGGCCCGCGCTTCCATTCCACTGCGTTACACCGCCTCAAATCGGCGAAGACAGGCCGACCCCGGCGCGGTGAGCGCGAAAGTTCTCGCCAAGTCCCGTCAGCCGGCAAGCCGCGCATCAGGGCCTTGTCGAAACTTCCGCCCTCACATCGCCCCCAAATCAGTCCGGCCAATGGCGTCCAAGCTCCGCGTCTGGCCTTCCGCCCGGCCGCAGCCCCTCCGGGCGACGGCCCAGCCCCGGATCCTGGCCGCCAATCGCCAGAAGATCGCGCCCGCGCGGCCCAATCGTTGCCAGAGGACTGCTTTGCTTTGCGTCGGGGTGGCACGGGGACTGCAAATCCCAGCCTACGCACAACGGACTGTTGGCTTCAATTGCCGCCCCGGTGTCAGGGAACCCGGCACAGCCACCCTGTCACCGGGGACCCCGCCGTCAGGCATGAAGGCCCCGACGCGCCATCGCGGACTCAGGCCGACGCGGGCCAACATGTCCAGACGGCCCGGCAATCGAAGCCAACATCCGTTGTGCGACGGTGGGGAGGGCGAGTCCAGCCAAGCCGCAGACCCGCGCGCCAAGAACCCCGGCTTGGCAGGCACGTCCCGCGCAGTCCCCGTGCCACCCCGAGCGCACCGCGGCTCAATTCAGTCAGTGGGGGGAGGAAGGGGGGAACATCATTCAGCTGCGCTTCATTACGGGCAAATCGCCTGTGCCGCGCCCGGAGACCCATCGCAGCACAGCCGACATGCCAGCGAGGGAGGCCAGAGAAAGGTTGGCGTACCTTTCCGATCCAATGGAGGTTGGAGCGGTGGGAGGAAACGAGGCAGAGCAAGAGGAATAGCCAAAAAGGTGGTTCACGAAGCCATTCGGGCTGATCCAAAAGGTGAAAAAAAGCAGAATAGAGGGCAAATACGCACGTTTTGGCGAGCGGAAAGAGGCACCGAAACCAAAAATATCTTATTCGTAAGTGCTTTATGGATAGCCAGTTAGATAGATTATGCCAAGGAGCACTAAAGAAATCCGTTGACGAGACGATAAGAGTATCATATGATACCGAGGATGAATGAACAACGACACGCCCACCAGGCCGTCAAATCACGAAAAACACAAGAAGATCTCGGATGCTTTGGCGGCCATCAGCGCAGGTAAGCGCATGGTGGTGGTACAAGAAAAGCACCTCTCCAGCGATTTGGATGAGTTGAGCATTGAGAGTGAAGAGCTTTGGAGTGTAATGGGCATACTCGTAAAAGAGATCCAAGACTGCGGACCAGAGAAATGTTACGCAGGATGCCACCCGCCGACAAGATCGTATGAGCCTGAAATAAGAGATGAGGAGCTTTGGGCATATTCGTGGCCCAGCGCCCACTTCGGATTTCAGATGTATATCAAGTTTGTGATGAGACAAAATGCGACGGGCGAATGGGTTTATTTGCACCTGAGGGTGCATCGCGACGAAACATGAACACGAATGATTATTTGTTGTGCACGCGGTGCAACGGGGAGGAATTCACGCTCAAGCCGGATGCCGTGATTGAGCAGGAGTTCAAGGGAGAGCGCGTCAGCGTGGAAACAGGGGGCATGGTGTGCAACAGGTGCGGCCATGTGGCCTTGGCAGAAGAGCAGTTGGGGGATCTCCGCCGAGCAACAGCCGATGCTTACCGCGTGAAACATGGCAGGCTGACGAGCGACGAAATAAAAGCCATTCGTGAGGATCTGGGCAAGACTCAGATCGAGTTTGCCGAATTCTTACGGGTCGGGTTGGCAAGCGTTAAGCGATGGGAAACCTGGCTGGTGCAGGACGCAAGCAGCGACGAGTTGATTCGAGTGAAGTACAAGATGGCCCACGCCATGAGGAGTGCGGCCGCGATGGCATGGGGCACCCAGGTCATTTTCCCAGCGCAACAGCAAATAAGCATTGCGTGGGCGGACCTTGCACAAGGTGGCAAGCAATATCTCGCGGTTCTGGACGAAGTGCGAATCGCGCCTGGGATGGCAATCGCCACAGCCTCAGTACCGGCATGGCTGAACGAAGGGATGTGGTCGGTGGGAATGACGTGGGCGCCGGCCGAGAAAGAAGAGAGATCGCAAGAGCGAGGGTTTTGTGGGCCAGTGCAGGCCCGTAATCTTCACGGTCGCCCACCGCCGGAGCAAAGCGACGAAAGTCGCTTTTCTTTCCCAATGCCGTCCGAGGGGAGGAGGGCATCGGAAAAGAAAACGACCATGAGAAGAAGCACATGAAAGCGCTCTCGCCATTACAGTTACAGCAGCACTTTTTCACGCATGTTTCCGTGCATGCGAACGTCAAAGGCACACCAAAGGGTAATTTGAACTTGGAGCCGACGTTTTTGATGCAGAAAAATGCGGAGAATGAGCGGCAATGGGTCCTGGTGCTTCGAGTCATTTTGAAAAGCAACGATCCAGAAGCGCCCTTTCTTTACGAGGCGGATATTGGAATTCAGGGGCTGGTGGAGATTCACGAGAGTTTTCCTGCTGAAAGGCGCGAACAGGTCGCCGCGGTAAATGGCCTAAGCCTGTTATATTCGGCAATCCGGGAAATTGTGCTCAATGTGACGGCGCGGTCGCCAAACGGGCCGGTATGCCTCCCGACGCTCAATTTCGCGGAGGTGGTGGCGGAGCAGGAAGCCCAACAGAAGTTGAGCAATCGTGGGAGTGATTCAGGCCAAACAAGCGTGGCCTCAAGCCAGAAGTAAGGGAGCGTCGTTAAAAAACTCGCTGGAGAGGCAATCGAAGAAGGCGAGAGGGTGGGACGTGAGGGAGACAGGACAGAATCCATACGAAAGCGCCTTTTTTGCTCGAATTCCAGCCTGAACCGGCCATCATACAACCGAACCCAAGACACGGAACCATGAACGGGCAGGAAAAAAGCGGCGGCGAACTCTTCATCGTTGACAACAGCGACGAGACGTGGAAGGGGCTGAAATACCTCCAGGACTGGACGGAAATCGCCAGCGCCTTCGACATCGCCAGTGGCTACTTTGAAATCGGGGCGCTCTTGGCCTTGGACGGCCAATGGCAAAAGCTGGACAAAATCCGCATCCTCATGGGCGATCAGGGCACGGCTCGCACCCGGCAGGCCATTCTTGAAGGGCTGTGCAAGAATGTCTGCCAGAAACTGGACGAAAGTCTGGAAAGCGAAAAAGAGGCCAACGATTTGCTCACAGGGGCCGCGGCCGTCGTGCAGGCCATGCAGCAGGGCAAAATCCAGTGCCGCGTCTTCGCCAAGCGCAAATTCCACGCCAAAGCCTACATCACCCATCCCCGCGTTGCCGTGATCGGATCAGTCGCCCTTGTCGGGTCCAGCAATTTCACCGTGCCCGGCCTCACGCAGAACATCGAATTGAACATCCAAATCCGCGCACCGGGCGACGTGTCCCGATTGCAGGAGTGGTATGAAAAGCACTGGCAGGAGGCGGAGGAAATCACGCCGGAGGTGGTCAAAGTGATCCAGCGGCAGATTGCGGAATACACGCCATTTGACGTTTACGCCAAGGCCCTACAGGAGCTCTTTGAACACCACACCCCCGGCGAGGCGGAGTGGGAAACCACAAAATCCAAAATTTACCCCGTCTTGGATGAATACCAGAAGGAAGGCTACCACTCCCTGATGAAAATCAGCCGCCAGCACAACGGCGCTTTTCTGTGCGACGGGGTCGGCCTTGGCAAAACTTTTGTCGGCCTCATGTTGATCGAGCGCCTGGTCATGCGGGACCACAAGCGCGTTGTCCTTTTGGTTCCCAAGTCGGGCCGGGAGGCGGTTTGGGAACGGACCATCCGCCGTTACATGCCACACCTGCTGAACGGGTTTCTCCCCTTCAAAATCTACAACCACACCGACCTCATGCGGCAGCCGGACCGCGACGGGCACGATTTCCCAGCCGAATTTGAGCAGATCAAAGAGCAGGCCGACGTGGTTCTGATTGACGAAGCCCACCACTTCCGCAATCGCGGCCTTGCCAACACCGAGGAAGGAGAAATCCGCTCCCGCTATTGGAAGCTTTACGACATCATCGGCACAAAAACCGTTTTCCTGCTCACCGCCACGCCAGTCAACAACGCCCTCACCGATTTCCAGCACGAAATAGAACTTTTCAGCCGCGTGGACAATCAGGCCGCATTCGCGGGCGCCCTTGGCATCCACAATCTGCCAGCCCATTTCCAGCAGCTTGAAAAAAACCTAAAACGCATCATCGCCGGCAGCGAGCACGGCGAGCTCTTTCAGGTGGACCAGGCCGAAGCGGAGAAAGTTCTTATTGACGACAAGCTCTTTCGCGCCTTGGTCGTTCAGCGCAGTC
>JBEKAN010000068.1:0-14229 GCA_050015895.1 Verrucomicrobiota bacterium
GGGCCTCCACGCCGACGACATTGTCACCGGTGAGTTGGACGTACTGCCTGACGCCGCCGATCTGAGCCGCGATGGGCGAGGAGTATTCCGCGGCGTCGGTGAACTCTTTGGTCCGCCAGAGCAACGCGCCTGTTGTAGTATTGACAGCAACCAGGGCGCCCTTCGCGCCGCCGGGGGTGCAGACCAGCCTGTCGCCGTCCACCAGCGGGGATTCGGTGTACATCCAGCCGCCGCAACGGCCCCCGAAATCTTTTTCCAGGCTCCTCCTCCAGATTTCCTTGCCGGTGGCGGCCTCCAGACAAACCAAATCGCCGGACTGGCCGAGCACATAGACCCGGTCTCCGTCCACGGTGGGCGTGCTGCGCGGGCCGGGGGGACCGCCCCCCGCCTTGCCGATTTTCGCGGTCCAAACCACGCTTCCGCCAGCCGCGTCCAGGGCCACAGCGAGGCTGGAGTCGTCCTTGTCGCCCGATGTGAACACCTTGCCGTCGGCGACGGCCACGCCGCCATGTCCCGCGCCGACTCCCGAGGCCTTCCAGAGCAGGGGCGGGCCGCCCGGCGGCCATTGTTTGAGCAGCCCTTGCTCGGTGGAAACGTCGTCCCGGTTGGGTCCGCGCCACTGGGGCCAGTCGGCGGCCCTCAGCGGATTGGAGGCCAGACAAAGACAAACAAATGTCGCAAGGGCGCATCTTGGCACTACCACCATTGAATGGAACGATCCCCTCTCCCTTGCCCTCTCCCCGCTTCGCGGGGCGAGGGAAATGGCAAATCGCATGTTGGTGTATTCAAGATGTGCCCATGTCGCAAGGAGGTTCTTCGTTTTCATGGTAAAATGGCTTTCAGACATTGTGCCGGCGGATTTTCAGGGTGATGGCGCCGGCAACCGGCTTGCGGCCCACAAGAACCAGATAGCCGCCGCCGCCGGCGCCGGACAGTTTCCAGCCCAGGGATTCCCCGCCATGCTTCCGAAGCATAGTCTTGACAGCGGAGTTGCTCATCCGCGGGAAGAGGCGGACCTGCGCCTCAAAGGAGGCGCGCATTTGGCGTCCAAATTCCGGCAGGTTCATTTCGCGGATGGCGCGCCAGCATCCATCGGCGGCCGCGGCCAGAGCGCGGACTCCGGGCGGGGTGATTTTGGTGCCTGACAACACATTGTAATCGGCCGCGCGCTGGCCAAGGGGAATCAAAAACAAATGCCGCTCGATCCAGTCGAGAATCTTCTCGTCCGAGACAGAGGTGATTTTTTCCGGCCAGTATTGGCCGCGATAATCCAGGCGGTTGAGGCCGGGAAAGACGATGCCGATGGAATCCTGGGAGCCGGAGAAGACTTTGGTGCCGGGCGGATTTTCAAAGGCGAACAACACCCTGGCCAGCTTTTCGCGGTCGCCCTCCGGCAGGTCGGTCTGCCACAGTTCGATGGCGCGGCGGCGGGAACTGGAGGCCATGCCGCTGCGCTCATTGAACTCAATGAGCGGTTCCAGGGAAATGGTGAGGACGCAACCGGCGCCGTATTTGGAGACGTAAGGCTGATCCAGCCAGCCGCCCGCCAGATCCAGACGGTAGGGAATGAGGCATTCCTTGCGCAGGCTCGTGGTGGAGCGGGCGGGCAGATTGGCGTGGGGGAGGCGCTTGGAGACAATGTACTCAATCCCCAACTGCCGGCACAACTCGGCCTTGTCCGGGGTGTTGCCGTCCTCGTTGACCAAAAAAACATCCGGAGCCACCGACTTCAGCTCCGCCAGAAAGTCCATGAGGCCGGAGCCGCTGCTGATCACGCAGCCTTTCACATGCCTCAAGGCTTCGATCATGTATTTGCGTTCCGACTGGGTGTTGACCGGGGCGCGGCCCTTGAGTTCCCGGACCGTCTGGTCGGAGCCGAGGGCCACATAAACATCGCCAAGAACGGCGGCCTCCTGCAGGAAGCGAACGTGGCCGCTGTGGAGCATGTCAAAGCAGCCGGTGACGAAGACTTTTTTCTTGCGCATAAATTTGAGACTGCCGGAAAATAGCGGTCATCGCGCCGTGCGGCAAGCAACTTGGGGAGGTTCGTTGGGTTGGCTGAAGTGTTGGGGAGGCAGCCACCCACAAGGTGGCCTAATTCCGGGAGAAGGATTCCGTCGGCGAGACGCCGACGGATGCGACCGAGACGGTGGCGCTCCCCAAGAGCTCGGTGAGGAGTGGGGAAGCAATATGGGCACGATTTTCATAAAGAATAGCACGATTAGGTGCGATTCGACACGATTGGGCACGATTGGACAGGGGAGCCTGCTTCGCCTCCCCCGTTGGCCTCCTGCCTGGCTTCCTCCTTCGCCAAAGCCACGGAGGACGGGAAAGCCGCGGAGGACTGGCGCATCTGCGCGAAGCCTTTTTTGGACATAACGGCGGCCAATTTGGGGTAGAGGATGGCCAAGGGTTTCTCCCCTGGCCCGGCTTGAGGAGCAGGGGCTGGATTGGGCGGAGCGGGTGACGCGGCGGCGGGAGCGGTCGTTGGAGGCGCAGGAGGGGGCTTGGTTTGCGGAGCCTTGCGGGGCCTATTGGACGGGCGGGGCGGCTTTGAGGGGGAATTGGGGCGGGATGATTTTTTGCTCCTTGGGGTGGCGTAGCCTTCGCAGTCGAGGAGTTTCTCCAGCTCGTCCAAGCCCGACAAAGCGTCGCCCAACCTGCCCTTGAGAGCCTGCGCTTGGGGCGTTTTGACTGACGGCCGGTTGGCGATGGCGATTTGCATTCTTTCGTTGAACTTGCGGGAGACTTCCTCGGCGGCCAGAGCTTCTTGGCGAGCCAGATCCCAGCGCTGGCTCTCGATCCTCAGGCGGGCGGCATTGTGGTCGCCGCGGCGCAAATTGACGACGACCTGGGAGATGGGACGCAAGGCGTTGAGTTGGCGGAGGGATTTTTCGTCCAATTCGGCCCCCTGCCCGGCGAGGATGGCGGCAAAACGGAAAGCGATGACGAGGGCGAGGTGGTCGGCGAGGGATTGGCCCTGGCAGAGGGCATCCAGATCCTTGCGGGTGGCGGCCAGCTCTTCGGCCTGGGCCAGAATATCCTGGCGCGCGAGCCACTCCTGAAAGCGGCCCAGGCGCCAGTCGGAGAGGTTTTGCGGGGTGACGGGGCGGCCGGCGAACTCGGCGTCGAGCACGGATTTGACTTCCGGCAACGAGTTCAACCAGGCGAGGATGTTTTTGCCATCGTCCCCGCGCTGGAGGCGGGCGTTGAGTTGGGCGCGAATGGCGCCGGGCAGACGAGCGATTTTTCCGTAACAAGCCATATACTGTTCTCCTTTTTTTCTTTGTTTCTCCTTTGCGAAGGTTTTTGGAACCGACCTTCAAGGGGTGACAATAGCATAGAGGCTGTTGTACGTCAATGGGAACTTTGTGAAGAAGAGACCTCCGAGGCGAACTGCAACAACCCTGGAAAATCACGCGACGCCAGAACCGCCAATGTCACACATCGGAGAACAAGACCGGGCGAACGTGTTCGCGCAAACGCTCCAGCTCGCCGGCATTGTGACAAAGAAGACGATGGGCCCAAGTCCCATCCGTGTTTTCGCGGCAGTCCTTGGCCATCGCCAAGCCGATGGTTTCGTAAGAGCCGAGATTTTGCCGCAGCTCCTCAGGTTCGGTCCAAACGCCCAGAACGAACACTCTTTCCCCCAAGTGATCTGGAATCGCAGCCCTCACTGCTTTCAACCGGTCGTCTCTGCCATCAAAGTCAATCAGAAGAACCATAAACCGGCCGGCATATCGCTCCATTTCCGGGAGGTGGTCGGCCGTAAAGCGATTGAGGACCTCCTGCCAACCGCCGGCCTCCTCAAGTATTTGCATTCTGCGGGTCGCCAAAGACGGGTCGAGCTGAAAGCCGTTGGCCAATTGGCGGTTGGCGTCGTCCTCTGGAAGCACCAAAACGTGCGGCAAATACTTGTTGACGCTCATGGTTCGACATCACCGCGAATGAGGGCGCCGACCAAATCCCCATTGACGCTGATTTCACTCAGAGGCCGGACAATTGTCGGCTCGAGATGGCTCTTCCTGTGGAGAAAAAGGGTGTTCTCCGCAGAAAACCGTCGAATCGCTTCTTGATCGTGGGACGTTGCAATGAACTGGCCGCCCGATTGGAAGGCTTTGCGCAGGGTCGTGATAAAGTGGCCAACCTCGTTGAGCGCGAGATGAGTGTCCGGCTCATCCCAAAAACAGACGAGCGGCCCGTAAGCCTCGTTGGCCGCAAGGACCATGGCGCAAATCATAAAGCACTTTTCGCCATCCGACAGGTCCGCGAAGGGGATGGTCACACTCCCCAGCTCGTTCGAGAATTGAACCTCAAGACTTCGAGCGTCTTTGCCAATCGCCGGATTCTTAATGTCTTTGATGTCTGGCATCACCTGTTTGAGGTAGGCGTCGAGCTTTCCATAAGCGGCCGGCGCGGAGGCGATCAAACCAGAAAACCAAGCGCCGAAATCCATGCCCTGGGGGTTTGGCTGCAAAGTCTCCCGCTCGGAGTTTCCTGTAATCAAGCTGGGTATCGGACGAAGAATGACTGTGCGAGCGAGCCACTGCTTGAAAATGAACAAAGGATCCTTTGTAGTCCGTTCCTGAATTATCGGCAAAGCAGCCAGATACCAGTCAATGAGAAATTTCGCTTCTTTTTCCTGCTTTGTTGTCGCAAGACGCACTTGGGCCAATTCTCGCGTAAAGACCGGTTTGCCGTCTGCCGCGAGACCCTCTTCAAACACACGCAATTCCTTGAATCCAGTCGGAAATTCGAAGGCGATGAAATATTCATAGGTCCGCCCCTCCAACTTGACCTCGATCTCAAACCTCATGGGAACCTCAGCGCGCCCACGAGTGAGATCCTTCGGTTTCACCACATCAGCCACTCTGCTCGCTCCCCGGGCGATTCTCTGAAGGATTTCCAGCGCAAGCGAGACAGTAGTCTTGCCAGCCCCATTCTTTCCAATCAGCAAAACGGAAGAGCGATCCGCAATCGGCAGTTCGAAATTCTCCAAACACCGGAAGTTATGAACGTAAAATCGTCGTATCACAAAGCGATGATACTCCGCTCTCCGTGCTGCGTTCAAGTGGAATGTTGGGCGCGCATTCCCTTTACAATACGATTTGGGTGCCGACGGGGGGGGGGTGGAACATTTCCAGAAGGACGGCGTGGGGGGCGCGGCCGTCCACGAAGGAGACGTTCTCCACCCCGGCGCGGAGGGCGGCCACGGCGCCGTCCACTTTGGGAATCATGCCCTTGTCAATCACACCGGACTTTTTCAGGGCGCCCACTTCGCCGACGCGCAGGCGCGTGATGAGCGTGGCGGGGTCCTTGGGGTCGCGGAGCAGGCCGGGGACGTCGCTCATGAAGACCAGGCGCCCGGCTTTCAAGGCGACGGCCACGGCGGCGGCGGCGGTGTCCGCGTTGCAATTGTAAACGCGGCCGTCCGGGCAGCGGGCGGTCGGGCTGAGCACCGGGGTGACGCCGGCCTTGAGGCAATCGAGCAGAGGTTTGGTGTTGACAGCGGTGACTTCGCCGACAAACCCCGCGTCCAACGGCTCCCCCATCGGCCCCGGGAGCAGGAGTTTGCGGCAGGTGAGGATCGTCGCGCCGGAAAAGCCCCTGGCTTTTCCGCCCAGGGCGGCGATGGCGCGGACGATTTGAGGATTGATCTCGCGCGACAAGACGCGCTCCACGACCCGCGCGGCGGCGGCGGTGGTGACGCGCATGCCTTGGATGAACCGGGCCTCAATTCCCGCCGCGGCCAGCGCGGCGGTGATGGCCCTGCCGCCGCCATGCACCAGCACGGGCTTGATCCCCACCGCCTCCAGGAAGACGACGTCCCGCGCCACGCGGTCGCGCACGGCGGGTTCGGGGGAATCCATGAAGCTGCCGCCGTATTTGATGACGAAGGTGGCGCCGCGGAAGCGCCGCATGTAGGGCAGGGCCTCCAGCAACGCCGCGGCTTTGGAGATCAGTTCTTTCATGAGCGTTGCGGGGGCTCAGGAGCCGACGCTGACCAGTTCCTCGTTGGTCGCCACGTTGACGATCTTGAATTGCTCGGCGTGGAAGGTCGGTTCGGGACGGAAGGAGAGCTTGCCGAAATAGCGCTTCTCCATCTCGATGATGAGCTTTTCGTCCTCGGTGCGCAGGCGTTCGAGGACGGTGGGATGGACGGCGATGCGAAGCTGGAAATCGGACTCGTCGCGGGAGCGTTTTTTGAGGATTTCGTTGAGCTTGCGCTGGATTTCGACGCTCATGGTGATGGAGCTTTTGACCTTGCCGCGGCCCTTGCAATAGGGGCAGTCGTCATAGACGGCGCTGCGGACGCTTTCGGAATGGCGCTGGCGGGTCATCTCCAGCAGGCCGAGCTGGGAGATGGGCAGGACGTGGGTTTTGGCGCGGTCGCGGCGGAGGCCGTCCTTGATGCGCTGATAGACCTGCTGCTGGTCGCGGCGGGATTTCATGTCAATAAAATCGAGAACAATGAGGCCGCCCATGTTGCGCAGGCGCAGTTGGCGGCAGATTTCGTCGGCGGCCTCGATGTTGACGCGCAGGATGGTGGATTCCTGGTCGCGGCTGCTCTTGTGGCGTCCGGTGTTCACGTCAATGGCCACCAGGGCCTCGGTCTCGTCAATCACCAGGTGGCCGCCGCTCTTCAACTGGACCTGGCGGGAGAAGGCGTTCTCGATTTGGCGGGTAATATTGAAGCGGTCGAAGATGGGCTGGTGCTCGGAGTAGAGCTTGATCTTGTCCGCCAGGCTGACGCGCCGTCCCCCGGTGGAAATCCGCGAGACGATGGCGCACATGCGGTCATAAGCCTGCTTGCTGTCCACCACCACCCGTTCCACATCCTCGGTGAGGAAATCGCGCACGGTGCGCTCAATGAGGTCGGGTTCCTGGAAGACGCAGGTGGCCGGGGGCTGGGACTTGATTTTTTGCTGGATTTCCGTCCACTGCTCCAGCAGGAGGGCCAGGTCGCTGATGAAGTAGGCTTTTTTCTGGCCCTCGCCGGCGGTGCGCAGGATCACGCCCATGTCGTCGGGGATTTCCATTTCGCGCAGGATTTCTTTGAGGCGCTGGCGCTCCTCCGGCCTCTCGATCTTGCGGGAGATGCCGCTTTGCTCGGAATGGGGGAGGAGCACCAGGTAGCGTCCGGGCAGGACGAGATTGGTCGTCACGCGTGGGCCTTTGGTGCCGATGGGGCCTTTGGTGACCTGGACGATGATCTCGCTGCCCGGAGGATAATGGCGGGGAATGTCCTGCTGGGTGATGCGCGGGCGGTCGCGCCTGCGGGTCTGGCGCTCGACGACTTCGACGCCACTGTCGAAGGGGGCGGGGATGATGTCCCAATAATGGAGAAAGGCGTTTTTCTCGAAGCCGATGTCCACAAAGGCGGCCTTCATGCTGTTCTCCAAATTGCGGACTTTGCCCTTGAAGATGCTGCCGACCAGGCGCTCCTCGGTGGTGCGCTCGATGGTGAACTCCTCCAGGCGGCCCTCTTCGGTGACGGCGACGCGGGTTTCCAGGGATTCGGCGTTGATGATGATGTCCTTGTTGGTGTGGACCTCGGGTTTGATGAGGCGCTGGACTCTTTTGACGACTTTGGTGACGCGGGCTTTGAGGTTCTCGACCAGGCCCTTGGGGGTCGGCTCGGCCAGCGGGACCGGCTCAAACTTTTCCTCCTCGACCTGCTCCGGAGTGTCCAGATGAGGGTTGCGGAATTCACCGCGCCGGCTGGCGGGGGCCAGTTCCTGGGGGGATTTGCCGGCCAGGCCCTCGGGCGGCAGGCCGGCGGCGAGGTTTTCGGCGCGCTCGATTTCCTGCTCGTGGCGGGAGCGGTCAAAGGGAAGGTCCGGGGATTTATCCCCCGTGGCCTCGGCGCGGGCCTCCTGGGCGGAGCGGTCGGGTTTGTTGCCGAAGCCGCCGCTGGGGCGGAAACGCATGCCGCCGCGGCGGCGTCTGGAGAAATTTCGATCACTCATAACTAATAAGACTTTCGATAGATGTGGACGTTGTGCAAGAGGCCAATGGCGATCAGCGAGCAAACCACCGAAGACCCGCCATAACTGACAAGCGGCAGTGGAATGCCCGTCACGGGCATCAAGCGAATGTTCATACCAATGTTGATGAAGACGTGGGTGAAGAGAAGGGCCACCACGCCGACGGCCAGCAATTGACCCAGGCGATCGCGCGCCTGGCCGGCCACTTTGATCCCGCTGAAAAGGAGCACCGCGTAAAGGGCGAGGATCACGACGCTTCCCAGAAATCCCTCCTCCTCGGCGATGACCGAGAAGATGAAATCATTGGGCGCTCCCGCCGTGGGCAGAAAACCCAGCCGGTGCCAGGTGCCCTGCCGCCAGCCCTTTCCAAACACCCCCCCCGACCCCACCGAGATGAGCGACTGAGTGACGTTGTAATTGGCGTTTTTGGCCTCCTGGCCGCTCACCATCCCAAAGTAAGAAAGCAACCGGACTTTCATGTACGGTTTGACAAAGCTGGCATCCTCCGGCTTGAAGAGAATCACCGCCAACATCACGGCCACGACCGGGACAGCGACTACCGCCAGCCTGCGGAGGAAGCGATTGGGCACTCCGGCCACAAAGAGCATCACCAGACAGACCGGCAGGAAGACCAGAGCCGACCCCAGGTCCGGCTCCTTTTTGATGAGCACGAAGGGCAGGGCCGTGTATGCCAGGGCGGCGAAGAACACCCGCGGCCGCCGCAGTTCCTCCGGCGGCCGGCTCAGGAAATCGGCCAGCGCCAGGATGAAGGCGATCTTGGCGAATTCGGAGGGTTGCAGGTGGAAGATCCATCTGCGCCCGCCGTTGCGCACCGAGCCGGCCAGGATGACGGCCACCAGCGAAAGGATGGACCCCCAATAAACCACGCGCGACCAGCGCGCCAGCTTTCCATAATCCACGGCGCAAACGCAAACCGCCGCCGCCAAACCCACCCCGCACCAGATGATTTGCTGGAAGTATTTTTGCTGATACAAGGGCAAATCCTGCGAGGCGGTTTCCGTGGCGCTGAAAACAAACAGCACGCCCACGACCGCCAGCGCCGCCGCCGAGAGCAGCAGAGGCCAGTCGAACTCCCGTTGCCATGGATTGTTGAATCGAATTGGGCGCATTTAATTGGCGGCCAGCGCCGGTTTGGGCTGGCTGGTTTGTTCCCGTTTCACAATCGCGTCGTAAATTTTTCGCGCAACCGGGCCGCAGGTCGCGCCGCCCGATCCGCCGTCCAACACCATCACCACCACGGCGTAGCGAGGATCTTCGTAGGGGCCGTAGGAGTCGAACCAGGTGACCAGCTTGTAATCCAACGCGGTGGATTTGACCTGGGCTGTGCCCGTCTTGCCGGCGACATGGAAATTGGAAAGGCGAGGCGAGCCGTCTGGAAAGTGGAATGCGTCGTAGCCATTGGCGCCCGGGTGTTCGGTGTCCTGGAGCATGGCCTGGCGGATGATCTGCAGATGCCGGGGGTTGATTTTCACTTGGTCGCGCACGCGGGCTTTGGGAAAGAGCTCCTCCACCTCCTTGGTTTCCGGCGAGATGGCGTGGCTGACGATGCGCGGCCAGAAAATGGTCCCGCCGTTGGCGATGGCCGCGATCATCCCCGTCATTTGCAGCGGCGTCACGGTGATTTCCTGGCCGATGGCGACATAGGGTCCGCTGTTGAGCGGCATCTTCTTGCCGGCTTGTTCCGGAAGGGGCACATCCCCCGCCACCTCCTCGTGGGTGGCGAAGTCGGTCTTCTCGCCGAGATGAAAGCGCCGGGCGACTTCCAGCAATTTGCGCAGGCCGGCTTTCATGCCGTAGTGGCAGAAATAACTGTTGCTGGAATGATAAAACGCCCGCTCAAAATCGTAGTCGCCGGGCGGGGCGGTGTCGTCAATCCGGTAGCCCTCCTCCTCAAAAATCCCCTGGGTGGGTTTCAGCGGGTTGGGGGGGCTGTGGTAGATGGCCTCCGGGTCCAGCACGCCGCTCTCCAGGCAGGCGAGGGCGGTGATGATCTTAAAAGTGGAACCCGGCGGAAAGGCGTCGTAGGTGGCGCGGTTGACCTGGGGCTTGAGCCTGGGATCGTTCAACTGCTCGGCCCGGGCCGGGGAAATGCCGCTGGCAAATTCGCCCGGGTCGAAAGCCGGGGCGGAGGCCATCGCCAGAATGTCGCCGGAGCGGACATCCATCACCACGGCCGCGCCCCGCAGGTTGGGAAACTCGTCCGCGAGCGCCTTTTCCGCCGCCTGTTGAATGGCCAGATCCAGAGTCAGGCAAAGATCGCGGCCGAAGTGGTTGGGGGTGAGGACTTCCTGGTGCTGGCGGTAGTTCTCGCTGTTGACGAGCACCAAGTCGCTGCCCGGCTCGCCGTGCAGCAGATCATCAAAGGCCTTTTCCAGCCCCCGTTCCCCCTCGTACTCCGGCGGGAGGAATTTGTTGATCTCCCCGGCGCGCCGCACGTAGCCCAGGAGGTGGGCGGCGGTTTCCTTGCGCGGGTAGCCGCGCACCGGCTGGGCGCCCAGTTCGACGCCGGGCTGGCCGGACAACTGCTCGGAAAAGAGGGCGATCTGTTTGGGGGTCAGATTGGTGAGAATCTGCATAGGCACGTAAGTGTAGTTCGTGTAGAAGTGCCGGAAGGCGGCCAGGCCCGGCGGATCGGTTTGCCGCAAGAGCGTCCCCACGCGGGAAATGGTGTTGCTGACCACGTTGTATTTGGCCTCCATCCGCAGGGCCGGACGCGCGCCGGGCGGCAGCTTGGACGCGCCGGGCGGCGGCTTGGACGCGCCGGGGTGCTTTTGCAGGTAATCGGCCACGAGCTGGTTGGTGTAGTCCGGGAGAACATGGTTGGTGTATTCGGATTCGAACTGGCCGCGCAGCTCCTCCAGGTAAAGAACCACGTTGTACTGGGGCTGGTTGTCGGCCAGCACCTTCCCGTCGCGGTCCAGAATCCTTCCCCGCACCGGCGGCACGGCGTTGGTCTTGAGGGACTGCCACTCCATTCTGCCGCGCATTTGTTTGGCCGAGACAATCTGCACATACCACAGCCCGGCCAGCAGCAAGGAGAGCCCCGCGGCCATCCCCGCGCTGACGACGCGCAGCCGGCGGGCCTCCCGCTTAAATGTGTCAAATATAAACATATTACCGGCGCCCCCTCTTGATCTCCCGGTCCGGGCGGAAACTGGACTGCTGGAGGGCGGGGTACTCGAACGCGCGCCGCGCGCGCTCAAAGAGCAGGAAACAACACGGGGTGAGCAGCCCGCCCGAAAGCGCCGCCACCGCCCATTGCCAGAGCGACCCCCATCCCAGCAGGGGCGAGCCGCCCAGGTTGAGGAGGAGAAACAGAGTCCCCAGCGGAAAGAGCGCGCCGGCGGCCAGCCCCAGGGCGACTTGGGCGAAGGCCTGCTCGCGCAAGAGCAAACCGCGCTTGCGCCAAATCAGGAACCCAATGAGGAAGAGGGGCAGAACGCTCACACCCAGGGGATTGGCGGAAAGGCAATCCAGCCAAAGCCCGCCGCAGACGGCCAGCAACGCCACGGCCCCAATCCCGCGGGTCAAACTGGTATAGACCATGAGAGCCGGCAGCAGGCTGAATTGCGCGCCCAGCAGACTGCGGAACCCGCCCAAGGTCCCCTCCAAAAAGACACCCGCGTACGCCAGGGCCAGGACGAAAATGGTGTTCAGGCAGCTCATGGGAGGATCACCCACACTTCCTCCAACGCGCCCATGTTGGCGAACAAGCGCACCCGTCCCTCGACGCTCAACCCGTTGTCCCGCGGCGCCAGGTCCACCACCTGGCCGACGGGAATGCCGTTGGTGAACACCTCGCCCACACCCGAGGTGACGACGCGGTCGCCCGGATGCGCGGCGTTGGCGCCCGAAAGATACTCCAGGTCCACCAGGTTGTTTTCCCGGGGGCCGGAGGAGGAGGACATGAGGATGCCGGACTGGTTGACGGCCCCCGTGGCGGCCAGCACGTTGACGGAGACCCGCAAGCCCGGATCGCCCAGGAGAAGAACTTGCGAGCGAGTCTCCCCGGCGATTTGCACCTTGCCGACCAGGCCGTCGGCGGTGAGCACCGCGCAGTTGGCGCGCACCCCGTCGCGGCTGCCCAGGTCAATCCACACGCTGCGCCACCAGAAGGCCGGGTCGCGGACGATGACCCGCGCCATGCGCAACCTCCACGGCTTCTGCGGCGGAGTGTTCAACATCAGGTGCAACCGGTCGTTTTCGCGCCAAACCGCCGTGGTTTGCTGCAGGTGGAGGGTGAGGACTTGGTTGGAGGCGCGGAGGTCCTGGATTTCCCGGAGCAGCTCGCGCCTGGAGACAAGAGAGTCGCCGCCCTTGGCGACCGCCTCGTGGGTGGAGGCGGCCAGACCGAACAATGGCACAAATAGCCCGCCGACGGCCAGCCTGAGGCGGCCTGCCGTCTGGGCGGGAAGGTTCAAGAGCACCACCACCAGCAAAACCACCAAAACCAAAATTATATATTGCGACTTCTTTGACATTTCGCCCACTCAGGCCCCGGTCCCGCCAGCAGGACCGGCTTTCTTGCCAGCCGCGCCCCCGGAGGGCGCGGCGATGTTTTTTGGGCGAACGGGATTAAGTCTTCGTGGAAGTCAATCGCGTCAGAGAATCGATGTTTTGCAGCACCTGTCCGGTCCCTTCCGCCACCGCGTCCATCGGGTTCTCGGCCACATGCACCGGCAGCCCGGTTTCCTTGGCCACCAGGCGGTCAATGCCGCGCAAGAGCGCTCCGCCCCCGGCCATGACAATGCCGCGTTCCACCAAATCGGCGGACAGCTCCGGGGGACAGCGCTCCAGGGTGATGCGCACACTCTCCAGAATGCTGGAAAGCGGCTCCTTCAACGCCTCACGAATTTCTTCCGAACGAATGGATAAAGTCTTTGGCAGGCCGGCGCCCAAATCGCGGCCCTTGACTTCCATGGTTAACTCCTGCTCCAGCGGGAAGGCCGATCCAACCCGGATCTTGATTTCCTCCGCTGTCCGTTCGCCAATCATTAGATTATAGGCTCGCTTCATGTGCGCGACGATCGTCTCGTCGAACTCGTCGCCTCCGACGCGCAAACTGCGGCTGAAGACGATTCCCGCCAGGGAAATAATCGCGATCTCGCACGTCCCGCCGCCAATGTCCACGATCATGTTTCCCGCCGGCTCATGGACGGGAAGCCCCACGCCGATGGCCGAGGCCATGGGCTGGGGGATCAGATGCACGTCGCGCGCGCCCGCGTGGGTGGCGGAATCTTTGACCGCCCGCCGCTCCACCTCGGTGATGCCCGAAGGGACGGCGACCAGCACCCGCGGGGCGATCAACTTGCGGTGATGCACCCGCTGGATGAAATGCCGCAGCATCGCCTCGGTGATCTCGAAATCGGCGATGACGCCGTCTTTCATGGGCCGGATGGCGATGATGTTCCCCGGGGTGCGACCCAACATGCGCTTGGCCTCCTCGCCCACCGCCAGCACATTGGTCGTGCCGGCCTCGATGGCGACCACGGAAGGCTCGCGCAGCACGATGCCCTTGTCCCTGACATACACCAGGGAGTTGGCGGTGCCCAAGTCAATTCCGATATCGTTGGAAAACAGGCTTTTGAGTTGCGCAAACATGAATTTAGCCTTGCAATCGCGGGCAGGTTACGGGCATGTGCCGGGTGGGGTCAAGTTTATTTCGGAGGTTCCCAGTCGTCGCGTCGCGGGAAGGCGCCCAACGGGCTCCCGTTCCAGAGGATTTGCCCCCACCGACGGGCATGGCCACTCTCCCGTCTCTTCATGATTTCACCCTGGCATCCTCTCCCGCGGGTTTTCCGGGCTGGGTTTGCACCGGCGGCAAGGACTGAACCAGATGGAGGGTCTCCAAACTCACGGTGACGACCTGGCCGATGAGGCGGAGGATGTATTGCTCGTCGTCGGCGCGGTTCGGGTCGCTGGCGATGCCGCCCTTTTCGTCGCGGGTGACGCGGAACTGGTCAATCACCCATTCGAGCGCGCTGCGGTTGCCGAGTTTGTAGTCGAAAACCTCCGGCGGAATGCCGGAGAGGGTCAGGAAATCGTTGTAGAAAAGCGAGGCCTTGTCCTTGCTCAGCTTCATCGCCTCCACGCGCCAGTCCAGCCTGGCCTCCTTGTTCTCGTGCCGCTTGAGCGGGAATTCTTTGGCCGACTCATAATTGACGTGAAGGTCGGCGAGTTTCCCGCCGGCGGCGGCGAAGGCGTGAAAGAGTTGCGCGCT
>JBEKAN010000069.1:0-14022 GCA_050015895.1 Verrucomicrobiota bacterium
TGCGTCGGCTCCGAGGACGCGCAGGAGCTGGTTCAAGACGGCACGGCGATGGCCGCGAGGATGATCCATCATGCCGAGCAAGCTGGCAAGAAGGTGACGCGGGCTGCCACGGGACGACGTGGAGCGATCACCGCGGGCAACGTCGCCTATTTCACCATCGTCAAACTCAGGAATGGGTGCCGTTCCACTGGCTATGTGACCGGAGATGTCTATGGCGCCGGGACACAAATCAATGGCAGGACCCGGTTGAGTTCGTTGGAAGAAGTGGTCGCCACGGATGACGAAACGGGCGGCGAGATATTCCTCCTTCACGACGTGCTCTCCGATCAGCAGGAAGATCCGGGCACCCGGGCGGCCAGGCGCATGGACTGGCAGGAGTTCGTCGCCGCGTTGCCGGAAAGAGAACGGGTCGCGGTCGAGTTCATGGGGGAAGGCAAGACCCTCCGGGATGCGGCTCACCGCTTGGGCATCAGCGATTCGTCCATGCAAACCAGCAAAAGGAATCTGGCCGTGAAGATCGTCGAATTCATGGGTTTTGACATTCTGGTCCAAGTCCAGCGCCGGCCTCAATGGAAAGACAGCCTAGACGCCACCCAGGCGCGGTTGGCCTGCCGACAGGAACGCCGCTGCTGATCATCAGCAGCAAGGAGAAGCGGGCAGTGAGGGCCGCCCGGCTGTGACCGGCCGGGAATCTAAAACCAACAACATAACCAGAACCGGGCTGGATGCCACCGCGCATCCGGCCCGGTTCGTTTTGAAAGGATAACTTGATGCACCCATCTCTTAAACTCGGAATGCTCATCGGCGCCGTCATTCTGGCGGTAATCGTGTTCATCCACATCCTGCCCTGGCTCATCGCCATCTTGACCGTGTGCGCCGTGATCAAAATCTACCACTGGCTTAACCAACCGCAGGACAACCGGCCATTGCCGCGCTGGCCTTGGGGAGGGAAATGACGGACAGCCCATTTGATTGGGGGTGGGGAAAAAGAGTTTGCCTTCTGGGCGGGCTCTTTTCTTTATGTGTCGGGTGAGGAGATCAACCGTGTTTTACGAGGAAAAATGTAAACACGACAAGCACCGCCGTCAGAATGACCAGAATCCAAGTCAGACAAAAAAGCCTTCGAGTGAGTTTGATGAGCGTCGCCGTCTGCTGCTCAATCCTAGCGCTCGAAATCTCCGCAAGCTGGGATGTCAGGTCAACAATCGCGGCGTGCTCGCGGAGAACCAGCGGTGTGATCATCATGGTGCCGGGCTTTTGCAAGTCCTGCTCAATGGCCTGATGAAGGCCCTGCATTCTTTTGCGTATTTCTGGGGCATCAAGCATAAGAAACGTAAGAATCCTACAGCCTTGTTCTCCCCTCCGCCCGCGCCTTCCTCCACCTAGCCCGGGCCGCCGCTGCAAATTTCGCTCTGACTGCCGCGCTGAACTTTCTGCGCTTTTTGGCGGGCCGGGCTGCCCTCACTTTGGCCCATCTCGCTTTGGCCGCAGCACTGATCGCCGCCCTGCCCGCCGCGCTCATCCGCCTCTTTCCCTTCCTGGCCTTCGCGTTGGCCCACCGGGCGGCAGCAGCGATGCGAGCGGCTGCGGCGCGGGACATTTTCCCTGCGCCGCCGGGTTTACCGGGAGCGGCGAACCCGGCGTCACCAGCGATGGAATTGAACTCGGCTTGCAGCGCCTCGATCTGCTCCTTGAGGGCGACGATGCGGCGGAGTTGGGTTGCTGTTAAGTTTGAGATGTTCATGGCGTATTTCTTAATGCCGGGAGGGGCTGTCAGTCAATCACGGAGATGGCCGGCTGCGATCAACCTTGCCCGCATTCCCGGTTTCCAACAGAATCCCGGGAGTGCAGCCGAACAGTCTCGAAAATCTGGACGACCTTCTGGCGCAGGCGGAGCTTCATAGAATCGGCCTCGTCCAAGGCTTGCCTTTGAATCTGGTCGAACTACATTTTCGGTGATGAAAGCGGACGTGTATCGGTCAAGCACACATGACGTTCTTTTGTTCCTGCCGGAAGGAGAGCCGTTTTCCTCCTTGCCCCAGGACGTGCTTGACCAACTCCAATCGCTCCAGTTTTACAAGACGCTGGAATTGGACGGGAGTATGGATGGCGCGAATCCCGCCACGATTGAGGCGGATTTTGACATTCACGGATATTCGGTTTGCCGGACAGATGATTTTTTCGGGGAGAGGAAATAGCGATTCCAGTCTCCGCTGGCCGGGGAATTTACGGTCGAGCAGCAACCATATCTGGACATCAGCTTCCCAAATTCCCGCACGCTGCCTTTTTTGTGCCACCTTTTTTGGTGCAATTTTGCGCGACTTGCGCCAGTCTCCAAGAAGATCGTTGAACGGAAATATACCCAAATCAGGTTGAACTGTCGTGATCACTGGATTTCATGCCAAGTATTTCGCCCATGAATTGACGCTCCAAAGAGCGTGTGCCGACGTTGACCGCCTCTCCACTTCCCTGTTTAACGCCACAGTTGACTTGAACCCGCACCAGATTGACGCCGCGCTGTTTGCCCTGAACTCCCCCCTGAGCAAAGGCGTACTCCTGGCCGACGAGGTCGGTTTGGGCAAAACCATCGAAGCCGGGTTGGTTCTCTGTCAGCTTTGGGCCGAGCGCCGTCGCCGCTTGCTCGTGATTTGCCCCGCTTCCATCCGCAAGCAGTGGAGCCTCGAATTGGAGGAGAAATTCAATCTTCCCACGATCATCCTGGACACCACCACGTACAGAAAGGCTCAGCGCGCCGGCAACCCGGCGCCATTTCTGGCCGAAGGCATAATCATCACTTCCATAAACTTTGCCAGCGCCATGCAGGGCGATGTTCGTCCCGTAGCTTGGGACCTTGTTGTCATTGACGAAGCCCACAAACTACGCAACGCCTACCGGCCCAGCAACCAAATGGGACAGCGCCTACGCTGGGCCCTCGAAGAACGCCGCAAACTCTTGCTCACCGCCACACCGCTTCAAAATTCCCTTTTGGAGCTTTTCGGCCTCTCAACGATCATTGACGATCACCTATTCGGTGACTTGTCGTCCTTCCGGTCGCAATTCATGCGCCAGGACAGTGACCTTGCCGAACTCCGCAACCGACTTGGCGGGTTCACCAAACGCACGCTCCGCAACCAAGTTGCCGAATACATCCAGTACACCGAGCGTCGCGCTATCACACGCCCGTTCCGCCCGACCGACGACGAACATAAGCTTTACGAATCCGTCTCCGAGTTCCTTCTTCGCGATGACACCTTTTCCATCCCCGTCCAGCAACGTTCCCTCACCACCCTCATTCTGCGCAAGTTGCTCGCTTCGTCCAGCCAAGCCATCGCTGGCACGCTGGAAACGATGAAAGACCGACTGCAACAAATCCGTGATGGTCTGCCCGCTGAAGAGAACATCGCCGAGGCCCTCGTCACCGGGGAGGAGATGGAAGCCGATTACTTGGACGAAATGCTCGATCTTCCCAACACCCCGGAAGTCCCACAATCGGCCGACGCCCCTGCCGAGAAGCCCAAACCTGACACCGCCAAGCTCCAGGCCGAGATTACCGAACTTGACCGATATATCAGTTGGGCGCGCGGCATCGGCGTGGACACCAAATCGCGTTCCTTGCTCAACGCTCTCGAAATTGGCTTTGCCGAAATGCAAAAAATGGGAGCCAGCCAAAAAGCTCTCATCTTCACCGAGTCGCGCCGCACCCAAGACTATCTCCGGTCCTTCCTCGCGGCAAACGGCTATGCCGGGAAAATCGTTCTATTCAACGGCAGCAACACCGATGCAGCCTCGAAAGCCGTTTACGAAAAATGGCTGGCGACCAACGCCGGCATCCCTCCTGTGGCCACCTGTCGCTCCCGCGGACGCCTCACGCTGTTCCCCGTTTTCGGAACCAACGCTGCTACCGGCCGCGTCTCCGGCTCCCGCCCAGTGGACATCCGCACTGCCATCATTGAGCACTTCCGTGACCACGCCAGCATCATGATTGCGACCGAAGCCGCTGCGGAAGGCGTCAACCTCCAATTCTGCTCGCTGGTCATCAATTACGATCTGCCTTGGAACCCTCAACGCATCGAGCAGAGGATTGGCCGCTGTCACCGTTACGGCCAGAAGCACGATGTCGTTGTCATCAATTTTCTCAACGAGCGCAACGACGCTGACCGCCGCGTGCTCGAATTGCTGGCCGAAAAGTTTAACCTCTTCAACGGCATCTTCGGCGCATCCGATGAAGTGCTTGGGACTATCGAGTCTGGCGTGGACTTTGAGAAGCGCATCCTCGCCATTTACCAAACTTGCCGCACCCAGGACGAAATCGCCGCTGCATTCCAGAAACTCCAAATGGAAATGGACGAGAGCATCCGTGCCCGGCTCGACCAAACCCAACGCGCGCTGCTGGAACATTTTGACGAAGATGTTCACGCGCACTTAAAATTCCAACTTGACCGTGCCCGCGAGCAACTCGACCGCGTAGGCCATCTCTTCTGGAAAGTCACAAGCTATATGCTGCGCGACCAGGCCGCTTTCGATGACAACGCCCTCGCCTTTGATCTTCACTCTCCTCCCCGGGCCGACATCCATCCCGGTCGTTACCACCTGATTTCCAAGAACCATCCAAATGTGGCCGGCGAATTCCTGTACCGCCTCTCCCATCCGCTCGGCGAATACGTTCTGGAAACCGGCAAGCAATGCCCGACGCCAGTTGACACGGTGGTCTTTGACCTGAGTGGGCACCCGACCCATATCGCCGCCGTGGAATTTCTGAAAGGCCAATCTGGGTGGCTGTTCCTTCAAAAACTCGTAATAGAGTCTTTTGAGCGCGAGGAACACCTGCTTTTCTCTGCCATCACCGATGCAGGGAAATCCCTTGACCAGGAAACTTGCGAAAAGTTCTTTCGTTGCGAGGCCGTCGTGCAAACCAACGCCGCCGAAGTTCAGGCACCCGACCGCCTTGAAAAGGAAGCCGGGCGCCATGCCAAAGCAGCCATTGCCCGCTCGCTCGAAACAAACAGCAAGGTCTTCCAGCAGGAGCGCGAGCGCCTGGAACGCTGGGCCGACGACATGGTTCTTACCGCCGAAAAGGAATTGGCTGACACAAAAGCGCAAATCAAAACCCTCAATCGCCAGACCCGCCTTGCCACGACCGTTGACGAACAGCACGCACTCCAAACTCAAATTCGCGAACTTGAAAAAACCAAGCGTACCCAGCGTCAGCGCATCTTTGACGTGGAAGACGACATTAAAGCCAAGCGCGACACACTCATTGACCGTTTGGAAAAACGCCTCAGCCAGCGCGTGGCCAGCGAGCATTTGTTTTCCATTCGCTGGCAAGTCGTGTAAAACATTCTACGCCTATGCCAAAAAGAATCGAAATCAACACGCTCCAATTGACCCACATTCTCGAGGATGTGGAAAAGGGACTGCTGAAAATCCCACGTTTCCAGCGTGAAGTCGTTTGGGATTTGAATGATTCCGTTAAGTTGCTCGACAGCGTTTATCGTGGATTCCCAATCGGGTGTTTCGTCATCTGGCAGACCAGTGAGAAGCTAAGTGATGTTCGATCCATCGGCAATCTCTCCCTGCCGGAGCCTCCTGCCAACCAATTGCCATCTTATGTCCTCGATGGGCAGCAGCGAGTGACTTCAGTCTTTGCTTGTGCCAAAGAAGTTGAAGTTCGCCACAAGAACCGGAAGACTCCGGTCAAGTACGTGGCGTGGTTTGACCTTGATTTGAAAGAATTTACAAACGACAAGCCAGCCAACGGCGTGACCTTCGCGCAGCTAATTGCCAATAACTACGATAAATACCGCGACCACCTCTCAGAAGCTCACAAGGAGGTATTCAGCGAAGCCCGCCGAAGGCTGACCGAGGAATATAAATTTGCCGGTGTCACCGTATTGGGCTGCGAAATTGAGGAAGCGTGTGAGATTTTCGAGCGGATCAACAACTCGGGCAAGAAACTCACCATATTTGATTTGCTCGTAGCCAAGGCGTATGCTGTGGATTTTGATTTGCGGGAATCCTGGAGAAAGGTCGCTAAAGAGCTCGCTGTTTTTTCTGGAATAAATCCGATTTTACCGATGCAAGCTCTGTCTTTGTTGACAGTCAAACTCGATCCAGATCGCACAGGCTCATCCTCGGGAAAAGAAAAATTCGGCTGCCACAAACGGCACTTGCTCAAAATTCCACCCGAAGACATCAAGGTCTGTTGGAAGGAACTCCAGGACTCTATCCGACTGGCCATCGATTTTTTACGAACCCGCATTGGCGTCCCAACGCTCAAACTCGTCCCCTACGAAGCGCCGATTGCGCTGCTCACGCTTTTCTTCATGCTCAATAAAAGGAATGGCCCGACCGAGTTGCAGGCCGAACATCTTGCCCAGTACTTTTGGGCCTCCTGCACCACCGCCCGCTACGCTGGCAGTCCCGAAAGCACGATGGAGGAAGACGCTCTGGCAATCCGCGAAATTGCCGCGGGTAAAAGTGTCAGTTGGAGTTGGGCCAAGGGCATAACCGCAGAAGAAATCCTCGACGCAAGGTATGATCGCCGTGACGCCAGGGTCCAAACCATCCTTTGCTTGCTGGCATCCAAAAAACCCTTGAGTTTCAAATCATGCACCGAGATTCCCGTCGCAACCCAGTTCTCTGAGTTCAACGCAACCGAGCTTCACCACGTTTTTCCTCGTGGCTGGCTCAAAAAGGCAGACAAGGCATTTCTAGCCAGAGAACACTCTCTGGCAAATATCTGCCTTGCCCCCTCCCGCGAACAACGCCACGAAATCGGGTTCAAACCGCCGGGAGAATATCTCGCCATGTTCAAGGCAACAAACCCCAGGCTGGGCGATTGCCTCAAGAACCACTTTATGGACGGCGAGATCGAACCTCTTTTGATGAGCAATTCCTTCGAATCGTTTCTGGAGCACCGTGCCGAGGCCCTCGCCCGCGCTCTCAACGCCAAAGCCGGAGTGACGACATGAGCGCCAATCTTGAAAAACTGAAAACCCTGCTCGCCGAGCTTTTCATGCTCGACCAGGCCGACCTCGATTTTGGCATTTATCGCGTGATGAATGCCAAGCGCGCCGAAGTCACCCGCTTTCTCGACACTGACCTGCTCCCGCAGGTCCGGCAGACCCTCGCGGCGGTGGATACCGGGGACCGGGCGCAGATTCAGGATGAACTCGCCCAGGCCCTCGCCGCCGCCCAGGCGGCTGGCTTCACCGCCGAACAGACCGAGCAATCGCCTAAAGTCAAGGAACTCCGCGCCCGCCTTGCACAGACCACCGACCCGACTGAACTCGAAAATGAAGTTTTTTCCGACCTCGCCAATTTCTTCCGTCGGTATTACCAGGACGGCGACTTTCTCGCGTTGCGACGTTACAAGGCAGGCGTCTATGCCATCCCCTACGAAGGCGAGGAAGTGACGCTCCATTGGGCCAACGCCGACCAGTATTACATCAAGACCAGCGAGTATCTCCGCGACTACACCTTCAAACTCCAGGATGGCCGCCGCGTCCACTTCAAACTCGTGGAAGCCGACACCGAGGCGGACAACAAAAAACCCACCGCCGGGCAGGAACGCCGCTTCATCCTCTGCGGCACCGACCCATTGCTGGAATCCGAGGGCGAACTCATCATCCGCTTTGAATACCGGCCCGACACCGAAAAACGCAAACAGGCAGAATTGAACACGCTCGCCGGCGAAGCGATTCTGAACGTCCCCGGCTTCGCTGGTTGGAAGCCCAGCCTTGCACGGCTTGCGCCCACGGAAAAGAACCCCGACCGGAAGCTCCTCGACAAACACCTGGCCGATTACACGGCTCGCAATACGTTCGATTATTTCATCCACAAGGACCTTGGCGGCTTTCTCCGGCGCGAACTCGATTTTTTCATCAAGAACGAGATCATGTTCCTTGACGACATCGAGACGGAGCAAGCTCCGCGCGTGGAGCAATACCTTGCCAAAATCAAAGCGATCCGCGCCATCGCCCGCAAGATCATTGCCTTTCTGGAGCAGTTGGAGAACTTCCAGAAAAAGCTCTGGCTCAAAAAGAAATTTATCGTCGAAACGAACTATTGCGTCACCCTCGACCGCGTGCCCGAAACGCTCTACCCGCAGATTGCCGTCAACGACGCGCAATGGAGCGAATGGGAAAGACTGTTTGCCATCTCTGAAATTGCGCCCGACCTGTTCAATCCGAAATTGAAAATCCGCAATCCGCAATTCTTAAAGGCCAATCCGTTCCTGGTGCTCGACACGAAGTTCTTCCTTGAGGAGTTCAAGCAAAAGCTCCTCGCTTCCGAGCAAATCCTCTGCGGGGCCCCCACGCTCGACGAGGCGATCAACGGAGTGGCTATTCACTCGGATAATTTCCAAGCGCCCTCACTTTTGCTCAGAAAACACGCAGGGGACTTGGCGATGATCTACGCCGACCCGCCGTACAACACCGGCACAGACGGTTTCGTTTACAAAGACTCGTTCCAGCACTCGACATGGCTTTCCATGATGGCCAACAGATTCGCGCTTTACAGGCAATTACTGCGCGATGACGCTGCGTTGTTTTTGAGCGTGGACGATAGTGAGCTCCATCGTGCTATATCCCTGTTAGAAATAGCCCTGTCTTCTGATGGGCACTTAGCGACATTCGCCCGGCGGACAAAGAGTGGCGGAGGAAGTGCTGCCGACGCCTTCGCGGTTGAGCATGACTACGTAATAGCGTGGGCAAAGTCAAAATATTCCGCGAAACAGTTTTTCATCCGGCATGATGAGGAATACCTAAAGCGCTACAGCGAGAGCGACGCAGATGGGCGTTTTTTCTGGGATACGATGGAACGGACTGCAACCGCCACGACGCCATACCTTATTGAGGCCCCGGACGGAACGAAGCTCAAAGGACGCTGGTTTCGGAGTGAAGACCGTTTTAGAGAAGATTTGGTAAGGGGCGATGCCCGGATTGTCAAGCTGACGAGCGGATGGTCCGTGCAGTTCAAACAAAGGCTGGCACCAGGTCGGAAATTACGGTCACTAATGCACGAAAACGAGTACAGGTCCCAGCCTGCGGACTTGCACGATCTCGGATTGGGAGATGATTTTTCATACCCAAAGACACTTTTTCTGCTGGAACGTCTCATCGAAAGCGCGACTTTCTTCGAGAAAAACTCCGCCTTCCTGGCGGACTTCTTCGCTGGCAGCGGAACGACCGGGCACGCAGCAATTTCACTGAACCGCCAAGACGGTGGGAGAAGAAAGTATCTGCTTTGCGAGATGGGAAACCACTTCGACACGGTACTGAAGCCCCGTCTTCAAAAAGTGATTTATTCAAAGGATTGGAAGGACGGCAAACCTGTATCCCGTGTCGGCTCAAGCCACCTGTTCAAGTATCTCCGCTTGGAATCCTACGAGGATGCCTTGAACAACCTGGAATTGAAGCGTGCGCCAGATCAGGACGACCTCCTGCGCCAGCACGAACCCTTGCGTGAAGATTACCTGCTCCGGTACCAATTGGACGTGGAAACCCGCGACAGCGCGTCGCTGCTCAATCTGGCGAAGTTCACCAACCCGTTCGCCTACCAACTCAAGATCGCCACCGGCAGCGTCGGCGAATCCCGGCCCGTAAACGTGGACTTGGTGGAGACGTTCAATTATCTGCTCGGATTACGTGTCGCGCACATTGACACCATTCGTGGTTTCAAGGTGGTCCAGGGCCTGAATCCTGACCGTGAGAAGGTGCTGGTCCTTTGGCGCAACGTTGCCGATAAGCCCAACCCCGAACTCGACACCTTTTTCCAAAAACAAGGCTACACCACCAAAGACCAGGAATTCGCCCTGATTTACGTCAACGGCGACAACAACCTGGAGAACCTTAAGCGCCCGGACGACACCTGGAAAGTCCGCCGCATCGAAGACGAGTTCAAGCGCCTCATGTTCGATGTGCAGGATGTCTAAAAACGTGTAACCAAATAGGTAAACAAAATCCTTGCAATCCATTTCCCGTGGACGTATATTTCCGCACATCGAAGCTCCGCAAGCACACCGAAACAATCGAGTGTGCCAAGCGGGAATATGGAGAACGGCGGGGAAAACTGCTTCGCCGCAGGCTCGACGAGCTGGCGGCGGCAACAAACTTGGAGATGATGCGGCAGTTGCCCGGCGCGAGATGCCATGAGTTGGCGGGCAATCTGAAAGGCAAGCTGGCGGTGTACTTGGATCATCCCTACAGGCTGTTGTTTGAGCCCGCCAATGACCCCATACCCCGCAAAGAAGACGGCGGACTGGACTGGAAAAACGTCACAGCAATAACCGTAACAGAAATCACAGACTATCATGGCTGACAAAACACCAATTCGGTACGAACCGCAGGATCGAACTCCGCCAGGCGACACCTTGGCCGAGACGCTCGAAACCCTCGGCATGACGCAAATTGACCTGGCGGACCGGGTCGGTTTGAGCCGGAAAACCATCAACCAAATCATCCAGGGCGTTGCGCCCATCACGGCGGAAACCGCTGTAAAGCTGGAAACCGCCCTCGGCACGCCTGCGGCGTTTTGGCTTAACCTCGACGCCAATTACCAGGAGTTTCTTGCACGTAAAGCGCAGCAGGATCAATTCGCGGCGGAGGTTGCGTGGCTGAAGCGTATCCCATACAAGGAATTGCAGGAGAAACGATGGATTCCGGCCTGCCAGGACCTTGCCGGGACGGTGCGTGTCGCGCTCTCGTTTTTCGGCGTCGCCTCGCCCGAACGATGGGAAGCCTGCTGGACGAAATTCACCGTGCGCTTCCGCAAATCCAAACTGGCATCCGACGAGCTTGGCATTGTGTCGTCGTGGTTGCGCAAGGGCGAACTCGACGCGCAAAAAATTCAGACCCAGCCGTTTGACGCTGAGAAATTTCACGCTGCCCTAAAACGAATTCGTACCTTGACGAAGACGGAGCCGGGGGTGTTCCAGCCTCAAATGCGTGCGCTATGCGCCGACGCCGGCGTCGCGCTCGTTTTCACCCCGGAGTTGAAAAAACTGCGGGTGAACGGCGCAACCTATTGGATGACGAAGGACAAGGCGCTCATCCAACTCAGTCTCCTCTACAAATCCGACCACCATTTCTGGTTCACGTTTTTCCACGAGGCGTGCCATGTTTTGCAGGAAATCAAAACTGGCGTTTTTGTCGAAGGGCTTGAAGATGAGGACCATGCCGAACAGGACGCCAACACTTTCGCCGCCGATTTTCTTATTCCAAAGGATCAATATGCTGCGTTTGTCAGGCGCGGCGCCTTTTCCACCCACGAAGTGAGCTATTTTGCGGAGGGGTTGAACATCGCGCCAGGCATCCTCGTTGGCCGATTGCAGCACGACCACACCATCGGTTACGACCGGCTTAACGGTCTGAAACGAAGATTCGTGTGGGCAAAGAATTGATCGGTTCCATGCCCATCGCCACCACCAGCCGCCGCGCACGCCGTCCCCAAGCCCCCGCGCTTCGCTTCGACCAGCGGCTGGTCCTCAATCAGTGGATTCTCAGCCTCTTCGATGAAGACTCATTCATTCCTCTCACGGAAGGCTTGCATGACACCAGCCTTGAAGGGCTGGACGAGAACAATGTTTCCCGCTTCCACACGCACATCGCCAATCGCCTTTTCCAACGCCAACAACTCACCCGTGATGTCCTGTTGGCCTACGACCAGAACATTGTTCGCCACACCCAGGCCATCAGCACCCGCCGAAAAGACCCGATCCGCTGGAAATATTTCCAGTACCTTGGTCTGCTTTTCGCCGAAATCTACCTGGACCGCTATTTCCGGGACGCCGGGCAACTCCTGGCCGACCTCAATGCCCATCTTGCTACGTTCAACGCCGGCAAAGCTGAGCGCGACCAGGTCAGGCCCTACATTCCTGACGATCTGCACAAACTCGCGTTCTGGACCGCCACCGGCTCCGGCAAAACGCTGCTCATGCATGTCAACATTCTCCAATACCGCCACTACCTGAAATTGCACGAGCGCGAGCGCGAGTTAAACCGCACGATTCTACTGACGCCCAATGAAGGACTCTCCCGCCAGCATCTTGAAGAGTTTGAGGCCAGCGGGATCGAGGCGGAAATATTCTCGAAAGACGGACGGGGACTGTTCGCCGGCCAGTCTGTCGAAATTCTCGAAATCACCAAGTTGCAGGAGGACAGCGGCGAAAAAACCGTTGCCGTGGACGCCTTTGAGAGAAACAATCTGGTTTTAGTGGATGAGGGCCACCGCGGCGCTGGCGGCTTCAAATGGAAGAGCAATCGCGACCGCCTTTGCGAAAAGGGGTTCACGTTCGAGTATTCCGCCACGTTCAGCCAAGCGCTCAAAGCCGCCAACAAACCGGAACTCACAGAAGAATACGCCAAATGCGTCCTGTTTGACTATTCCTACAAGTATTTCTACCACGACGGTTTTGGAAAGGATTACCGCATTCTGAATCTCGCGGACGACCGGGACGCAGAAGTCCGCCGCCTGTATCTTACCGCCTGCCTTCTGGCCTTCTACCAGCAATTGGTACTTTTCGCGGAAGACCAGTCCGAGTTCCGGCCCTTCCTGATTGAACGCCCACTCTGGATTCTGGTCGGCAGCAAGGTTACCGCAGTCCGCACCGAGGGCCGTAAAGACGTTTCTGACGTAGTTGATGTTCTTCTCTTTCTTGCCGGGTTCATTCAGGGAGGCAACGATTCCGTCGCCCGGATTCAGCGGCTGCTCTCCGGCAACACTGGCCTGCTCAACACGAAAGGCAACGACATTTTCAGCCACGCATTCCCGTTCTTGGTGAAACGTGGACTTGCTCCGGCTGAGATTTTCGCCGACATCCTGAAAGCCATCTTCAACGCATCTACGGTCGCCGCCCTCCACCTCGATCATCTGACAGGAAGCGACGGGGAAATCGCCCTCCGCATCGGCGAAAATGAACCGTTTGGCCTGATCAATGTCGGCGACGCCCCGAAACTCTGCGATTTGTGCGAGCAACATTCCGATTTGCTGAAAGTGGCCCCGCGCCCCTTCTCCACTTCCCTTTTCGCCGGGTTAAACGAGCAGGACTCCCGAATCAACGTGCTCATCGGCTCAAAAAAGTTCACTGAAGGCTGGAGCAGTTGGCGCGTCAGCACAATGGGCCTGATGAATGTTGGTCAGACGGAGGGCGCACAAATTATTCAGCTTTTTGGTCGGGGTGTCCGCCTCAAAGGCTACAACTTTGGCTTGAAACGGAGCGCATTTGTTGAGGAAGCCCGGCGCAACAAGCCCGACCATATCAATTTGCTCGAGACATTGAATGTTTTCGGCGTGCGGGCCCAATTCATGCAGCAGTTCAAAGAATATCTGGAGGAAGAAGGACTGCCGCCAAATGACGACCGGATTGAATTCACCCTGCCAACCTTCAGGAATCTTGGCTCGCAGAAGCTCAAAATTTTGCGCCTGCCTGAAGACTTGGACTTTAAGCGCAGCGGACCCAAGCCCGTCTTCGGCCCACCGGACACCGATTTACAAGGCCGCCACATTGCGCTCGATTGGTACCCCAAAATCCAGAGTCGCATCGCGCCAGACCTCACGGCCACGGCGGACATTGCCCCGCGCAATGAAGGCAAGCTTGCCCCCGAACACCTTGCATTTTTCGACTGGCGCGAGATCGACCGCCAGTTGCAGGAGTTCAAAAACGAACGCGCATGGTTCAATATGAACCTTCCCCGCGACGCTTGCCGCGCGCTCTTGCAAGACCCCAGTTGGTACACTCTTTTCATTCCATCCCAGGAATTGGAAATCGGCCGATTCGACTGCGTTTTCCGCTGGCAGGAAATCGCCGTCGCGCTCCTGAAAAAATATGCCGACGTGTTCTTCAAGACGAAGAAGGCTGCTTGGGAAGCGCCCCGACTCCGCTACGAAATTCTCGACGACAACGACGATAACTTTGTTCCAGAATACCGCTTCCTCATTGACCAGTCGGCGACCGAAATCATCGCCAAGCTCAACGAAGTCAAAGAGGCGGTCGCCAATCGCCAATTGAAGCAAATCGAA
>JBEKAN010000070.1:0-13998 GCA_050015895.1 Verrucomicrobiota bacterium
TGTGAGCATCAACACCATCAATTACAGCGACGTGGACATGGACACCCACAACCTGCTGGAGGATTACGGCGTGGTCGTGGTTTACAAGGGCTGACCTCACCCCTGGAACTTGGTGGCGATCACCGACGCGTTGTGGCCGCCAAATCCGAAGGAATTGTTGACAACCGCGTTCACCCTCATTTCCCGCGCCGCCCCGGGCACATAGTCCAAATCACATTGCGGATCGGCGTTCTCCAGATTGATCGTCGGCGGGACCACCCCCGTCTGGATCGCTTTGACACACAGCACCATCTCCACCCCGCCCGCCGCCCCCAGCATGTGGCCCGTCGCGCCCTTGGTCGAACTGACCGCGATCTTCCGGGCCGCCTCCCCAAACACCGTTTTGATGGCCTGCGTCTCCGCCACGTCCCCCTGCGGCGTGGCCGTGCCGTGCGCGTTGATGTAGGAGATGTCCCCCGGGTTCAGCCCGGCGCACCGCAGCGCCATCCTCATGCAGCGGGCCGCACCCTCTCCTCCCGGCGACGGGGCCGTGAGGTGGCTGGCGTCGGCCGTGTTGCCGTAGCCGGTCAACTCCGCGTAAATCCGCGCGCCCCGCCCCTTGGCGTGTTCCAACTCCTCCAGCATCAGCACTCCCGCCCCCTCGCCCATCACAAATCCATCCCGGTCCCGGTCGAACGGACGCGAGGCGTGCTGCGGATCCTCGTTCCGCGTGCTCATCGCCCGCATCGCGCAAAACCCCCCCATCCCCAGCGGCACTATCGTCGCCTCGCACCCGCCCGCGAACATGATCTTCGCGTCCCCCATTTTGATCGTCCGCCACGCCTCCCCCAGCGCGTGCGTCGCCGTCGAGCAGGCCGAGCAGGTCGCCAGGTTGGGGCCGCGCAGGTTGTGGAACATCGAAAACAGGCCCGATCCCATGTTCAAAATCAGCATCGGGATCATGAAAGGCGAAAGGCGGCCCGGTCCTTTGCTGAGCAGGATCTTGTGCTGTTCGGTGGTGGTGTGCAGCCCGCCGATGCCCGACCCGATGAACACCCCCACCTCGTCCCGATTGGTCTTGTTCAAGTCCACCCCGGAGTCCACCAGCGCCTGCCAGGCCGCGAACGCCGAAAACTGCCCGAACCGGTCCGTCCGCCGGATTTCTTTGCTCGAGGGAAACGCCGGGCTGGGATCGAAGCCTCTCACCTCCGCCGCGATCTGGCAGTCAAAGGCCGACGCGTCAAACGCGGTGATCCTCTCTATCCCGCATTTGCCCGCGATCACATTCTCCCACAACGCCTCCGGGCTGTGGCCCAGCGACGCCACCACCCCCAGCCCCGTGATGACCACTCTGCGGTCTGTCCAGTTTTGCGCCATAAAAAAAGGCAACCTGGCTCGCGTCGGGCTGCCCTGCGGAAGGCCGGGGCCACCTACTTCTTCTGCGTGTCCTCGATGTACTTGATCACGTCCCCCACGCTCTGGAGCTTCTCCGCCTGCTCGTCGGGGATTTCGTTCCCAAACTCCTCCTCCAACGCCATCACCAGCTCCACCGTGTCCAGGGAGTCGGCCCCCAAATCCTCGATGAACTTGGCGTCGGGCGTGACTTGATCGGCGTTGACGCCGAGTTGCTCAACGATGATTTCTTTGACTCGTTCCTCTATAGTTTTTTCAGGCATTGGTAAACTCCGTTATTGTTTGGCTTGTCTATGCCCCACGTCCTCAACCCCGTCAAGCGTTGTTTCGCACTTTTTTTGCCCTTCCCCGCCATCCGGCTTTTCCCCCGCAAAACCGCAAAACTGGGGGGGAACGGCCCTCCGGTCGGTATCCAGGCGCCTCCAATCTCACACCTCCACGCCCACTCCCGGCACCGGCTGGATGATCTTGATCTTGGGCCACCGTTCGCGGATTTGCTCCTCAAACCACTGCCGCGCCGTGGCCCCGCCGTGGCCCAGCAGCACCGCCCGCGGGGACACCCTCCCCACCAAATCCACCAGCGCCTCCCGGCTCGCATGCGCTGTCAAATCAAAATCTTCCAGCGCGCATCGCCGCGTCATTTCGCCCCCGCTCCCGCTGAACACGAAGGGCGCCCCCGGCTTGGACGCCTTCAACCGCCCGCCCGGCGTGTCCGGGTCCGCGTAGCCCACGAAGAAAATCGCCTGCCGTTTGTCCCCCGCCATCCGGATGGCCAAATCGTGCGCGGGCGTCCCCTCCGTCATCATCCCGGCCGTCAGCACAAAAATGCGGCCCCCGGCCAGCTTCATGTTCAGCAGCGACTCCCGTTCCAACACAATGAGCTGCAGCGCCTCCGTCAGTTGCAAATTGGGGTGCGAACGATGCGTCAAATGCGCCTTCAAATCGTACGTCTCGGTGAAAACCCGGCCCAGGCCCCCGATGTAGATGGGCTGGCGCCGTAGTTGGCCCGCTTCCATCATCAACGCCAGTTGCGCCAGGATCTCCTGCGTGCGGCCCAGCGCGAAGGTGGGCATCAATACGCAGCCGCCCTTGCCCAGTACCCGCCCCATCGCCAGGGCCAGCCGCTCGGCCTCCGCCGGCCGCGTGAAGCCCGGCGGCGTCGCGCGGTCGCCCCGCGTGGTTTCCATGATCAGGACGTCGGCCCGCACGTCGGTAAAACGGGCGGCTTTCAGGAGGGTCTGGTCGTGGAAACAAACGTCCCCCGTGTAAAAGAGCGATTCCGATTTCCCCCGCACCAGCACGCCCGCCGAGCCGAGCGCGTGGCCGGCGTCGAAAAACTCCAGGGTGGGCGAAGGCCGGCCCGCGCGGGCTTTGGCGTGTGAATTCCACTCGATTTCGCGGTTGTATTTGAAGCCCTGGAACCGCGGCTCCAATTCCTCCAGATCGTTGTGCGTGTACAGCGGGTAATCCTTCACCCCGTTCTCGTCCCGTTGCCGCACCATCACATTGACCGAATTGTGCAGCACCCGCCCGATCAAGTAGCAGCTCAACTCGGTCATCAGGATGTGGGCTTTGGGGAAATGCCGCACCGCCACCGGCAGGGTGCCCACATGGTCGTGGTGGCAATGGGAAAGGGCGATGGCGTCCAGCTCCTCGTCGGCCACGACCGAATACAGCGGCTGGCTGGCGCGGCCCTCCCGTTTGGGGTGCGCTCCCGCGTCCAGGAGCAGCCGGTTTCCCTCCAAGTCCGCATACCAGGCGCTGGCGCCTATATCGGTGTCAGGATTTAGGTTAATGATGCGCATTAGAGGTCATTTTGGGCCGTTTTGGCCGGGCTGCGGGGCCGTTTGGGGGGGGCCGAAAAGAAATCCAAAAATAAGTTTGAACATTTGCATGGAGTGTGGCGTCATACTTATGAGTCCTGAAACCGGGACTGGATGGGTTTTTGGTTTTCCCCTCCGGCCACACGCTCAGGCTCAAGGGTTGGTTAGTTTGGTTGTTGGGAGGGCGGACGCTGCAATGGCGTCCGCCCTTTTTTTCTCTCAGGCGGTCTTCCCTCCCAATTTGGAGTCGTTTCGCGTCATCATCGTCCGAAACAGCCTAATCGCCCCGCCAGCCCTTTCCAAGCCAAATACACCGGGTCGCATTTTGAAACCGCCCCCATAAGAGTTGCCAATTCCCTCGCCGTGCGAGGCGGGGAGAGGGCCAGGGAGAGGGGTTCGTTCCCTCGAGTGATGGCAGTGCCAATATGCGCCAAATACACGGGCTTCACCCTTGCAGCAGCGCCCAATACCGCAGGCCCCGGGTGCTGATCCGCAACCGCTCGAACCCAAATCGCTCCATGATGGCCTCGTAAATCGCGATCCCCATCCCGATCACGTCCGCCCGGTCCGGCGGCAGGCCGGGGATTTTCCGCCGGCTGGCCAGCGGCAGTTGCCATTGCGCTTCCAGCATCTCCCGCACCCGCCCGATTGCCAGGAGCGTGGACTCGATTTGCCGCCGGTCAAAATCCGGCGCCTTGGCCTCCATCCGGGCCAGGATCGCCGCCGTTCCGCTGGTCCCGACCAATTCCCGTCCCCCCCCGCCTCCGCCCAAGGCCGGTTGCAAAGCCGGGGCCACATGCTCTTCCAGGAAATCCCGCAATACCGCCCGGCATCGCGCCAGCGCCTCCAGTCCGGGCGGGTCCCCCGGCTTCAATTGCTCCAGCAGCCGCACGGTGCCCAGCGGATAACTGGCGCGGAACCGCGGAACCGAGTTCTCCCCCACCACGAACTCAGTGCTGCCCCCGCCCACATCCAGAACCAGCAGGGATTCGCCCGCCAATTTCGGATCGCTGGCCACGCCGCGAAACACCCAGTCCGCCTCCTGCTCCCCGGTGAGAATCTCCAGCTCCAACCCCGACGCCTGGCGCACCGCGCCCGCCAGATCCCCCGCGTTCAGCGCGTCCCGCGCCGCGCTGGTGCCAATCACCCGCGCCGACAAGGCCCCCAGTTGCCCCGCCCGCCCGCAATAGCTCGCCACCGCCGCCGCTGTCTTGGCTATGGCGGCGGCGGGCAGTTTTCGGGTGGTGTAGAAACCGGCCCCCAGCCGGGTTTGGTTGCTTTCCTCGCAAACCGGCGTGATCAACACGCCCGCCACGTCCGCCACAAGCAATTTGACGGAATTGGTGCCAACATCAATGACGGCCCGGCGTTGCGGGAGCTGGCCCCGATAATTGGCGACTTCCTTGGGAGCGCGAGCGTCTCGCTCGCATCCGTCGGCGTCTCGCCGACGGAATCTGCCGTCTAAACCAAGCCCTGCTTCTGGGGGAGAGTCCACAGGCACATCGTTTTTGATTCCGGGAGCTGGCTCTTCATTCGTCATTTGCTTTGCCGCCGGGCCAGGACCGCCCCGCCCGTGATGCCCGCGTCGTCGCCTGTCTTGCTGGCCACGATTTCCACCCCCTTGAAGGCCGCGGCCAGACTGTAATCCTGCGCCGTTTCCAGCACCACGGCCATCATTTCCTCGCCCAAAGCGTCTATCACCCCGCCACCCAGGACCACCACCTGCGGACTCATCAGGTTAATCAGATTGGCCACGGCGACCCCCGTGTATTCGGCCGCTTCCTCAATGATTTGCTCGACCAGCTTGTCGCCCTTCTTTATCGCCTTGCGCAGATCGCCGCTCCGCAAATCCTTCAAATCCGCCCCGAGCGCATCGGTCAGAAGCGTCTTCTTGCCGGCCGACACGGCCTCCGAAAGCTTGCGGAAAATGGCCGTCCGGCTGGCCAGCGCCTCAAAACAGCCACGACTGCCGCAATTGCACTTGGGACCCCCCACTTGCAGGACCATGTGCCCGATTTCCCCAGCCGTCCCGTTGAAGCCGGAGTATAGTTTCCCGTCCACAATGATCCCCCCGCCGATGCCCGTCCCCAGAAAAATGCCGATGACATCGCGCGGTTTCGCCCCCAATTCCGCCTCATAAACTCCCAGCACAGCCGCGTTGGCGTCGTTTTCCACGAAAACCGGGACCCCCAGTTGTTTTTCCAGGCTTTTTTTCAGGGCGACATCCTCCCATTGGAGATTGGGGGCGAAAATAACCCGCCCCGCCTCTGTGTCCACCGTCCCGGGGGCGCCAATGCCCACTGCCCGCACCTGCTTCAGGTCCAGGTCGCACTCATCCACCGCGTCCTTCACGCAGCGGGCTATGCGCCCGATCACCTCCTCCGCCCCGCGCTCGTGCTTGGTGCTCAGCTTGGCCCGGCCCAGGCAGGTCAGCCCGCTGTCGAACACCCCGGCCAGGATTTTCGTCCCGCCCAAATCTACGCCGATCAAATAGTCGCCTTTGCTGGTGGATTCCGCCATAATCTCTTTCCTCACCTTCCGGCCAAAACCGTTTCAATGCGTTTGCGCAACTCGATGTTGATTTCCCCCGGACTGCGGTGCCCGTCCACTATGGTGAACCCGTAGCTCGCCTGCAATTCCTTGAACTTCGCCGCCACCAGCGACTGGTACTTCAGAAAGCTGTCGAACATGTCGCGCGAGAGTCCCAGGTCCATCCCGCTTTCCCAGTAATCCAGCGCCTGTTTCTTGGCGAAATTCCTCTCCACCAGCGCCTCCGGCAGCACATTCAAATAAAAAACCGCGTCCGGCACCACCGCGATCCCGTAGAGGTTCTTCAGCCACGCCGGGTCCATGCCCCGGACCATGTCCCGCACCATCAGCGTGTAGATGTAGCGGTCCGCCAGCACCATCAGCCCGGCCCGCAGACCGGGCAATATGATGTTCTCCAACTGGTCCGCGAAATCCGTCGCGTAAAAAAGGCTCAGCGTCGTGCGGCTCAGGATGTTCCCCTGCTGCGCCTTGTCCAGTTCCTCGCTCACCAGCGTCGAGCGCTTCAGGCCCACCTGCACCGTCGCGTGCCCGCACCCCTCCAGCCATTCCACCAGCCGCGCGATCTGCGTCGAGCGCCCCGATCCGTCCGCCCCCTCCACCACGATCAATTTGCCCCCCAGCTTGGATAGGTCCATCCCCGGCACG
Organism: Verrucomicrobiota bacterium; assembly: GCA_050015895.1. Classification (GTDB taxonomy): domain Bacteria; phylum Verrucomicrobiota; class Verrucomicrobiia; order Limisphaerales; family Palsa-1400; genus JBEKOF01. The sequence goes on from JBEKAN010000070.1 coordinate 6,411, forward strand.
CCCTGACCGTAAAACTGGCGCGGCTTGACCCGCGGCACCAGGATGCGCCGCGGATTGGCCGGAATCGAATCGCGCTTGGGACTCTTCATGGCTGGGGCGGCAACTTGTTGTGCGCGTATTTCTTCAAATCCACCTTGGCCGCCACCAGGTCCCGCACGATGGCCTGCTGCGCTTCGATCTGCTGGTTGGCGTCTATCACCAGAAAATGGAATTCCGTGCTCATCGCCAGATACTCCTCCAATATCCGCCCCTGGAAAATGCGGAAACTCTCGTACGGATCCGCCGAGAGCCGCAAATCCATCCCCGCCTCAAAATACTTCAACTGCGGCCGCCCCTCCAATATGCGTTGCAGCGACGTCTCCAGCGACGCCTTGAAGAAAAACACCAGGTCCGGCAGCGCCGCGAAATTGTATATGCCCCGCACCCATTCCGGCGGGCAGCCGCGGACCGTGTCCCGGCCGAACGCGGTGAAAATATAGCGGTCGCACAACACGATATAGCCGGCGCGCACCAGCGGCACCACCTGCCGCTCGTAGCGGTCCGCGAAATCCGTCGCGTGGATCAGGCTGAAAGTCGTGGGCGAGAGCAGCTCCCGTTTCTTCCCCTTGCTCGTCGCGTTCTTGACCAGTTCCGACGAATTCCATTCGCTGAAAAACACTCTCAGCCCCTGCAACTCCAGCCATCGTTTCAGCAGATACACCTGGGTGGATTTCCCCGATCCGTCCAGCCCCTCCACGGCGATGAGGCGTCCGGGAAATCCCAGTTCGGCGAAAGTTTTCATCCACCCCCATTTAACCCTTTCCCCCGCCAAAAACAAAAGACAATTCTCAAGAAACTGCAAAGCGCCCCGACAGGCCCATAAACGCGGACCCGCCGAATCTCCTCCCTCTCCTCCGCACACCTGTGGAGGAGAGGGCCGGGGTGAGGAGGATTCAAACTCGCTCGTCCGCCCCCAGGTGGGGCGGTCACTCCGCTGACCGCCGCAGTTGGCAACAGCCGCGTCTCCGCCCCCTCATCCGTCCCTTCCGTCCCTTCCCGCGCTCATGAGCGTTGCCAATCCCTTCACAATCCTTCAATTCCGCAACAAGGCGCTCTCGGCCTCCGTCAAAGGGACCGTCTCGGGCCAGTACTGGCCCTTCATGCGGCGGGCGCCATCCCCAATTACCAGGTAAACCAAGTGATGCTTGCGGCCCTCGTTGCGCCGAGCCCGGATCACATCCGTCTCTGTCCAACCGGTGGGAACCGACACGGATGGATACATCGCGAACACCCCGCGAATCCCCGCCATGTCCTCCTTGTCCATTTCGGCATAGTAGCGATTCGCAGTTTCGGGCGACCACGTCTCGGCGTAGGGGAATTCCAAGTATTTGCGCGCCACCGCCCTGTCCCACCACGCCAAGTTCACGAAGTTAAGCGTCTGCAGCAAACCCTGCTTCTGCAACAATCCTTGCGCGGTCTGGATAAACGCGTGCATCCCGGCTGTTTCCTTCCCGTAATCTCCGGCAATCCGGCCCAGGGTGTCCCAGTGTATGCCATCAAAACCGAGCTCCTGGATCGCCCTGGCCCAACGATCAACCATATGCGCCGCCCAGGCGGAATTGGCGAAGTAGGTCGGAAATCGTGGTTTCTCGACGCCGGGAGGATGCCAGTGCCATTCGCCCTTCCCGTCGCGCAATTTCCAGATGTCCTTGTTGGGGTTCTCAAGCTCCTGCTCTTCCGCCCCAACAGCTTGCACATAGGCCCATGCGCGCGCGCCCTGCCGATGCGCCTCGTTGATGCTGGTCTCAATCGTTCGGCGGCTGATCGCGCTTCGCCGGAAATAGGGATCTGTCCATTGATCCCCCGCCACGGGCGTCGAGTAGTCCGCAAACCAGTCGTAGAATTGGAATTCGCGAATGCCGTAATCTCGCGCCATGGTGACGACCCGGGCGCGGACCGCTGCTTCTGGTTGCGGTCCCAGGACGGCGCTGGAGAGAAAACCGTATTCCCCGGCCAGCCCGGGAACTCCAGGAGCCGCCCGACCGCTCGTCTCCGGTTCAGCCGCGGGCAGAAAAGATGTCCCCAGAGCGGCAGCCGTGACACCACGACCAATCATCTTCAGGAAGCGACGTCGTTTCATCTGGTTCACCCATCGTATCCAACCGACGACACGGTGTCCACAACCAAGCACCAGCCGATGGAGTGGACCCGCCTCACGATCACAAAACTGTGAATGCTCTTGAATTTCCGCAACGTCCGCGCTAAACTCTCGACTGCATGGACGAGCGGTACTTCAGCCAAAACGGAGAGGATTTCCTTCTGAGCCGCTACTTCAGCGCAGGTTCCGGGGTTTTTGTCGAAGTGGGCTGCATTGACGGCAAGCGCTTCAGCAACACGTACCATTTTGAACGGCGGGGTTGGACCGGATTGTGCGTGGAGGCTCACCAGGGTTATATCGAGATGCTCAAGACCAACCGGCCGCGTTCAATCGTGGCCAGTTGCGCTGTGGCGGAATGCGACAAGGACGCGGCGCCCTTTTATGCCAACGCGCGCGGGAGCCTCTCATCATTGGACCCCACCACGGAAGAACGCTGGAGGCGCGATTATGCCCCGTATTTTACAGGCTTTCAACTCCAGTCCGTCGCGCAGCGCACACTGACGACCCTCTTGAAGGCCTATCCCATCGGCCCGGTTGATGTTCTGTCTCTGGATGTTGAAGGATCCGAGGTCCAGGCGCTGCAAGGCCTGGACTTGCGGCTCTTCCATCCGTCCGTGATTTTGGTCGAGTCCGATTCTTCCGAACATGAAAGGAAGATCGACCATCTGCTCTCGCCGGCCGGGTATCAGTGCGCCCTGCGTTACGCGGGCAACCTGTACTACTCGATTTTGCCGGATTTTCAGGCGGCGGTGGCGGGCAGGTTCTTCCCAAAAGTGGCCTTGACGCATACCCGCCATCCGCTGGATCAAGGCGGCGATTCAATGACAATCGTTGACATTGACACCCGGATCGCGCCCGGAGATCCCGCCCGCGTTCCGGTAAAACCCAAAGGTTGGCGCCGGCTGTTTGGATGGCGCAATCCCTTCCGCAAATGAGCCGGGCGTTGTCACAATTCTTCGACGTGGGATTTCACGGCGACAAGTTTCTCATGGATTTCGTCGAGGCGGCGGCGCGACGGTCGGTTCAATTCGTTGAGACTGGGGCAAATGTGGGTTCGACGTTGTGCTATTTCGCCGCCAGGCACCCGCTGATCCGTTGCTATTCCTGTGAGCCGGACGCCGCCTCGTGCCAGTTTGCGCGGCGGAAGGCGCAAGGCTTGAAGAACGCGCGGGTCTGTCATCAGTCCTCGCCGGAATTCCTCGCCACGCTGGTCAAGGAGGACCCGTCCATGTTGACGCGCAAGGAGACCATCTTCTGGCTAGACTCTCACGGGTGGGGTTTTCCCTGGCCGTTGTGCCAGGAAGTGGAGTTCGTGACGCGCAACTTCGCCGGAGCTTGGCTTTTTATTGACGATTTCAAGGTCCCGGGTCAAAGCCAGTTTCTGTATGACGAGTACGATGGACAGGTGTGCGCCTTTGAGACGATCGCCAACAGCATGAAACCCGCCGTGGACTACAGGCTGTACTATCCGAAATACACCGAGAAGACGTCTCTCCACCATCCGCTCAAAGGGTGGGTTATGATCGAGTTCGGCCAAAGCGCGCCGCTGGAGATCCCAAACGGTCTGGCGGATAAAATCTTTATGACTTCGTATGTTCGAGGCTAAAAATACAAATTATAAACTTGACTTTTCTCATCAATTGTGGTTCAATGGCTAGCATGAGAATAAAAGGGCCGGTCAAATGCAAGGACCGCCGGCGGGTCGCCGCGGCTTCGGGAGAAAACGCGACGATTCACTTTATCGTTAAAGCTCCAGCCCATCCAGCCAGCGTCAAACCCAGTCAAAGCGGGTCAAACCAACATTTGCGCTCTCACGCCCCCACCGCGCGCCATGCCGCATGCTTTCCGGCCAAACCAGACCTCACAGCCGAATTTCAACAAATCGCGCTGAATTCAACCAAATTCAACCAAATTCAACCCTTCAATTTTATAATTTTCGACGAATGGCCGAAGCGAAGGCGCAAATCGCCCCCAATCGTGCATAATCATATTTGACGGCCCCATGAGCACCCTCTCCTCATCCAGCGAGGCGGCACGGGCTTTTCCCAACACCCGGTGGTCGCTGGTGCTGGCGGCCACGCAGAAGGACGCCCCGGCGTCGGCGGCGGCTCTGGAATCCCTCTGCCGCTCCTACTGGTATCCTCTTTACGCTTATGTCCGGCGTCGGGGCCAGTCCCCGCACGACGCCCAGGACCTCACCCAGGAATTCTTCCGCCGCCTGCTGGAGAAACGCTGGCTCGATTCCGCCGATCCCGCCAAAGGCCGCCTGCGCGCCTTTCTGGTCGCCGCCTTGAAAAATTTCATGAGCAAGGAATGGCGGCGCGCCTCCGCCCAGCGCCGCGGCGGCGGCCTGGCCCAAGTGCCCTTCGACACCGCCTTGGCGGAAAGCCGTTACGCCGCCGATTGTCCCGCCCAACTCGAGGCCGACCAGGCCTTCGACCGGGAATGGGCGCTGACTTTGCTCCATTTGACGGTCGGCCGGTTGCGCGCGGAGTTTGAGGCGGCGGGAAAACCGGAGGATTTTGAGGCGCTCAAAGGCTGCCTCATGGCGGAGCGCGGGGAGGGCGATTATGCCGCGCTGGCGGCGCGTCTGGGCGTCAGCGAGGGCGCGGCGCGCGTGGCGGCGCACCGCCTGCGCAAGCGTTTCCGCCAGGTCTATCGCGAGGAAATCTCCCACACCCTGGCCGACAGCGCGGATTTGGACGCGGAACTGCGCCATCTGGCCGCCGCGCTGGCGGCGGAAAAATGAGCCGGGTCTGTAACAATCCCCCGCCAACGGGTAACTATTTGGTATGAGCAGTCTCTCATCGCAAAAATGTCCGCTGTGCGGCGCGCCGCTGTCGGACAACGCCCCCGCCGGACTGTGCCCCAATTGTCTCATGGCGCTGAACCTCAAGACGCAGACCGTTTTCACCGGCGACTCTCCCGCCGCCCACCCCCCTCTGCCGCCCGAAGAGATCGCCCCGCTTTTTCCACAACTCGAAATCCTCGAATGCCTCGGACGCGGCGGCATGGGGGTGGTCTATAAGGCGCGCCAGAAAACCTTGAACCGTCTCGCCGCGCTCAAGCTGCTGGCGCCGGAGCGGGCGGGGGACGCCACTTTCGCCGCGCGGTTCACGCGCGAGGCGCAGGCGCTGGCCGCGTTGAGCCATCCCAACATCGTCACCATTTACGATTTCGGGCGGGCCGGCGGATTTTATTTTCTGCTCATGGAATTTGTGGACGGGGTGAACCTGCGGCAGCTTTTGCGCGCTCGCAAGTTCACGCCGGAGGAGGCCCTGGCCGTCGTGCCTCCTCTCTGCGACGCCCTGCAATTCGCCCACGACCGCGGCATTGTCCACCGCGACATCAAGCCGGAGAACCTTCTGCTTAACAAGCAGGGCCGCGTGAAAGTCGCCGATTTCGGCATCGCCAAAATGCTTGGGGGCGGGGACGGCGGGGCGGGTCCCGGACTGTCGGGGCCCGCCGTCGCCAGTGCCGAAACCACCACGCAAAGCACCGTCGGCACGCCGGGCTACAGCGCGCCCGAGCAGAAGAGCGATCCGCAGCGCGTGGACAGCCGCGCCGACATTTATTCGCTGGGCGTGGTCTTTTACGAAATGCTCACCGGCGAGCTGCCCGGCAAACGCCTCGAACCGCCGTCCAAAAAAGTGCAAATTGACGTGCGTCTGGACGAAGTGGTCCTGCGCGCGTTGGAGAAAACTCCCGAACTGCGCTGGCAAACCGCGGCGCAGATGCGGAAGCGGGTGGAGACGATTGCGTGTACTTCCAGCGACCCCTCGCCTCCGAACGAGAAAGTTTCCACACCAGAGAGCCAACCGCGCTGCTCGCGCCTGGCGATTGCGGGGGCCTGTTGTTCCCTGCTGTTCTTGGTCACCATGCTGATGCCTTCCGTGCTTGAGTTTTTCGTTGGCGCGCACATTTGGACAACGTGGTCCTCTCACACGTGGCGGTTGTTGGACTTCATGCTTCAGCCGGTGGCTCTGGCGTCGGGTTTGGCCATGACGCTGCTCGGATGGAGAGCCGTCTCGCAAATCGTCCACTCGGCCGGCAGGATTCGCGGGCTGGGTCTGGCTGTGTACGCCGGGTTGTGTTGCCCGCTCTTCGTGCTGGATTCGTTGATTCTAAATGCTCCATTTGCTTTCAGGGGGATGACTCTGTTCGGCGTGGCTGTCACCTGGATTGCCGTCCTCGCTTTTGATTTTCTTGTTGTCTGGTCCGTCTGGCGGGCTGTCAATAAAAGACTTGATTCCGGTCTGACGGTCCCTCCCCCGCCTCCAGGCCGGATCCGCCCCGTTTCTGTGTTGGGGATTGTCCTGGCTTTGGGAATAGTGTTCCTCGGCCTCGACAGCACCGTTGCCTTCCTCCGTGTGCGGGATGAAAATGCCAGAAAGCGGAATCCGGCCGACTGGCCGGACATTCTTCAGACGCTTCCAACCGCTGCTGTGATCCAGGCTGGCTTGGACAAGCCGGCACAAGCCCCATGGCCCTGGATGGAACTCCAAAATCGCGCGAAAGCAGGCCGGCTCAGCACGAACGAGGCCGACAAAATCGTGGACGAACTCGCCGCGTGGATGCGGCGGGATTATCCCCACGGCTACGACCAGCCATTGAATTGGCTCGGCAATTTGCTGGATGAGTTGAGCCGGGACCACCTCGTTGCGGAGAGGAATGCGATGGGGTTCTTGGATGCCTACTACGGCAGTCCGTCCCTCGAAGCACTGCCTCGCGTCCGTGAAGGCGATATCAATCTCCAACTAACCTGCAAATGGAAGAGCCCTTGGGACGGTGGGCAACACACGTTTGGGTTTGATTTTCTCAATGAGATGCGTTCCATCAGCGTTGACGGCCAGCTAGTTTTCCCGCATCAACTCTCTCCCCGGCAGTGGGGTTGGCAGCAGTACATGGGCGGTCTGCAATTGTTGAAACTTGCCCCCGGCAAACACATCGTGAGATGCGAAGTCGAAAGCGCTTTGGTCCCCGTCGCGGACATGGCGGGATTTGCCAATGACGCGCCCTCCACCGACTGGCCCACGGCCAAGCGCCGCTGGATCCGTGTCTGCCAGGCCGATTTGGTGGTCTGTGGCAAGGATGCCGAGATCGTAAGCCTGACAGAAGACCCGGCATTAGATCCGGTGGCCACAGGGGCGTTGTCAGTCAGGCAGGTCATTATCCGGCGCAAAGGCGCGGGTCTGGCGGCGTTCGTCGCCCTCAACATGATTCCCCAGCGCGGACTGCCCATCAGCGTTGACGTGACGCTGCGTTTTCCAAAGCAAGACTTCAAGTGTGGCAACTTGTGGGCCGTGCAAGAGCCCGGGGGCAACACCAACAATAGAACGGACAATGGATTGTCGCTCACCGCCGACATTGGACCCTTGGGCCCGCAAATCAAGGATGTCGAAATCCTGCTCACGCCCAACCCCAAGGCGATCGAGTCCCATCCCGGCATTG
>JBEKAN010000071.1:0-13985 GCA_050015895.1 Verrucomicrobiota bacterium
CGTTTATGCCGCCGATTACACCGGCTATCTGCGGCCCCGCCTGATCCGGGTCACGCGCAAAGGGGAGACGACGGAATTCAAAAGCAGCGAACTGCTCGCCGGCCAGGACATGCCCCTGGAGGCGGGGGACGTTGTGGAAGTGGTGCCGTGAAAGGCCCACAACGCGCTTGTGTCAACTGCTAATCCCAATCTTAATCGTAATCGCAATCCGAACTCCCCTCCCCTGCCCTTCGTCTTCCTCAACGCGGCCATGACGGCCGACGGCAAAATCGCCCCGGCCCGCGGGCGCTACGTTCCCTTCGGCAGCCGGCGCGACCAACGGCATTTGTTGGAATTGCGCGCCACCGCGGACGCGGTCATGGCGGGCGCCCGCACGGTGGATTCGTTTCCAGTCAACCTGGGGCCGGGCCCGGCGAAATATCGCCGGCTCAGGATCAGGCGCGGCCTGGCGGAGCATAATCTGCGGGTGATTGTCAGCGGAGCGGGCACGATTGATCCGCGCGCGGAAATTTTCCGGCGCCGCTTTTCGCCCATCCTCATTCTCACGACCGGCCGCGTCTCCAAAGCCAGACTGCGCCGTCTTCGAGAATTGGCCGACAAAGTCAAGATATTCGGGAGGGACAAGCTGAATTTGCGGGCCGCATTGCAGTGGCTGCGAAAGGAATGGGGAGTCAGGCGGCTGCTGTGCGAGGGTGGCGGCGAGTTGAACGCGGCGCTTTTCGAGGCCGGACTTGTCAACGAAATTCATCTGACGATTTGTCCGGTCATTTTCGGCGGACGCCACTCCCCCACCCTGTCGGGAGGCGCGGGCGTCAAACGTCTGGCGCGGGCGGCGCGTTTGGAGTTCGTGTCCATGAAAAGGGCGGGAGGAGAGATCTTTCTGGTCTGTCGCGCCAGCGCCAGAGAGTCATTTTCTCCGGGATTATCACCGAGATGAAATCTCCACGGCTACGGGGAAGCGGGCTTGGGAGGATTGGAAACCACAAAGGTCAGGCCTTTGAGCGTGGCGTCAGTGGCGTCGGCCGGCCCGATGCTGTGGAGATCGTAACCGTTGCCGGATTTGGTGTAGCGCAGGGGTTGGCCGTCAAAAGGGTCCTGCGGCACCGACGCCAGGAATTTGGGGGACAACGCGGCCAAATCTTCGGGATAATGATTCGCGCTGGCGGCCCGGAATTGTTCCAGGGCGACGGCGGTCTGCGCCAAGCGCAACCGGGCCAAGTCAGATGCCTCCCTGGATGTTGTTCTCTGAAGAAAAGGAAGTGTGTTGGAAGAAATCCAGAATTGCCGCGTTTCTGCTTCCGGCGCACGCTCCCTGAAGATTTCATCTGCCTTCAATCGAGAAGGGAATGGCTCTTTGCGGGCCGCGAACACTTGATCCCAGGTCGCCACGAAGAACTGGCGGTCAGCTTTGACATCCTTCAGACCGTTCTTCCGCAAGCAGTTAACCAACGGCCAATTCGTGCTGTTGTGGTTGGTGGCAAAAGTGCCGTTGGGAAGAGGGGTCAGATCGGTTCCAAAATAATCCAAGAACTTCTTGATTTCCTCAGGGGACATGTCGAAAAAGGCCAACCAGGTCAGTTCCTCCCCAACGAAGGCACGGTTCATACTTTCACCGCTGGCTTCCCGGTCCGCCATTCGTCCAAGAACCTCCTGCAACTGGGTGAGAGTTTGAGGCGGCAGTGCGACGCGGTTGACAGTCTGCTCCAAGCCGCTCATCATAATGGAATTGCAGGACCTCCGAGTCCCTTGCGAGTCCAAGCATGGCTCCGATTCGAGCGATCGCCCAATGGCGTAGCCGACCAAGAGGCTCTCTCCAGCTTCGTTCCCACGGTGATTGTCCGCGTAGCCGAGAGCAAAAATCTCCGCTAATTTTGTTCCCTGTGCGACAGGGAACAAGTTAGTAAGGGGCGTCATCAAGATCCCTTTGGTGAAGTCAACCGGATAGCGGCTTTGCGTCAAACTCGATCCCTGCTTAAAAAGGTCCCAGGCGGGTTGGTTTTGCTGCATGAACGCTGCAATGGCGGTTTTCATCTTTGCCGGCACCGGACTGCCGGGAAGGGGAACGGCGACTTTGAGGTTCAGGACAGGAAGATTCGCATCATTCTGGTAACCCGAGTGCGCATTGTATTGCACCATCATCACGTCGAAGCCTTGCTGAAAGATCACGGCGGCGTTCTGGCCCGCGGGCGGCTCCGCATACCACTCGTTCAATTCGGCCAGGGTTTTCGGCCAATCTGGATGGCCGGCGATGGGAGTTGGGGCGGCAGCGGCCGCGCTTTGTGTTGGTGTTGCCAGCGTTGCCACCGGCCCGTTCGATTTCTTGCCGTGCCACAGCAGCCAGCCCGCAACGGCGCATACCGCGACCACCGCGACAGCCAGCGAGGCGTACAACCACGCGCGTGACCGGCCTCCTGTCCGTCCGGTCTTGAGACCCGGAGGGGCGAATTCGGCGAAGGTCTCCAGCGGTTGCCAATCACTCATGCCCTCGCGCCACGCCTGCATCTGAGGCTGCAACTGTCCGGTGGAGAGGTATTGCCGGACTTCTTCCGGCGAGTAAGGGCCGTTCTGCTGGCCGTTGATTAGGACGAGAATTTGCATAACCCAATTCTCCACGGCTACGGGGATGCGGGCTTGGGAGGGTTGGAAACCGCAAAGGTCAGGGCCTTCTGCTGAGCGTCAGTGGCGTTGGCGGGTCCGATGCTGTGGAGGTTGTAACCGTTGCCGGATTTGGTGTAACGCAAGGGTTGGCCGTCAAAAGGGTCCTGCGGCACCGACGCCAGGAATTTGGGGGACAACGCGGCCAAATCGTCGGGATAACGATTGGCGCTTGCGGCCCGGAATCGTTCGAGGGCGACGGCGGTCTGCGCCAATCGCAGCCCCGCCAGGTCCCGCGCCTCCGTGGGTGTTGATTTGCCAATGGCCGGGACCAGCATGCTGGAGAGCAAGAACTGCTGCCTTTGAGCTTCCGACATAGGCAGCCCGGCTAGATTCTGCGCCGTCAACCGGGAGGGAAACGGCTCTTTGCGGGCCGCGAACACTTGATCCCAATTCGACACGTAAAACTGGCGGTCGGCTTTGAGATTCTTCAGAATGTACTTCTGCAAATTGGAAATGAACGCATTCGTGTCGTTCGGAAGATTGGTTCCAAAAGAAGATTGCAAGGCTTTTTGGATTTCCTCCGGGGTCATGTTGCCGAACGAAGAATCCAAGTCTTTCTTGAGTTCCTCCGGGGACATGTCGAAACGGACCAGCCCATTGAGCTCCTCCCCGACAAAGGCGCGGTTCAGACTTTCCCCGCTGGCTTCCCGGTCCGCCATTCGTCCAAGAGCCTCCTGCAATTGGGTGAGAGTCTGCGGCGGCAGCGCGACGCGGTTGACTGTCTGCTCCAAGGACCGCAACGAGATGGCATTGCAGGCAATCCGAACCAGTTGCGAGATCAAGAGAGGCTCCGCATCGAGGGACCGACTGAGCGCATAGGCGACCAGGAGGCTCTCTCCAGCTTCCTTCGCCTGGTGCGTGTCCGCGAAGCCGAGGGCATAAATCTCCGCCGCTTGGGCGCCTTGTTTCACCTGGGCCAGGTGAGGGAGCAGCAAATTGGCGCCTTGGGTCAAATCAAGCGGATATCGGCTTTGCGTCAAACTGGATCCCTGCTTAAAAAGGTCCCAGGCGGGTTGGTTCTGCTGCATGAACGCGGCAATGGCGGTTTTCGTCTTTGCCGGCACCGGACTGCCAAGAGAGGGAACGGCGGCTTTGCCCATGACAGGGAGATTTGCATCATTGCCGTACGAGTGGGCCTTCATTTGCGCCGACATCACATCGAAGCCTTGCAGGAAGACTTGGGCGGCGTTCTGACCCGCGGGCGGCTCCACATACCACTCGTTCAATTCGGCCAGGGTTTTCGGCCAATCTGCATGGCCGGCGATGGGAGCTTGGGGTGCCGGGGCAGTGCTTTCCGCCGGTGGCGCCACTGTTGCCACCGTCGCCTTCGATTTCTTGCCGTGCCACAGCAGCCAGCCCGCCACGGCGCATACTGCGACCACCGCGACAGCCAGTGAGGCATACAACCATGCCCGTGACCGGCCCACCCTGCTTCCGGTCCCGGCACCCGGAGGGGCGAATTCGGGAAAAGTCTCCAGGGGTTGCCAATCACTCATGCCTTCGCACCAAGCCAGCATCTGAGGCTGCAACTGTCCGGTGGAGAGGTATTGCCGGACTTCTTCCGGCGAGTAAGGCCCGTTCTGCTGGCCGTTGATGAGGACAAGAATTTGCATAACCCAAGTCTTTCCGGGTGGTTCGCAAGGAGGATGATGGAATGGAGGCCGGAAGGCAAGTCAAAAGAACGCAATTACGATTGGGAGGGGGTCAGGAGGGTGACGACGATGCGGAAGCCGAACCAGAGGCCAAAGGTGATGAGCGCGGCGGTCCGATAGCGAACGGAGGCGATTTTGCCCACGCCGAGGCTCAGAACGGCCAGCCACCAAAGATCGCCCAAGTCAATCAGGGACAAATAGACGTGCGTCTTGTTGGTCAGACTGGGGTTGGCGAGAAAGAGAGTCGGGCTGGCGGTGGCCAGCAGGTTCTCTTTCCACAAGACCAGAAAGCTGCGGAGGATTTTTTGGGGGACGTCAATCACCAGGGCCAGGCCGGAGACTTCGATCACTTTCATGAAATCGAGCCAGACTCCTGTGCAAAGTTTGAGCGCGAGCCAAATCGCCAGACCCATCAGAAAAAGGCAGACCACGGAGGTCACGACGGCTCCGCCCGCCCCGAGGATTTTCATGGTCGTCGGGGTCATGATTCGCTCGACCATGGTCTCGGCCTGGTCCGCCTGGGCCTGGGTCAATTTGCCCGCAGCGACTTGTTTGCGCATCGCATCTTCCCGCTGCTCCTGCAAGGCGCGCAAAATGGCCGGCTGCGAGAAGGTGATGCAGATGTAAACGACCGAGGCGACGCAGGCCAGGAGCAAGGGCACGAGCCAGTTGGAGGGGCGGACGGGCGCGATTTTGACTTCCTCAAAGACCTCGCCGGGCGCGGCGATGACGTTGGCGAGGCGGTCGGTGAGCGAGGAAGGCTCGCGCGGAGGAGGAGGAACGGGTTCGGCATCCATAGTGATTTTGTTGGGAGGCTTGTACCACTTTGGGGGGCGAGGGCAAGGCTTTTCACAACGCAATGGAATGGCACGGATTACGCTGGATGAAACACTTGGGCTGCCTGGGAAAAATTCTGAGAGCCGGGTAAGAGCCACTGGATGTGGCTTGGGGGAACCGGTTCTGAGAAAGCCATTCCGTCCAATGTTTTTCCCAGCGCAGCCTTTCTTCCTCCCTCACCCATCGCGAGGCGGCGGCTTGCTGACAGGGCCACAGAGTTGAGGATAAAAAGTAGCCGCGAGGAAGCGCAAAAGGCGCATAAACGCAATTCACGGCTCGATTGTTGCCTTATCGTATTTTGCCAGCGTGAATGGAATCAAGTTCAGTGCGGCGCGCAACGGAGTGCGCGCCCCACCTTTTCAGGAGTCTCGCCAGCTCTGGAAATGGCGAAGGGTTTTTGGGCGGAAAAGCGATGGCAGGAGGGGCGTTTTTGAGAGGGGGCGGGTGCGTGAGAAAAGCGCACAATGCGTGAAAAATTGTGGAAAACGGGCTGGAAATCCGGCCGCCTCCCCTGCCGTATTTGGATCTGGTTGTGGCACGGATTAGGCTGAAAGTTTGGAGACAGAGAGGTTGTTTGGAGAGGAAGGGCAGGAAACGCCAAGGAGATGGTGGTGAGAGAGCCGGAAAAAGAGGGGTGGGGACCCGGATTTTGAGGTCTGCCAAACTGCCTTCAGCCAAACGACCTCTCTGTTCGACCTCCGGATCATTGGCGATGTGCCTGGGGACCCAGCGAAAAGGTGGCGCGGTTGGGGCGGCAGAGTCCGTCGGCCAGACGCCGACGGATGCGGTCGAGAAGTCAGAACAACAGCAGGCTGGCCCGCATGCTTGCGGGCTGACCGCGCTCCCCGGAAAATCGCAAATGATCGCGGCAGGGTTGGAATTGTGTTGTCCGGGTTTGACAATGGCTGCGGGGTCGGCATAGACTTAGCTTTCTCAGTTCAAAGGCCTGACCGAACGAAAGGCGAATCGTGGCCGCAAAAGACGACTATCTATTAGATTTGTTGGTGGACATGGGACATGTGAGCGCCGAGCAGCTCGCCCCGTTGCGCGAGGAGGCGGACGCGAACGGGGAAGGCCTGGTGGACCTGCTCCTCTCCCGCAAACTCATCACGTCCAGCGACATCGCCCAGGCCAAGGCGGCCCACTTCGGGTACGAATTCGTGAACTTGAGCACTCTGAAGCTGCCCGACGAGGTGATCAAGGCGGTGCCGCGGCACGTGGCCAAGAGGTACCGGGCGGTGCCGGTTTCCAAACACAACGGGTCCATCGCGCTGGCGCTGGCCGACCCGTCGGACTTGGACGCGATTGACAGCCTGCAACGGATGGTCAACGCGGAGATCGAATTGCGCGTGGCGACCGAGGAGGACATCGAGGAGGCGCTCAACAAGTATTACGGCGCGGCGGACGATTCGGTCACCAGCATGATCCAGGAGATCACGGAGGGGGATGTGGACGTGACGACCCCGAAGAAGGACGTCAGCGACGACGGGGCGGTGGTGGACGCGGACGCGCCGATCATCAAGCTGGTCAACACGCTGATTGTGGAGGCTTTCCGGTCGCGGGCGTCGGACATACATTTGGAGCCGCTGTCCAAGACCTTCCGGGTGCGCTACCGGATAGACGGGGCGCTGCATGAGATGAAAAGCCCGCCCAAGCGGCTGCAGGCGGCGATCATCAGCCGGCTGAAGATCCAATCGCACATGTCCATCGCCGAGAGGCGGATTCCGCAGGACGGGCGCATCCAGACGCAGGTGGGGGGCAAGCTCATAGACCTTCGGGTGTCGTGCATCCCGACCAACCACGGGGAGAGCATCGTGATGCGAATTTTGGACAAGGAGGGGTTGAGGCTGGGGCTGCCGGAGTTGGGATTTTTCACAGACGACCAGCAGACCTTCGAGCGGCTGATCGGGCTGCCGGACGGCATCCTGCTGGTGACGGGGCCGACGGGATCGGGCAAGACGACGACGCTCTACTCGTGTTTGAATTTCATCAACCGGCCGGACCGCAAGATCATCACGGTGGAGGACCCGGTGGAGTATTTGCTCTCCGGGATCAACCAGGTGCAGGTCAACGAGACGGTGGGGCTGACGTTTGCGATGGCGCTGCGCTCGATGTTGAGGCAGGCGCCCAACGTGATCATGCTGGGGGAAATTCGGGACGTGGAAACGGCGACGATCGCGATCAACGCCTCGCTGACGGGGCACCTGGTGTTCTCGACGCTGCACACCAACGACGCGCCCAGCGCGGTGACGCGGTTGATTGACATCGGGGTCAAGCCGTTCCTGGTGGCCTCGTCGGTGAGGGCGCTGATGGCGCAACGGCTGGTGCGCAAAGTGTGCAAGCGATGCGCGATCCCCTACACGCCGACGGACACGGAATTGCGGGGGTTGAACCTGGACGCCAGCCAACTGTCCGGGGCCAACTGCCTGAGGGGCAAAGGATGCTCGGACTGCAACAAGACGACCTACCGCGGGCGCTTTGGGATCTTTGAGATTTTCGTATTGGACGACGAGGCGCGCAAATTGATTTATGACCGGGTCCCCTCCTCCGTGCTGCGGGCGCGGGCGCGGGAAATGGGGATGAGGACGCTGCGGGAAGACGGGGCGCGCAAGGTGCTGGCGGGATTGACGACGGCCGACGAGGTGATCCGCACCACGACGGGAGACGCGGATTAGAGGAAAGAAAGAGCGAGATATGTATTCAATGGCAGATTTATTGCAGTTGGTGGTGCAGGAGGAGGCGTCGGATTTGCACATCCGCTCCGGCATCCCGCCGACCATCCGGGTGCATGGCATTCTGCACCGGGTGGACGGGCCGCCGTTGCGGGCGGAGGACACGGAGGAGTTGATGAGGAGCATCACGTCCGAGGACCGGATGCAGCAAGTGCGGGAGAAGGGGGGAACGGACTTCGGATTTGCGTTTGGGGAGGTGGCGCGGTTCCGGGTGAGCGTATTCAAGTCGAAGGGGGATTATGGGATTGTGCTAAGGCAGATTCCCACGCGGATGCTGACATTGGAACAGATCGGCCTGTCCCCCCAAACGATCCACACTCTGCTCTACAAGCCGCGCGGATTGGTGCTGGTGACCGGCCCGACCGGCTCGGGCAAGACCACCACGCTGGCCTCGATGATCAATATCATCAACGAGGAACGCGACGACGCGCACATCATCACGGTGGAAGACCCGATCGAGTACTACCACAAACACAAGAAGGCGATTGTGACGCAGCGGGAGGTGCATGTGGATGTGCCCAGCTTCGAGGAGGCGTTGCGGCGGGCGCTGCGGCAGGACCCCGACGTGGTTCTGGTGGGGGAGTTGCGGGATCTGGAAACGATGGAGGCGGCCATCACGGCGGCGGAAACCGGGCACTTGGTCTTCGGCACCTTGCACACGACCGGGGCGGCCAAGACCGTGGACCGAATTGTCAACGCCTTCCCGATGCAGCAGCAGGAAACCATCCGCATCCAGTTGTCCACGGTCCTGCAGGCGGTGATATCCCAACTGCTCATCCCCCGCTGCGACAAGCCGGGGCGCGTTGCGGTCTTTGAAATCATGATCAACACGCCGGCCATCGCGGCCCTGATTCGAGACAACAAGACATTCCGCATCAATTCGGACATCCAAACGGGCGGCAAGTACGGCATGGTCACGCTGGACAGCTTTCTGATGGACAAACACATGCAGGGCATGATTTCGCGCGACGAAGTGATCACCAAGGCGCAGGACGTGCCCACAGTGGTGCAGAAGCTGGCCGAATGGGACGCGGCGCAGGCGGAAGCGGCGGCCCGGCAGGAAACGCATCCGGACCAACCGAGGGAATAAGCGCATGAGCTCCGAACCCACCTCCGACCCGCTGCTGAACCTGGTGCGCGACCAGAACCTGCTGGACGACCTGCAATTGGACGAGGTCAAGGAGGAGCACAACCGCACGGGCAAATCCATTGGGGAGATCCTGAACGATTTTGGGCTGATTGACACGGAGACGCAATTGCGGATAGTGGCCGAGTATCTGGGGACGGAAGTCATCCAACTCTCGCAGAAGGAGCTGACGCCGGAAATTCTGGCGGCGGTTCCGGCGGACACGGCGCGAAATTACAAATGCCTGCCGGTGGCGGTGTTCGAGTCGTCCATACAACTGGCGCTGGTCAATCCGCTCGACCAGGCGACGGTGGATGAGTTGGGATTTCTGCTGCACAAGGAGATCGTGCCCGTGGTGGCCGACGGCAAGGAGATCGAGTCGGCGATCAAGCGTTACTACGGCGAGGCCCAAAGCAGCGTGGGAGACGTGCTCAAGGAGATGGGGGCGGCGGAGGAGGAGGCGGCGCGGGAGCTGGCGGCGGCGGGCGCGGCGGCGGATGCGGCCAATCAGGCGGATGCGACGCCGATCATCCGTTTTGTGAGCCTGGTTCTATCGCAAGCCGTGGCCGACCGGGCGAGCGACATTCATTTTGAGCCGTTTGAGGATGAGTTCAAGATCCGCTACCGGGTGGACGGGGCGCTCTACGAAATGGCGCCGCCGCCCAAACACCTGGCGCTGCCGGTGATCTCCCGCATCAAGGTCATGGCCAACCTGGATATTTCGGAGCGGCGCATGCCGCAGGACGGACGCATCTCCATCACTGTGAGCGGGCGGAAGATAGATTTGCGCGTCTCGACGCTGCCGACGCAGTTTGGCGAATCGGTGGTGTTGCGTGTGCTGGACCGGGCGGCGGTGAATCTGGATATCGAGGCCCTGGGATTCCCCAAGGCGGTTCATGCGTACATCACCGAAGCGATCACGCAGCCCAACGGGATCATCGTGGTCACCGGGCCGACGGGCTGCGGGAAAACGACCACGCTCTATTCCTGCCTGCACAAGATCAACGCGATAGACTCCAAGCTGCTGACGGTGGAGGACCCGGTGGAATACGACATGGAAGGGATCATGCAGGTGGCGGTCAATGAAGGCATCGGGATGACCTTCAGCCGGGCGTTGCGGGCGTTTCTACGCCAGGACCCGGATGTGATCATGCTGGGGGAAATGCGCGATCTGGAGACATCGCAAATTGCCATCCAGGCGTCGCTGACCGGGCATCTGGTGTTGAGCACGCTGCACACCAACGACGCGCCCGGGGCGGTGACGCGGCTGATAGACATGGGGGTGGAACCGTTTTTGATTTCCTCGACGCTGATGGCGGTGCTGGCGCAGAGGCTGGTGCGGACGATCTGCAAGAAATGCCGGACGCCCTTCGAGCCGACGGAGAACCAACTGTCGCTGCTGAACCTTTCGCCGCATGACATCGGCGACAAGGCGTTTTACTACGGGCGGGGCTGCCCGGCCTGCAACGACACCGGGTACCGGGGCCGGCGGGGCATATTTGAATTGCTCGTGGCCTCCGAAGCGATCCGGCTGCTCATCAACGAGCGCTCTCCGACGGTGGTGGTGCGCCAGAAGGCGGTCGAGCTGGGGATGGTGACGTTGCGCGAAGACGGCTTGCGCCTGATCTTCGACGGTGATACAACTATAGAAGAAGTGGTCAAATACACCTGAGGTGACATATGCCAAAATTCAATTACGTGGCCATGGACGCGCGGGGCAAGGAAACCAAAGGCACGTTGGAGGTCGGCAGCCAGAATGAGGCGATTGGGCGGATCCGGGACATGGGGTTTTTCCCCACCAAAGTGGTGGAGGACAAAGGCGGGGGCAAAGCGACGGAGGCGGCCACGAAGAAGACGGCCAAGAAGGCCGGCGGCAAGGGCGGGGGCGGCGCGTTAAATTTTCAGATAAAGATTCCCGGTCTGAGCGGCCGGGTCAAATCCAAGGTGCTCTGCACCTTCACGCGGCAACTGTCCACCCTGGTGCAAGCGGGTCTGCCGCTGCTGAGGGGACTGCGGGTGCTGCAAAAGCAGGAAAAGAGCGCCAACCTGAAGGAAATCATCGGGGAACTGGGCACCGCGATCGAAGGGGGCAGCACTTTCTCCGAGGCGCTGGCGCAGCATCCCAAAGTTTTCAACCGCCTGTTTGTCAACATGGTCAAGGCGGGTGAGATTGGCGGCGTGCTGGAAGTGGTTCTGCGAAGGCTCTCGGAATTCATGGAAAAGGCGCAGAAGATCAAAGGCAAAGTGGTCGCGGCGATGTTTTATCCGTGCGCCGTCATCGTGGTGGCGACGGCGATCATGGGCATATTGATGGTGATCGTGATTCCCAAATTCAAGGAGATTTTCGCCGGGGGTCTGGCCGGCCAGGGGCATCAAATGCCTGAATTCACCCTGTTTGTGATGGGTGTCAGCGACGCCATCCGGCTCCACATAGGGAGGACCTCGCTGGGCGTTCTGGTGTTTGTCATCGTGTTCAACCTGTTGATCCACACCAAGCTGGGCCGCCGGCTGTTCGACAAGTTCAAACTGATCGTGCCGGTGCTCGGTCCGGTGATCAGCAAGGTGGCGATCTCGCGATTCACCCGCACGCTGGGCACGTTGGTGAGCAGCGGCGTGCCGATTCTTCAGGCTCTGACCATTGTCAAGGAAACCTCCGGCAATGTCATTGTCGCCAAGGCGGTGGCGGACGTGCATGAAAGCGTGAAGGAAGGGGAGACGATCACCGCGCCCCTGGAGGCGTCGCGCGTTTTTCCGCCCATGGTGGTCAGCATGGTGGACGTGGGCGAGCAAACGGGCGCGCTGCCGGAAATGTTGATGAAGATCGCGGACAATTACGACGAGGAAGTGGACAACGCGGTTTCCGCGATGACTTCCCTCCTGGAGCCGGTGATGATCGTTTTTCTGGCGGTCGTTGTGGGAAGCATCGTCGTCGCCATGTTTTTGCCTCTGATTGACTTGATGAACAGCGTCGGCGGCGAGGAGGGCGGCGGGGCGGCGGCCGGGGCGGAGAAATAAATTGCAGCGCCACCACGCCACCCGGGGCGATCAACGCAGCCCTTTCCGACGGGCATGTGGCGCTGATGCCGCTCGCGCAATGGAACACGTACGTTTATAACCCGCCGAATTATTAGGCTTTTTGCTCCCTGCCGTTTCTGTCGCATTGTCTTAAAATCGAGAAAGTGTCCCAATTATGGGCGGGGGTTCTGATTTGTTGCAAACCGTTTGTTATGTGATTGACCCGGTTCCCGATGGCGGAGGGACTTTCAGCCTGCTGGTATTGACACTGGGCGCGCTGGCCCTCGCCCGGTCCGCGACGCTGAAGAGCGCGGTTCAACCGCGGAAGGCGCAAGCCATCCCGGTTCATCGCCGTTAGAGTCGGCGTTGTTTTCCGATTGCGCGCGGCGGGGGCCTGTGGTTAAATGCCTGTGTATCAGCCATTTGCCGTGATGCCCGAGACATTTGCCGACTCCAAGTCCACTCGCGAGTTGAGGTCACTCTTCTGCGAACGGTTCCGGTGCGCGCCCGACGAGTTCGAGAGGCGGGCGTACCGCAAATGCCTGTATCTCCACGCCAGAATGATCGCTCCCCTGCTCTCCCGGTTGACCCCCCGCAGCTTCGAGCGCGACCTTCTTTTCATCCGCTATTTGGGAAACGCGAAAGACGCGCGGGAGGTGGCGCAGGAAATCGTCGCCCTGCACGACCACGACCGGTTCAAGCCGCAGTTTGCGCGCTATGCGTTGCGCCTGCGCGTTTCCGGTCGAAAAGCCAGCGCGCTGGCGCTGAGGCTTTTCCAGCTCAACTCCGCCGGGGCGGGAGGATAGCGGCGGCCGGGCGCATCTTGTTACAACCACCATGGTTGGAAGGAACCCCTCTCCCTGACCCTCTCCCCGCTCCGCAGGGAGAGGGAATTGGATAATCGCGTGGTGGTGTTGGGAAGATGCGCCTGCGGCGGCCAGTCTTCTCGTTCGCTGCTTGAGGCATCCCTCGATTATGGCGCTTCAGCCTCACTCTCCGCTCGCGGAAGGGACGGCTGGCTGGACGGCGGTTTGCAGGCCCTGGTTCAACTCCGTAAGAGTCGGGAGTTGGAGGAAGGAGATGGCTTTTTGGATGTTGACCTTTTCCTGGGGATCCGGGTTCGACTCCATCGCTCTTTGCAGGGCGGGGATGGCGTCGCGGTCTCCAAATTCCACAGTTGCGTCAAGGGCCGCCCGGCGGATTTCCACATCGGGATTGGATAATTCGGACAAGATGGCGCGCAGTGAACCGGCCTCCTTTTCGGCGGCCAAGTCGCGAAGTTCGGCGATCTTGCGCCCGGCAGCCTCCATTTGCCGCAATTGCAATTCGACAGGGTCAACTTCAGGCTGAATCGGAATTTCGACAGGCTGCGGACCGGCGACACGATGATGGGGGGCAGGCGGAACAGGGATTGCAGGCGTCAGGGGGGGCGACTCCGCAACGGAACCAGGATCCAGCGGGGTTGGCGCCGGTGAAAACACTCCAAAACCCGCCAACCCCGCCAGGACCATGACTAAGATGGCACACCCCAAGACCGGAATGATGACTTTGGCCCTCATGGATGCGCACCGAGTTGATGTTCCGCCCGGCGCATTGGCGCGCCGGGCGGAAAAGATCCACCGCCCACGACGGGACTAATTAATAAGTGGGTTGCGGTCCGACCAAAAAGGTGGGAGCCGAGACTTTCGCAGTTCCTTCAACGACGATCGGAACGCTGGCGCCGCCGACGACGGTCGCGCCGTAGCCAGCCACGGTCCAAGTGGCGCCTGAGCCGTAGTCAACCACTTGATGCTTCACGACGTCCCTGGCGATTGTTTCCACCTGCAAACCTGACAAGTACAGCGTCAAATTCGTCGAGGCGGACAGCGACCCCGTCTGGTAGCTATATGTTGTCTCGCTTACGAGGACGCCATTGGTGGTCTTGGAAACGTTCACGTCACTTCCTTCCCCCCCGCCGTTGAAGAA
>JBEKAN010000072.1:0-13926 GCA_050015895.1 Verrucomicrobiota bacterium
GTTTTTCCAGGCCTTCGCCAACGAGGCCGGGTGCAACCTGCACCTGGAATTGCTTTACGGCGACGAACCCCACCACATCGTGGAGGGGCTGTTCAAGGCCTTCGCCCGCGCGGCGGACGCCGCCTGCCAGCGGGACCCGCGCATCGCCGGCCGCCTGCCCAGCACGAAGGGGAAATTGTGATTTTCGCTGAATAGATTGAGCGCGGCCCCGTCAAACCTATGCCGGAAGAGCAGGACACCACCAGCGACACCGCCTTGGTGCGGTCGGCGCAAAATGGGGACATGCGGGCGTTCGAGGAGTTGGTGGCCCGGCACCGGGACAAAGTGTACGCGCGCGCCTACAGCATGATGCGCAACGAGGACGAGGCGCTTGATCTTTCCCAGGACGCATGGGTCAAAGGATGGCAGCGGCTGCGCCAGTTCCACGGCGAGGCCAGTTTTGCGACATGGATGACGCGCATCGTGATCAACCTGTGCCTGGACCAACTGCGGAAGCTCAAACGCAAACACGCGGAATCCTTGGAGGCCCTGGAGGAGGAAGGCGGCGGCATCGAACGGCAGATGGGGATTGAGACGCCCAATCCGACGGCGGGCCTGGAGCGCGCGGAGTTGAGGCGGCGGCTGGACCGGGCGCTGGGTCAATTGTCGCCGGAACACCGGACGGTGCTGATTTTGCATGAATTTGAGGAAATGGAATACAGAGAAATCGCCAAACAGATGAAGTGCTCCATCGGGACAGTGATGTCGCGTTTGTTCTACGCGCGGCGCCGCATGGCGTCGCTGCTGGCGGGATTGAAACGAGAGAATTTGGAATGAAGAAGGAATTGAAATTGCAGGCCTGGCTGGACGGAGAATTGTCGTCGTCCGAGGCCGGCACGTTGCGCCAACTGGCAACCAGCGACCCGGAGGCGAAACGGCTTGTGGAGGAACTGCGGGGGGTGAAGGCGGCCCTCCTCCAAAACGAGCAGGCCGCCGCCGTGCCGGAGACGCGGGAATTCTATTGGAGCAAAATCCAGCGGCAAATCGAGCGCGAGGGGCGGGTGCGCGCGGCCGAATCCGCGCCGTGGCCCGGGCGCCTGCGGCGCTGGCTGGCCCCGTTGGTGGGCGCGACCGCGCTGGCCGCCGTGCTGGTGGTGGCCGTTCACCAATCCCCGCGCCCGGAGTCGCTCAACTTGGTTTCCGTCACGGCGGAAGGATACCAGGCGCGGACGTTTCGGGATCAATCCTCCGGCATGAACTTTGTCTTTTTGGAGGACACCCGCAAAGCGGCCGGGGCAACCGGCGGCCAGGCGCAACCCGCGCGAATACGGGAGGACGGTTCCAGCTTTGTGATGGATTATGAATGAAGCGGCTTGCGGGAAAAGCAGGAATTGGGAAAACAGAAGGCAGAAATTGAGAAGAGTGGAACAAGAAGACCCATTGCGCCAGAAGGGCGGCCAGAAAGCAGAAAGGGGTGGATCCTCGCGGGGGCGTTGGCGCATGGTGCTTGCGCTGATCGTGGCCCTGGCGGCGGCAGGCAGGACAGCCCCGGCGGCGGATTTGACGGTGCGCGCCACGCTCATCCGGGGCGCCAACGGCGGCATGGGCAGCGGGAGTTATGTTTTGGCCGACCCGGCGCTGAAGGCGAGCCTGCGCTCCTGGCCCGCGGCCGGCAAGTGGACCAACTATTACCAAATCACCAACCTCACCGCGGTGATTCCGCTCAACCAGACCCGCGATGTCAGGATGAGCGACCGCTGCACGCTGAGAATCAGGAATCTGGGCGCCTCCCGCGTGGCCATTGACTGCATCGCGCAGGACAAAGTAATCAGCAAAGGCACCAACACACTGCCGTTGATCTGGGGCGCGGACGACACGAACAACACGGCCTGGTTCGTCAGCCTTCAAGACCTCGGCGCGGCCCCCGGGAATCTGGCGGGCCAACGCGGGAAGAAATAGGCTTGACGCTCATTTCGCCCTGGCGATTTCGACGGCATAGACTTGGGAAGGCCCCTGGATGTTGGAGCGGAAGACAATCCACTTGTTGTCCGGCGTGAAGGTGAGGTTCGGCTCCAGCGAGTAGTTGTGCTTGGAAAGGTCCACCAGTTTCTCCACGTCGAACTTGCCGACTTTCACCTCCTCGTTCCCAACCTTCATCGTGTCCATCTTGTCCGGGCGCGGCGTGAAGAGATAAAGCCACTGTCCGTTGGCGGGCGGGTCGAAGTGTGTGCCGTCGGGGGAGCGATTGGAGACGCCGTTGGGCCCGCCGCCGTCGCCGGCGAAGAGCCTGCCGTCGTGGGATTGGTTGTAATGGACGGACCACTGGCCACGCTCAATGGGATAACGGATGCGCTCGCCGGTTTGGACGTTGACGCCCGCCAGCCAGAAGACGGCGGACTTGGGAGTTTGGAGATCATACCAAACCGTCTCGCCGTCGCAGCCGAAGAACTCGTGTCCGGCGATTTCCATGGGCATGGTGCGAGGATGCATGAGGCGGTTGCCGGTGCCGTCGGTGCGGATGGTCCAGATGCGGTCCACCTGGTCCCAGGCGCCCTCGTGACAATAGAGGATGAGGGACGGGTCGGTGGGCGAGCACTGGTCGTGGTTGAGATTGTCGGTCATGGGGAAGAAGGTGCGGACGGCGCCGGTTTTGACATCCACGGCGAAGAACTGCAACCCCCGGCCGCCGCCGCCTCGACCGCCCCGGCGGCCGCCCTGGGGCGGGGCGTTGGTGGTGGCGGAGGGTGGAGGCGTTGGGGACTGGACTGGCGGTTGGGCCGCGGGTTGGTCGGCGGGAGCGCCGCGTCCCGGAGCGCCCGCGCCGGCGGGGACACCGCATTTGCCGATGATCAGGGTTTCATCGGCGTTGACGCCCCCGATGTCGCCATTGAAACCCAGTTTGGCGACTTCGCGGGTGGCTTTGGTGTCCATATCGGTCGCGTAAAGGACGGTCTGGCCGTCTGCGTTTTTCTCGTAATAAACGGTGGGGGTCTTGCGTCCGACCTCGACTCCGGAGCTGCTGCCGGCGCCGTAGCGCGCGCCCGGCGCGACCAATTCGACCTCGCGCGTTTTGAGGTTCACGGTGGAATAGCCTTCGGGCGTGTAGATGAGCATCTTGTCGCCATTGGGCGTGTAGGCGTTCTGGTGGAAGTAGAGGCTCAGACTGCCGCCTTCTTTGGAGAGGCGGATGACGCGGTGTCCGGTGGCGGCGTCAATCCACTCCGTCGCGGTCTGGGAAAACGCGGAGGGGCCGGGGGCGTTGGTGGCCGGCATGTCCGCGGCGAGGGCGCGCGAACTTGGAAGGGAGAAGGTCAGGAGCAGTGCGGCCAGGGCCGGGACGATGGAACGGGCGGCCACGGAGCGCCCGCTTGGCGGAGCGGACGGGCGGACCGCGTTGGGGATTTGTTTTTTCTGTGTCATGTGGTTGCTGATTCGCGCCCAATCTATCGGCGGCGGCCGCGAAGTCAAGTTGAAGCGACGACGCGCCAATTTCTGTGCGACTCCCGGAAGCGGAATTCGGGTGATTTTGCTTGAATTGAGGGGACATTGGGGCGATAAGTAAAACTGTGGTTCTGTGCGCATTCTTCTTATGAAAATTCGATCTCTAGTGTTCTCGTTGCTGTTGGGAGGCCTGGCGGCGATTTCCAGCCAGGCCCAGTCGTTGGTGGGAACCAATTCCCCCGGGCAAACCACCAACTACCCCTTCACGCTGGGCGCGGGCGCGACCAATCTTTCGCTGGTCGTCTCCAACAACGCCAGCGCCTACTCCTGGCTGTTCCTGACAAACGGCGCGGTCGCGCCGACGATCAACAATTATGAATTCACCTCGCGCCTGCCGGGTCAGACCAATCAGATCAACTTGGAGCCGCCGGAGTTCGCCACCGGTTCCTACAATCTGCTGGTTTACACGCCGCCCGCCTCCACGAGCCAGGCCTTCAGTGTGGCGCTGACCACCAACCGGGGCGATCTGCGCGGCGCCAATTATCCGGTGAGCAAGCCGCTGGCGTTCTCGACCACCGGCCACCTGACCAACAGCGGGGCGGGGGCGTGGCAGTACTTCCAAGTGGATGTGCCATCCAACTTGCTGACCGGCTGGCGCATCGTGGTCAGTTCCACCAACGCCACGCCTCCCTGGCTTTACATCCGCCAGGGGCAAGTGCCGACGACATCCTCGTATGACGTCATCAGCGGCGGGACGTCCATTGACACGGTGACTTACGACAGCCCACAGGCTGTGGCCGGGACTTACTTCATCGGGGTCTATCTGCCTGCCGGGACGGCGAGTTGGGCGAATTACGTGTTGGGGGCGGAACTGGCGTCTGTGACCACGCTGACCTGGGATCCAGGAACGACGCAGGCCGGGACCCAGGTGTTCAGCAACCAAAGCACGACGGGCGGCGACTACTTTTTCGCCATCACGACCGAGACCACCGCATGCGGTGTCTGGCGCAACGCCCTGAACGTGCAAAGCGGCCAGGCCGGCCTTTATCTTCTACAGGGCACACTGCCCACGACCAACTCTTCCAGCTACGCATCGGCGCAGGCCGGCTCCAACGGATTTGTGCTGGCGCAAAGCCAGCAATTCAATCCGGGCCAGAACTGGTATATCCTGGTCCACGCGACGCCGGGGGCGCAGTGGAACTTGGTGACGGGGGAGGCGTATGTGCAGCAACTGCCGGCGCTGGCGACCGATTCCAGCAGCGGCGCGACCGTCACGATGGGGGCGGAGGGGATGGCGTTCTTCAAGACGACCATTCCCATCGGCACGCTGGCGTGGCGTCTGGGCCTCGATGGATTGGGCAATCCACTGTACGTGAAATCCACGCTGGCGCCGGTTCCTCTGAGCACGTCCACCTATGATTTGACGCAGGCGGGCCAGATGCTGGTCGTGCCGACTTATTTAAGCGCGGGCAACCAGTATTTCGTGGGTGTGGCGGGCAATCCGGGCCTGCTCTTGACTCTGGATTCGCGCCAGCAGGCCGTGACCCCCGTCGCATTCGATTCGACCACTCCTGTGACCGTCAGCGCGACGGCTTACGGTTATGTCACCTTTCAGGTGCAAGTGCCCGTGCATCAGATCGCGTGGGAGGTGGACGCTCTGCCCACGCTGGGGTCCGCGAGTGTGGCGGTGCGATCCAACAACGTGCCCAACGAGTTCGTCAACAGCGCCGTTTCCGACATTTCGGGCGGCGTGGGCAACAGCGTCTCCCTGGTGCCGCCGACGCTGACGGACGGCTCATTTTATGTGACGGTCTATGGCACGCCGCCCTACAACTGCTCGTTCGTCAACGGCCAGCCGGTGATCACGCCGGTGGACTATGTGTTTGCGATCACCAACGACGCGCCCTACCGGGTGGGCTGGCGGTACTACACGATCACCAACGTGGCCGAACAACTGGATTCGCTGGGATGGGAGTTGGATTTGACCAACCCGCCGCCGGGAGCCGAAATCGCGCTGCGCCGCAACGCCGTGCCGGGCCAATGGAACTACCGCAACAATGCATACGATTCCTACAGTTACAGTTCCTCGAGCTACGTGGATCTGTCCAGCACGCTGGACTTTCTGCAGCAACCCGGCCACCCGGCGGATGTGTGGTACATCGGGGTCTATTCCCCCTCGGCGGTTCTGGGAAGCTTCGTCCTGGCGGGAAGCCAATTGATCGGGACGCCGGTCAATTTCGACGGCGCGGGGAGCCTGATCAGCGTCACCGACCAGCCGGCGGGCAAATTTCAATACTTCACCTACACGGTGCCGCCCGGAACGGTGGGATGGGATTTGCGTCTGACCAATGTGACCAGCGGCTGGCCTTACTTCTTTATATGCCGGGACGAGTTGCCGTCGTTGAACAACCCGTATTATTGGAATCCGCCGTCCAGCGCCTCCTGGCCGAGCGGGTATCAATGGCAGGCGGGCTCGGACTGGACAGGGGATTACTACGACGTGGGCGGAATTGAGGCATACGGGCAGATTCTGGAGATGGGGATGGGCAATCCGTTGCAGGCGGGGACATACTATGTCGGCGTCGCCAATTACAGCGGCCCGGGGCCATTGTCCTACACCCTGATGAGCCGGGGGATCGGACCCGGCTACACGATTCCCATTACCCCG
Organism: Verrucomicrobiota bacterium; assembly: GCA_050015895.1. Lineage (GTDB taxonomy): Bacteria > Verrucomicrobiota > Verrucomicrobiia > Limisphaerales > Palsa-1400 > JBEKOF01. The sequence continues at coordinate 6,089 of JBEKAN010000072.1, forward strand.
CTGGCGTTTAGCAACGGGGTGGCGAGCGTGCCCGGCCTGGCGCCGCGCGAGGCGGCTTATTACCAGATGACCGTGCCGAACAACGCGACCAGTTGGCGGGTGGAAATGGACACCAACATTGGGGACTCACTTTTGATCATCCAACAGAACGCGCTGCCAAACGTGGACGCGGACGGCGCGCCGCCTTACGATCTGGACGGCGGGCGGGAGATGAACAAGCCGGGCGATGAACAGTACCTGATGATGCCGAATAATTACGCCGCATCCAACTTCGTGGTCGGGGGAACTTACTATTTGGCGGTCGTCAGCCAGGGGGTCAACCCCGGCAGTGACACGATTGGGACGGGATTGAGCAGCTTTACGCTGAACAGTGACGGTTCCGTGGACGTGACCAACATGGGGACGGTGGATCCCACCGGCCTGACGGACCTGCGGATGACCAACAACCTGAGTCTGGCCGGGCAAATGTCGGCCTATTCCTTCACTGTCCCAGCCAACACGCTGAGCTTGGAAATTTTCCTCACCAACACGACCGGCACACCCAACATGACGCTGGTGACGGGCAGTGATTTGCCCGAGGTGAGCGACGGTTATGGCAACAACGGCGGCCAGAGCTACACTTGGACCAGCCCCACGCTGATCAACATCCCCAACCCGACGGCGACGAATTACACGATGATGGTGCAGGCGGAGCAGGCGGGTGGGAACGCCAGTTACACGATAGACGTACAAGCCATCGGGGCGCAGACCGTGGCGTTTGACGGCGGCACGGCCACCATCCTCAACCAGCCACCCGACATCTGGCAGTTTTTCAACATCATCGTGCCCGCGGGCCCGCTCGGTTGGGACGTGCGGTTGACCAATGTCACCGCGCCCAACGACGTGGAAGTGCAGCCGGTATTGTATATTTGCCGGGACATGGCGCCGTCGTTGAACAACCCTTACTATTGGAGCCCCTCGTCCAGCGCCGCCTGGCCGAGTGGTCATCAATGGCAGGCGGGCGCGGACTGGACAGGAGATTATTACGATCCGAGCGGCGCGGAAGCTTATGGGAGAATCCTGGAGATGGGGATGGGCAACCCGCTCTCGCCGGGGAATTATTACCTGGGAGTGTACAACAACACGACCGCCACCAACCTGGTCAGTTACACGCTGGTCAGCCGGGGCATCGGGCCTGGCTACACCATTCCTGTCAACTCTTTGACGTTTAGCAACGGGGTGGCCAATGTCCCCGGCCTGGCGCCGCGGGAAGCGGCTTATTACCAAGTCACCGTGCCGAACAACGCGACCAGTTGGCGGGTGGAAATGGACACCAACGTTGGCGACTCCCTTTTGCTCATCCAGCAGAACGCGCTGCCGAACGTGGACGCGGACGGCGCGCCGCCTTACGATCTGGACGGCGGGCGGGAGATGAACAAGCCGGGCGATCAACAATACCTGATGATGCCGAATAATTACGCCGCATCCAACTTCGTGGTCGGGGGAACTTACTACTTGGCGGTGGTCGGCGAGGGGGTCAATCCGAGCGGGGACACGATTGGGACGGGTTTGAGCAGTTTCACGCTGGGCAGTTACGGTTCCGTGGACGTCACCAACATGGGGACGGCGGACCCCACCGGCTTGACGGATCTGCGGATGACCAACAACCTGAGTCTGGCCGGGCAGATTTCGGCCTATTCCTTCAACGTCCCCGCCAACACGCTGAGCTTGGAGGTTTTTCTCGCCAACACGACCGGCACACCCAACATGACGCTGGGGACGGGCAGTGATTTGCCCACGGTGAGCGACAGTTATGGCAACAACGGCGGCCAGAGCTACACTTGGACCAGCCCCACGCTGATCAACATCGCCAACCCGGCGGCGACGAATTACACGATGATGGCGCAGGCGGAGGAAGGGGGCGGGAACGCCAGTTACACGATAGACGTGCATGCCATCGGGGCGCAGACCGTGGCGTTTGACGGCGGAACGGTCACCATTACCAATCAGCCGCCCGACATTTGGGAGTATTTCTACATCACCGTTCCGAGCAATACCACTTCACCCTTCTACCCTATGCCGATCCCTGTATTAGGCTGGGATTTGCGCCTGACCAATGTCTCCGCGCCCAACGACATCGGTGTGCAGCCTGTATTGTATGTTTGCCGGGACACCGCGCCGTCGTTGAACAACCCGAACTATTGGAATCCTCCGACCAGCGCCTCCTGGCCGAGCGGGTATCAATGGCAGGCGGGCATGGACTGGACCGGAGATTATTACGAGACGAACGGGGCGGCAATCTATGGGCGGATTTTGGAGATGGGGATGGGCAACCCGCTCTCGCCGGGGAACTATTACCTGGGAGTGTACAACAACACGACCGCCACCAACCTGGTCAGTTACACCTTGGTCAGCCGCGGCATCGGGCCTGGCTGCACCATTCCTGTCAACCCATTGACGTTTAGCAATGGGGTGGCCGCCAATCTGGCCGGGCTGAATCCGCGCCAAGTGGATTATTACCAGGTGACCGTGCCAACGAACGCCCCGAGTTGGAAAATCCGGCTGGCGAACGGGACGGGCGAGACGCTGCTCATGCTGCAAGAGAGCGCGCTGCCGAACGTGGACGCGGGCGGCCAGCCCCCTTACGTTCTTGATGGCGGTCGCGAGATGAACCAGCCGGGCAACGAGCAATATCTGCTGCTGCCCAATTACTACTATTCCAACTTTGTGGTCGCGGGGACCTATTACTTGGGGGTGGTGAGCCAGGGGGTCAACCCCGGCAGTGACACGATTGGGACGAATTCCAGCACCTACACATTGACCAGCTACGGCCCGCAAGGAATCACCAATCTGGGGACGGTTGGCCCGGTGGGCATGGATATCTATCAAACCAACGCCATCCAGGGAGGTGAAAACGCGCTGTATCAGTTCGCCATCCCGCCCGGCATGCCCGCAGTGGAGGTGCGCCTCGATAATGTCACCGCCTCCCCATATATGACCATGCAGACCGGCTCCAACATTGTTTCGCCCGAGGGAGGGTATGGCTACAATGGCGGCGCGAATCCCTCCTGGTCGTCGTCTTCGTTGATCACCCTGCCCAATCCGACGGCCACCAATTACTCGCTGACCGTGCAGGCTGACTACAACAGCGTCGCCAACGCCTATCTGGACGCAAATTTCACCGTGCATGTCCGCCAAATGCCGATCCCGGTTCTGGCCTTTGACCCGAGCTTGAACAACAACAACAACATCATCAACACGGCCAGCGGCGTTCTGGAAGCGGGCCAAAGCGCGTTTTACCAGGTCACCGTTCCCGCGGATCTGGGCGATTTCCCCGTTCTTGGCTGGGTGCTGAATTTGACGGAAACTTCGGGATCGGCGACCCTGGCTGTGCGGCCTGGAGCGCTGCCGGACGGCGGCGACTGCGACGGGAGTTCCCCCTTGGTCGCCAACCAGGGAATCTATGTGGCGCCCTACCTGACTCCGGGGACTTGGTATGTCGAAGTCTTCGGGAACACAGCGGCGAGCTACACGCTCACCAGCCAGGCCCTTGAATTGAACCGGCCCGCCTGGACCATGCCCGCGGTCGGCGGAATGGTGACGACGCCGGGCCTGCCCGCAAGCGGCCCCCTCTTCGCCGACACGGGCGTGAGCACCGGCGGAATCACGGAGGGCGGCGATGGAGGCTCGGACCTTGCGCAAGGGGCCTTTGATTATTACGAGATCATCGTCCCCACCACCAACACCGGGGTGTTGCGCACACGGTTGGACGCCATCAGCGGCAATCCCAACCTCTACATTCGGGCCGGCGGGCCGCCCACGTTGAGTCACTATTCCTCCGGCAATTGCGGGAGCCTGCTCTACGACCGCTCCCTGACGGCCAGCAGCGGCAGCGAATACGGCAATTGGGTGCCGCTGGACGGACGGCACGAGGCCTATCTGACCAGCGGCACATGGTACCTGGCGGTGCAGGCCGGCGGCAGTTCCAACGTCCGCTACCGCCTGCGCATGGACACCGGGAACATCACCCCTCTGGCGTTGAACGGCGGGAGCCTGACCAGCCAGGAAATGGTGGCGGGCGACTGGCTCTATTACAGCGCCTTCATTCCCACCAACGCGCCGGTGGATTGGAATGTGACGTTTAGCACGCAGTTGGGGAACGTGGTGATGTACGTGCGCGACCGGGTGCCACCCGGCCAGGCCACCGCCACATACGATCTGCGGGATTGGAACAGCGACGACAAGAACCACGGACCGTATCCCAACTTCCCCTCGCCCGGAACCCACACCCTGACCACGCCGCCCTTGCGACCAGGCAACACCTACTACCTGGGCTTCTACGCGGAGAACGACTCGACTTTTTCGGTGAGCGACAGTACCAATGGGGGCTTTGTAAATTATACCAGCACGCTGCCGTTCTACGGGGGTTATACGACGAACCAGATCCCGGCGTACGGGCAGTTGAAGTTTCGGATTGACGTGCCCAATGACGCGACCGAATGGATTGACACCTCGATTTATCCGGCCAGCGTCTGGCTTTTCCTGGACCAGGGGAGCGCGCCGACGCTGACCAGGGCGGACGACTGGTATTCGGAGGGCAACCCAAACCAGGGGCTGGATGTTTCGCTGGAGAACGCGACCAGTTGGCCGTGGCTGCCCGGGTATTCCTACTACCTGAACGTGACGAACACATCGGGCGCAACCCAGCCGTTCAGCTTTTCGATGTTCGGCGTTTATCCGGAGGCGGGGCCGTTTGAATTCACATCCGCCGTGTTGCTGCCCGGCAGTGGCGGGTTCCAAATGAACATGCAGGTCAACCCGGGCTGGACCTACCAAGTGCTCGTCTCGACCGATTTGATCAATTGGTCGGTGCTGACCACCTTCACGCCCACGGGCACCACGGCCACTTTCACGGACACCAGCGCGCCATACTACAGTTACCGGTTCTACCGGCTTGTGCCGGAGTAGGCGGGCAAAACCCGAGGTCAATCGCGCGACGGCAAGTTGGCGCGGCAGATGCCTGGGCGAGAGAGAGGTTGAACGGCGCCGGGAAACGTGCCACAATGGATTCCGATGATTGACCACGACGCTTATGTTCTGCGCGAGGCGACTGGAACTTCCGGTGTGCTGGAGGCCGCCCGGCTGGCAGCCGGACGGCTGGCGGATCATCTCATACCCCATTTGATTATCGGAGGGATCGCGGTTCAGGAGCACGGGTATGCCCGCACGACGATTGACGTGGACATGGTGGTGCCGGACGTGCTGGACGCGCTGGAAATTCTGACGGCGGATGTGACAGGCCCGCTGGTCCGCCTGCGCGGCGTGGAACACCGGATCAGAGACAACCGCAGCGGGACGGCGATTGATTTGTTGCCGGCGGGCAAAGTGGTGAAACGAGGCTGCCAGGTGCCATTTCCAACGCCGACGGTGGCGAGCGACTTGTTGCAAATTGTGGGTGTGGAGAAGCTGATTTCCTTGAAATTGGACAGTTGGTCCCACACGCCGTTGCACCGGCTCCGGGACAAAACCGACGTGGTTGAGATCATCCTCCGTCGAAAATTGCCGCGCGATCTGGCGGTGGATTTGGAGGTCCGCCAATTATATCTGGAAACATGGGACGGCCTTCAGGCTGAGAAATGAGAGACATTGTGCCAGCACCTCCGGCGGCGGTCCGCAACGAAATGCAAACGATCCAGGAGCTTTTCCGAAAGAACGTGGCGCCCACATACTCGCGTTTCGAGGTGGCGTTGCGACGGGGGGAAGGCTCGTACGTCTGGGACGTCAACGGCAAACGGTATCTGGATTTGGGGGGAGGCATCGCGGTCTGCGCGCTGGGCCACGGCAACGCGGAGATCGCCGAGGCGCTGATCGGGCAGGCGCGCCAGCTCACGCATGTTTCCAATCTCTATTATCACGAGGGGCAGGGGCGGCTGGCGCAACAGATCGCGGGGCTGATCGGGCCGGGGAAAGTGTTTTTTTGCAACAGCGGCGCGGAGGCGAACGAGGGCCTTTTCAAACTGGCGCGCCGGTTCGGGAACGAGGAGGGCCGTTTTGAAATTCTCACGGCGCAGAACTCCTTTCACGGGCGGACGCTGGCGGGGATTGCCGCGACGGGGCAGGCGAAGATCAAGAAGGGATTTGGGCCGATGGTCGCCGGATTCCGGCACATCCCGTTCAACGACTTGGCGGCGGCGCGGGAGGGGGTGTCGCCCGCGACGGCGGCCATTCTGATCGAGGGGGTGCAGGGGGAGATCGGGGTGATGCCGGCCAGCGCGGAGTATTTGCTGGGGCTGCGGCAATTGTGCGACGAGAAGAAGCTGTTGCTGCTGCTGGACGGGGTGCAGTGCGGACATTTTCGCACGGGACGGTTCCAGAGTTACCAGCGCATTCTGGAGGAGAAGGCGGGGCAGTCCGGGGCGGCGGGATTTCTGCCGGACGGCGTGGCGATGGCCAAATCGCTGGGAGGCGGTTTTCCGATGGGGGCTTTTTGGACGCGGGAGCCTTACGCGGATTTGTTGGACGCCGGATCGCATGGCACGACTTACGGAGGATCGCCGCTGGGTTGCGCGGTGGCGCTGAAAATCCTGGAGGTCATCGGGCGCGACCGGCTGGGGGACAACGCGCGGGAGGTGGGCGGGTGGATGAAGGCGGAATTGACGGGGATGGCCGCCAAATATCCGGCGGTGATCCGGCAAGTCCGGGGCCTGGGCCTGATGATTGGAATCGAGCTGGCGGCGGACATCCCGGCATTCGCGGGGCGCGAAAAATCCGCGGCGATCCAATTCCTCAACCGCCTCCACGAGGCCGGCGCGCTGGCCGTCCCGTCGGGCGCGAACATCATTCGGCTGCTGCCGGCGCTGAACTTGCGCCCGGCGGAGGCGGCGCAGGGCATCGCGGTCATCGAATCGGTGGTGGCGAAAATATCCACATGAAACATTTATTGAGTTTGGAAACGCTGGCGCGTTCGGAGATGGAGACCATTTTGGAGGAGAGCGCGGGGATGAAAAGAAGACGCGGACGGCACGCCACGCAGCCGCTGCAGGGGCAGACGTGGGCGCTGTTGTTTTCCAAATCTTCCACGCGCACGCGGGTCTCGTTTGAGGTGGGGATCCGGGAGCTGGGCGGGCAGGTGATGTTCCTGAGCGCGTCGGAGATCCAACTGGGGCGTGGCGAAGCGATCAAGGACACGGCGCGGGTGATGGGGCGGATGATCCACGGGGCGGTGATACGGACATTTGCGCAGCGGGACGTGGAGGAGTTCGCGGCCTTCGCGCGCGTTCCGACGATCAACGCGCTGACGGATGAGGAGCATCCGTGCCAGATCTTGACGGATATTTTCACGTTCCAGGAACTGCGGGGGCCGATTCGGGGCAAGGTGGTGACGTTCATCGGAGACGGGGCTTGCAATGTGCCGGCGTCGTGGATTTTTGCGGCGGCGAAGCTGGACTTTGAATTGCGCGTCGCCGCGCCGAAAAAATATCAACCGAGCGCGGAGTTGTTGCGCCGGGCCGGGGGGAAGGTGGTTTGCACGGAGGACATCCGGGAGGCGGCGGGGGGCGCAAATCTTCTTTACACGGATGTTTGGGTTTCGATGGGCAAGGAGGCGGAGGCGCAGGAACGATTGCGCGAACTGGCGGGCTATCAAATCAACGGGGCGGTGGTCAAGCTGGCCAAACCCAACGCGCTGGTGATGCACTGCCTGCCGGCTTATCGAGGGAAAGAAATTGACGAGGAAACCTTCGAGGCAAACGCGTCCACGATATTTGACCAGGCGGAAAACCGGCTGCATTGCCAAAAGGCGATTTTGCAATGGCTGGTGTCGCCCGGGGCGTGACCGCGCGGACAGGGCCATCTGAAAC
>JBEKAN010000073.1:0-18528 GCA_050015895.1 Verrucomicrobiota bacterium
TCGCAGCTCAACCTGCTTTATTTTTGCCGCCTCGCCCTCAATCCCCAGCCACTGACTTTGCCGGAGTTTTCTCCAAACCCATGAACCACAATATTATGAAACACAAATTCACACTCGCTCTTGCCGCCCTGTTGCTCGCCGGCGGGATGGCCCGCGCGCAGACATCGAATATTCTCACCGTCGCCGTCTTTGATTTTGAGTCCAAAGACGAGGCGGTGCGCGATCTCGGCCCGAAAGTCTCGGCCCTGATAAACGCGAGCCTTTCGGCGGAACCGCAACTCATCACCGTCGAGCGCGCGGAATTGGAGAAGGTCCTCGGCGAGCAGGAACTGGGCCTTTCCGGCACCGTCAGCGAAGCCAGCGCCGCCAAGGTCGGCAACCTCACCGGCGCCAAAGTCCTGGTCACCGGGCGCGTCTTCAAGATCGAAAACAGCCTGACCCTCGTCGCCAAAATCATCGGCACAGAAACCAGCCGCGTTTACGGCGAGGTGGTCAATGGCAAGCCCGACGCGACCCTCACCGATTTGTCGGCCGAACTGGCAAAAAAGATCGCCGCCGACGTGACGCAAAAGGGCGACACCCTGGTCGCCAAAGTCCAGACCCATGACGACCGGGTCGCCAACATCAAGAAGGCGTTGGACGGCAAAAAACTTCCCACCGTTTCCGTGAAAATCTCCGAGCAGCACATTGGCCCGTTCATCATCATTGATCCGGCGGCGCAGACCGAGTTGTCGCTGCTTTTGCAGCAATGCGGCTTCACGCTGGTGGACGACAATTCCGACAGCAAACCGGACATCGAAATCACCGGCGAGGCCTTGAGCGAATTCGGGATGCGCAAAGGCAGCCTCCAAAGCTGCCGCGCGCGCATTGAGGTCAAGGCCCGCGACCGCAAGAGCGGCGACATCCTCTCCGTGGACCGCCAGACCAGCGTCGCCGTGGACCTGGCCGAGCGCATCGCCGCCAAAACCGCCCTGCAGAACGCCGCCGGCGACCTGGCCGAAAGATTGCTCCCCAAGCTGGCGAAGTGAGCAAAATAAAAATCAAAATATCACTTGCGTTCTCCGCCCATTGGGCGCATATTTACTCCTTGCTTGGAATTGCTTGCCACTTTCCAGCCAGGGCGGATAATCGCCTGAACCCGGTTCAGGCGACGATTTGAGGCCCGATGGCGGGAAACAACGGGGAAGGAGCAAACAACCTTTGTCAGGCGAAAGCGCGGTCGCTTTCGCTGAATTGTTTTGACCCAATAGTCATGTCATCAGCCAACTCAGTCAGCGCCGAGCAGTCCATGGAGCTGGAAGGCACGATTCAAACCGTGCTGCCCGGCACCATGTTCCGCGTCATGCTCGACAACCAGCACCAGGTGCTGGCCCACATCTCCGGCAAAATGCGCCGCCATTTTGTCCGCCTGACCGTCGGGGACCGTGTGCGCATCGAAATGTCCCCTTACGACTTGTCCAAGGCGCGGATCACCTACCGGCTCCGTTGACCGCCGCCCATTGACCCAAAACCGCCCCCCTTTCCCCGCGCTCTCAAACCCTCAACCCAGGATACTGTTTTGTTCTATTCATTTTTTCAATGGTTGGCAGTCGGATTTCTTATCGCCACTGTCTGTGCCTCCTTCTTCGAGTGGACCCTGCATCGTTTCATCATGCACCGGCCCCTGGGAAAATTCACGTATCCCTACCAGCGCCACACCTTGACTCACCACCGCATTTTCAAGGCCGACCACACCTATCATCTGATCCGCGAGGAGGACAAACACACCATTCCGATGGCCTGGTGGAACGGCCCGGCGCTGATCGCCTCCACCCTGGTGCCGTTCCTGCTGGCCTCCTGGTTCGCGGGCCGGTGGGGGATTCTCTGCGGCGCCGCGGTGGCGATCAGTTCGTATTACGGCGCCTACGAGTACCTGCACTGGTGCATGCACCTGCCCCGCAAGCGCAACGTGGAGCGTTCCGGGATTTTCTTCCGGCTCAACGGCCATCATCTCCTGCACCACCGTTACATGCAAAAGAATTTCAACGTGGTGTTGCCGCTGGCCGACCTGTGCCTGGGCACCTTGCTCCTCCGTTCCAAGGTGCAATTCAAACAGGCCCAAGGCCCGTCCGTCCCAAACGTCCAGCCCAAATTCCCCAAGGCCAGGGTGACGGCGCTGCTCCCGCCGTAATCGTTGCCGGAAACCACCGCCATAGGGTCGGATACCCTTGGAGAAAGGCCGCCGGCAGTCTTACTGCTCGTTTTGCTGCAGCCAGGTGTCAATGGCCCCGGACCACTGGGACCAATTGGTCCCGTAGTCGGTCTGGATGAAAAGTTCCAGCATGTCCCTGGCCTGCCCCTGGAACGGATGGTTGTCGTTTTGGGCGATGGCCAGAAGCATGGGCAGCTTGAGCGTGTTCCGCCGGTTGAGCAAATCATTGAACAGCACGGTGGAAACGGCTGGCTGTGTGCTGGCGTTGGTCAGCAATCCCGCCACCCCGTCATAGTGGTCGTCCTGAGTCATGTTGACCAAATGTTGCGAAAGCTCCTCCTGGGCGTCCGCCGGCGCGTTGGTCAGCAAGGCCAGGATTCCGTCCGACTTGTCGTTGACCTCGCTCCCCTGGTCGGTCCCCCGCAGGAGGATGTCCTCCAGTTTTTCATCCCATCTGCGGGAATCCATCATGTTGGGGTCTGCCGCGGTGTTGTGGATGGTCGCGGGCGGCGGAACAATGAGCGGGTGGCCGGCCTGTGGCGCGACGGGAGCAGCAACCCCGGTCGGCGGCTGGCTGGCGGCGGGATGGTCCTCCGCCACCACCAAACTCAGGCTCTGGTGGTTGAGCATGTACCGCGCCACCAAGAACCCCAGACCAATCGCCACCATCGCCAGCAAGACCAAAGTCGCCAGCGTCTTTCCCAGTTTTGCAAAACCGTTCACTTGCTTGGTTGTACTCATTTAACCCCGCCGGGTCAATTTAGATGCGCCGGCCCTGGCAAATCAAAGTTTTTCCCCAACAATCTCCCGCAAGATCCCGCGCGTCCAACCAGTCTGTGTTGGTGCCGGGCCGTTCAAGGCCGCCCCATAAAGCTGCTTGCGATATTTTGGGATTCCGGCCAATCTGTTGTCTGGCAATGAAACACATTTACCAGACAGCCGCGCTGTGGCTCGGTTTGGCCCTGGCGTTCGCCCTCGGTTGCGCCAGCGAGAAACCCAAACTTTTGATGAATCGGAGAACGATTTCCGTGGTCTAAAGTGCCAAGAGACATTGCCATGAGGATGACTTTGCCAACTCTGATTTGGCCCATCGGGAAGAACGGAGGCGCGACAATTTGACCCGGTTTTGGGGACGCGCGCCGCGAATTGCTTTACATAACTATGCAGACCATTGACAGCCAGTATGCCACAAAAAAGCCGGCAATTCAACCTGCGGCGCAACCAGGCCCGGGAACCCTGGCCGACCTTGACGCTCCGGCCCAGTCAGGAGGGCATCTCTGGATTCTGGTCCTGGCGGTCATCGTTCTGGCGCTGGCTGGCATCGTCTGGAAGGTCAAGCAGGCCCAGGCCGCCGCCCTGGCCGCAACGACAAGACGCGCGGATCCTTCCATCCCCATCACCCCGGGCACAGTCGTGCGAACGAACGTGCCAATTTATCTCGATGGCTTGGGCACCGTCCAGGCCTTCAACGCTGTCACCATCACCCCGCGAGTGGACGGTCAGTTGATCAAAGTGGCTTTCACAGAGGGGCAGGATGTCCGCACCAACGATCTGCTCGCCCAAATAGACCCCGGCCCCTACCAGGCCGCCTTGGATCAAGCCAAGGCCAAACAGGCCCAGGACCAGGCTCAATTGGAGAACGCCCAAATTGATTTGGAGCGCGACCTGAAATTGACCAACATCGTCACCGCACAGGCCCTGGCCACCCAGCAGGCCCTCGTGCGCCAGCTTGATGCCGCCGTCAAGGCCGACCAGGCCGGCACCAACAGCGCCCAGGTACAGCTTGATTATTGCACCATCACCGCGCCCCTGGAGGGCCGTTGCGGGGTGCGCTTGGTGGACCAGGGCAACATCGTCCACGCCAACGACACCAACGGCCTGGTCGTCATCACGCAGTTGCGTCCCATCTCCGTGGTCTTCACCCTGCCGGAGAAGAACGTGCAGATCGTCAATCAAAAATTCACCCACGGTCCGGTCTCGGTCCTGGCCCTGGGGCCCGACAACAAGACCGTGCTCGACCAGGGAACGTTGAGCGTCATTGACAACCAGATTGACGCGAGCACCGGCACCATCCGACTCAAGGCCACCTTTCCCAACCAGGACTTGCGTCTTTGGCCCGGCCAATTCATCAATCCCCGCGTGATGGTGGAGGAGACCAACGGCTTGGTTGTCCCGGAGAATGTCATTCAACAGGGGCCGGAAGACGTGGGCCAGTATGTCTTCACCATTTCAAGAGACGGGACCAACATGACAGCGAATTTGACGCCCGTGAAGGTGGTGCAGGCCAAAGACGGCGTCGCCTTGATTGCCAGCGGGCTGACCGAGGGCCAGGAAGTGGTGGTGGATGGCCAGTACCGGTTGGAGGACGGCTCGAAAATCCGGCTGGCCCAAACCCCCGCGCCGTCGGGAAGCCAGAGCGCGTCTGGCGGCGGAGGCCGGCGCGGCTCGGCGGGGGCGACCAACCAGCCGTCCACCAATCAGGCGCGCACACAGATCGGTTCGTGAGCATCTCGGAGCCATTCATCCGCCGCCCCATCGCCACTTCCCTGCTCATGTTGGGCGTGGTGCTGATGGGGTTGCTGGGCTACTCCCTTCTCCCCATCTCCGCCCTGCCCCCGGTGGATTTCCCCACCATTCAGATCGTGGCCCAATATCCCGGCGCCAGTCCCGAAGTCATGGCCTCCTCCGTCACCACCCCGCTGGAACGGCAATTCGGCCAGATCAGCGCGCTCTCCCAAATGACCTCCATCAGCGCTTTCGGCACCACCACCATCACCCTCCAGTTCACTCTGGACCGGAATATTGACGCCGCCGCCCAGGACGTGCAAGCCGCCGTCAACGCCGCCAGCGGCGTGCTCCCCACGGGCATGCCCAATCCCCCCACCTTCAACAAGGTCAACCCCGCCGACACACCGATCCTCACCCTCCAACTCTCCTCCAAGGAACTGCCGCTGGCAAAAGTCAATGATCTGGCCGACACCGTTCTCGCCCAGAAACTCAGCGAGGTCGTCGGTGTCGGCCTGGTCACCATTGAAGGCAATCAAAAACCCTCCGTGCGTGTGCGCATCAACCCCGGCGCCATCGCCAGCTTGGGCCTGAGCCTGGAGGATGTCCGCAGCGCCCTGATGCTGGAGAACGTCAATCTGCCCAAAGGCAGTTTCGACGGCCGCCTCCAGGCCTATTCCATTGGCGCCAATGACCAGCTTTTCTCCGCCGCTGATTTCGGCAACGTCATTGTCACCTATCGCAATGGTTCGCCCGTCCGCCTCAAGGACATCGGCTCGGTGGTGGACGACGTGGAGAATGTCCGCCTGGCGGGATGGGTCAACGACAAACCGGCGGTCATCGTGGACATCCAACGCCAGCCGGGCGCCAACATCATCCAAACCGCCGACCGCGTCAAAGCATTGCTGCCCCGACTCAAAACCATCATTCCCCCCTCCGTTGACATCAAGGTCTTCAGCGATCGCACCGAGATGATCCGCGCCTCCATCAAGGACGTTCAGTTCACCCTGGTCCTGACGATTTGCCTGGTGGTGCTGGTCATCGCGCTCTTTCTGCGCACCTTGTGGGCCACCGTCATCACCAGCATCGCCCTGCCCATGGCCATCGTCGGCACTTTTGGCTTGATGTACCTTCTGGGCTTCAGTTTGGACAACCTTTCCCTCATGGCCCTGACCATTTCCACCGGCTTCGTGGTGGATGACGCCATTGTCATGATTGAGAACATTGTGCGGTTCATCGAAGGCGGAGACGCGCCGATGACCGCCGCGCTCAAAGGGGCCAAGCAGATCGGTTTCACCGTCCTTTCCCTGAGCTTGTCCCTCATCGGCGTCTTCATTCCCCTGATCTTCATGACCGGCATCGTCGGGCGGCTCTTCCGCGAGTTTGCCATCACCATGAGCGCGGCCGTGCTGGTTTCCATGACGGTCTCCCTCACGCTCACGCCGATGATGTGCTCCCGGCTGCTGCGCCCGGAGAGCGAGAGCGAACATGGCCGTCTTTGGGAATGGTCGGAGCGCTTTTTCCAAGGAATGCTCCACACTTACGAGCGGGGCCTGCGTTGGGTGCTGGCCCACCAGCCCCTCACCATGACCGTCGCCGCCGCCACTTTGGTCGCCACCATCTGGCTCTACATCATCGTGCCCAAGGGCCTGCTTCCATTGCAGGACACCGGCATGATTATCGGCGTCACCGACGCCTCGCAAACCATCTCCTTCCAAGCCATGGTCGAGCGCCAGCGCCGCGTCGCCCAGGCCGCGGCCCAGGACCCCGACGTGGCCAGCGTGGCCTCCTTTGTCGGCGCTGGGACAGTCAATCCCACCGCCAACTCCGGCCGCCTCTACATCAGCCTCAAGCCCCGCGACCAGCGCAAGTCCACCATTTCCCAGGTCATGGACCGCTTGCGCGACGCCACCGCCTCCCTTCAGGGCATCTCCCTTTACATGCAAGCCGTCCAGGACGTCCAAATTGACAGCCGGGTCAGTCGCACCCAATACCAATACACCCTGCAAGACGCCGACGAGCAGGAGCTTGGACAATGGGCGCCGCAACTGGTGGCCGCTCTGTCGAAGAAGAAGGAACTGGCCGACGTGGCCAGCGACCAACAGTCCAAGGGCCTGAGCCTGGACGTGGAAGTGGACCGCGACAAGGCCTCCCAATTGAACGTCATGCCCCAGGCCATTGATGACACGCTTTACGACGCCTTCGGCCAGCGCCAGGTCACCATCATCTTCACCCAGCTCAACCAATACCGCGTGGTGCTGGAGGCCGAGCCAAATTACCAGCTCAACTCCGAATCCCTCAACAAAATCTTCGTCAAATCCGCCACCGGCCAGATGGTCCCCCTGGGCGCGTTCGCCTCGATCCAGACCAAGATGACGCCGCTGGTCATTTTGCACGAGGGCCAGTTCCCCGCCGTCACCCTGTCCTTCAATCTGGCGGCCAACAGCTCGCTGGACGCCGCGGTCAAAACCATCTCCGCGGCGGAAAGGGAAATCGGCCTGCCCAAGACCATTGCCACCAGCTATTCGGGCAGCGCGGCGGAATTCCGCTCCTCCCTCACCACCGAACCGCTCCTCATCCTGGCCGCCATCATTGTCATATACATTATTCTGGGCGTCCTGTATGAAAGCTACATTCATCCGGTGACCATTCTTTCCAGCCTCCCTTCCGCCGGCGTCGGCGCCCTGCTGGCCCTGATGCTTTTCCACATCGAGCTCTCCCTGGTCTCCCTGATTGGCATCATCCTGCTCATCGGCATTGTGCAAAAGAACGCGATCATGATGATTGACTTCGCCCTGGCCGCCGAACGCGAGGAGGGCCTCTCTCCCCAGGAGTCCATTTACAAGGCCTGCCTCCTGCGCTTCCGCCCCATCATGATGACCACCATGGCCGCGCTGCTGGGCGCCCTCCCACTGGCCCTGCAAAATGGCAACGGGTCGGAACTCCGCCGCCCCCTGGGCGTCGCCATTGTCGGCGGCCTGCTTGTCTCCCAGTGTTTGACTCTTTACACCACCCCGGTGATCTACCTCTACCTGGAAAAGTTCCACCGATGGGCCGGACGCTGGCGCGCGGTCGCCGGCCTGGGGGAGGTGGAATCGGTGGATGACGCGCAGCCCGCGGCTCCGGCCTCCCTTTCGTGAGCATTTCAGAGCCATTCATTCGCCGTCCCATTGGCACCTCCCTGCTGGCCATCGGGTTGTTTCTCACCGGCATGACCGCCTATCGCTCCCTGCCCGTCGCCCCTGTGCCGCGCGTGGATTATCCCGTGGTCTCCGTCGGGGCCTCCCTGCCGGGCGCGGATCCTTCCACGGTGGCTTTGTCCCTGGCCGCTCCCTTGGAGCGCCACTTGGGGCAAATCGCCGGTGTCAACGAAATGACCTCTTCCAGCACCTTGGGGGGGTGCAACATCACCATTCAGTTTGACCTCAACCGGAATGTGGACGGCGCGGCCCGCGACGTCCAGGCCGCCATCAGCGCCGCCGCCGATGAATTGCCCATCAACCTCCCCGGCCCCCCCACCTACCGCAAAATCAATCCCGCCGACGCCCCCATTCTCACCCTGGCCATGACTTCCGACTCCCTGCCCCCAACCACGGTCTTTGAGGCGGCCGATGAGATCGTCGCCCAGCGCCTGAGCCAAATCGAAGGGGTCAGCCAGGTCTATGTCAGCGGCGCCGAAAAGTCCGCCGTCCGCGTCCAGATCAATCCCGCCCAACTCTCCACCACCGGCCTGAGCCTGGAAGACATCCGCTCTTTGATCGGCCAGGTCAACGTGGACTCGGCAAAAGGCAGCGTGGAGGACACCAACACGGCCTACGCCATAACCAGCAACGATCAGATCTTTGAGGCCAAGGATTATCACTCCCTGATTCTCAACCGTTCCAACGGCGTGCCCATCCGCTTGAGCAGCCTGGGCAAAATCGTGGACGGAGTGGAGAACTTCCGCCTCGCCGGTTGGGCGGGAACCAAGCCCGCCGTCCTGCTCATGGTCTTCAAGCAGCCCGACGCCAACATCATCGAAACCGTGGACCGCATCCGCGCCGCCCTGCCGCAACTCAAACTCTGGATTCCCCCGGCGGCGAAAATCATCGTTCTCGGCGACCGCACCACCACCATCCACGCCTCGGTCAACGACGTCCAATTCTCCCTGATGTGCAGCGTGGTCATGGTGGTGCTGGTCATCTTTCTTTTTTTGCGCCGCTTCTGGGCCACCTTCATCGCCAGCATCTGCATCCCCCTCGCCCTCTCCGGCACTTTCGCCGCCATGTATATGCTCCATTACAGCCTGGATAACTTGTCCCTCATGGCCATCACCATCTCCGTCGGCTTTGTCGTGGATGACGCCATCGTGGTGATTGAGAACATCTACCGTCACATCGAGTCGGGGAAAAGACCCATGCCCGCGGCGTTGACCGGGTCGCGCCAAATCGGTTTCACCGTGGTTTCGATGACCACTTCGCTCTGCGCCGTGTTTATTCCTCTGCTCTTCATGGGTGGCATAATTGGCCGCCTTTTCCACGAGTTCGCCGTGACTTTGAGTCTGGCCATCCTCGTTTCCGGCGTCATTTCGCTCACCCTCACACCAATGTTGTGCTCGCGCTTTTTGCGCTCGAACGCCTCCTATGGGACGCCCGGCCGGTTTTACCGTGTCAGCGAGGCGGTCTTTAACCGGATAATGGGCCTATACTTGCGGGGCCTGCGCTGGGTGTTGCGACATCAGCCCTTGATGCTCTTCGTCACGGCGGCCACCCTCGCCCTGACCGTTTACTTGTATATCGAAGTCCCAAAGGGTTTCTTCCCCCAGCAAGACACCGGCACCATCATGGGCACCACCGACGCCGCCCAGGATGTCTCCTTCCAATCCATGTTGCGTTTGCAGGAACAGATGGCCCGGATCGTCCTGGCCGACCCCGGCGTGGCCACCCTGGCGTCCTACATCGGCACCTCCCCGGTCAACAACGGCCGCATGTTCATCACCCTCAAACCCCGCAGCCAGCGCGACGCCTCCGCCGACCAGATCATCGCCCGCCTCCGCCGCAAGACTGCAAACATCCCGGGCATGACTTTGTTCCTGCAAGCCGCCCAGGACATCCGGGTGGGCGGCCGCGGCTCCAAAGCCCAGTACCAATACTCCCTGCAATCCTCCAGCCTCGACGACCTCAACCACTGGGCGCCCCTGCTGGTGGGCAAACTACAGACCATTCCGCAACTCAAAGATGTCAACACCGACCAGCAAACCCGCGGACTTCAGGCCAACGTGGTGATCAACCGCGACGCCGCCGCCCGTCTGGGCGTTTCCCCCCAGGTCATTGACAACACGCTCTACGACGCCTTCGGCCAGCGCCAGGTTTCCACGGTGTACAAGCGCTACAACCAGCACCATGTCATTCTCGAGGTGGACCCCTCCTACTTGGAGGACCCGGATTCCCTGCAAAAAATCTTCGTCAGATCTTCCACCGGCAAGCTGCTCCCGCTCTCCGCCGTGGCGAGCTTTGAGAGCGGAAACGCCTACCTCTCCGTCAACCATCAGGGCCAGTTTCCCTGCATCACGATCTCCTTCAATCTGGACACTGGCGTTTCCCTCGGCCAGGCCACCACACTGATCGAGCAGGCCAAAAGGGAGCTGGGCCTGCCCCCCACCATCCAGGGCAGCTTCCAGGGCACGGCGCAAGCCTTCAAGGCCTCCCTCAGCTCCCTTCCCCTCCTCCTGGCTGCGGCCATCCTGGCCGTTTACATCGTCCTAGGCATGCTCTATGAGAGCCTCATCCACCCCCTGACCATCCTCTCCAGTCTGCCCTCCGCCGGATTGGGCGCCCTGCTCGCCCTCACCTTCTGTGGCATGGACCTCTCCCTGGTCGCGTTCATCGGCATCATCCTCCTCATGGGCTTGGTCAAGAAGAACGCCATCATGATGGTGGATTTCGCCCTCATCGTCGAGCGCGAGGAGAAAGTCACATCCGAGCAGGCCATCTACAAAGCCTGCATCATCCGTTTCCGGCCCATCATGATGACCACCATGGCCGCCTTTTGCGGCTCCATTCCCCTGGCCCTCGGTCTGGGCAGTGGCTCCGAGCTGCGGCACCCCCTGGGCGTTGCGGTGGTGGGCGGCCTGATCATCTCCCAAGTCCTCACCTTGTACACCACCCCTGTCGTCTATCTGGCCTTCGAGCACGCCCGCGACACATTCCGCGCCTTGCGCGGGAAAACCCCATCCCCAATCCCCCAATCCTCCCCTCCCGCCCTCCCCGCCTGAGACTCCTGCCTTTTCCTAATCCTAATCCTAATCCCTTGGCCTTCTCACTCAGCTCCCGTCGTCACTTTACGCGCGACGGACTCGTGCGGACCATTGGGTAAATTCCATTTCGTCACCAGCTCGCGGTCATTCAAGTGTACAATCCGCCCACTCGCATTGGACATCACCTGAAAGTTCGTCGGACTGTGATTTGTGATGGTGTCCAGGATGCCGCCTTTCTTGACCTCCCATTTGCCTTCCAATTTGACAATCGCGCCATTGGTGAATCCGGCAATCCGGCATGCATAGCCGCCATTTGGACCGAAGGTGGTTGTTGACTGGACGCCCGGAATACTATTCCAGTCGGCAACCCATGTTCCCGTCAATTTCTGATAAACCTCCGCGTCGCTCAACCGCGTGAAGTGTCCCCATGCCAGCCATGCGACGAGAATCAACAACGCTCCCGAGAATCCGCGGATGCTCAATCTTCTCATGGCGCGGGTGATGATGCCTTCAAGAACTTCAACTCCGCCGCCGCGCTGTCGTATCCAAGGTAAGTCTTTGCGCCCGTGGCGATGGATTTTTGGAAGCAATCCGCGGCCGCGCTCTTGTCGCCGGCGAAAAGGTGTTTGGACCCCGCGTAAAAATACGCCTCGCAGAACTGTCCCGCCTCAGTTTTGGATTTGTTATTCTTGGCCGCCGCGAGCAATTCGGATTCGGACAATTGTCCCGCGAGGAATTGGCCGATTTTATAAGCCCAGTCGTCGGCGTTGCCGGTGGTGCGGCCACTCAGATAAGTTAGCAACTCGGCATTGGCCGCCTCCGTCTCGCCCAGACGGACGCGGATCAACCAGACCCGAAAGCGCACAAAATCGGCGAAATCAGTGATGGGCTGCAACTCGATCACCCCGCGAAAATCAACCAAGGCATCCTGGAATTCGCGCGCGTCATAGCGCAGACAACCCCGACTATAGCGCGCGGAGACAAATTGAGGATTTAGCTCTATGGCCTTGCCGTAATCCGCCACCGCGCCCGCCATGTCGCCTTTGGATTTCTTCGCGACGCCACGACCGAAGCAGGCTCCCGCATAGTTGGGTTTGAGTTCTATGGCTTTGCCATAGTCCGCGATTGCGCCATCCATGTCCCCTTTCATTTGCTTCGCATATCCGCGGGCGAAGCAGGCTTTTTCGTCATCCGGCTTCAGTTCGACTGCTTTGGTGTAGTCCGCGATGGCGCCGTCGAAGTCCTCCTTGGCGCACTTTGCGCTGCCGCGATCGAAGTAGGCGCTCGCGTCCTCCGGGTTCAGTTCGATGGCTTTTGTGCAGGCCGCGATGGCGATGTCCGGGTCCGCTTCCCCTTCCAGCCCCACCACTCCGCACCACGGATCAATTCGGATTGGGTTCCCGGCCAGGCTCGCGTCGGGGGCATATTTGCGCCACAACCACGCCGCGACCGCGGAATTCCGCGCGCGGATCATGACCGCCACTTCCTTGTCCACCAGTTCCGGGAAATCGGCTTCCGGGTCCACGAGACCGAAGGCGGACTCCCCGGCGGTTTCTTCCGCGGGTTGGCCCGCTTCGGCCGCGCCGGCCTCCGGTTCCTCCCAGGATTCGGGGGGTGCGGGCGGCGGCGGACTCAAGACGCTGAGCAGGAAAAGGAACTGTTTGTCCCCGGCCCAATTCAGCCCGGAGCCGATATCCTCCGGCAAATCCGCCCGCAACGCCTCGATGTCGGAACTCGGCTGGAGGACGGCGTTGACGTCCACCCAATACCCCTGCTCGAAATCATCGGCGGAGATGGATTCCAAGTTCGCTTGCGCCTCTCTTGCGATCCGCGCCCAGTCCATCGGCACGAATCCTGTCTCTGTGAGGAGTTGCTCCACAAACTGCGCGGCCACAAGTTTGTTGATCTGTGTCCGGGTTGGAATTTCGCCCTCGGGTTGCGCGCGCAACAACTCCTCAAATCGTTTTCGCGCCGCGTCCGCGTTGTCGGCGCACACGATCGAGCAGGTGCAGACGGTTCGTTCGGGTCCAAGGTGTTGCGAGCGTGTGACGCTGGCGGTGAAAAAGTATCCGTTCATGCTGAGTTTGCTAATGATTGTCCTCCAACAGCCCCGGCCGCCCGGTGACAGGCCGTCCCTCCACATCCAGATTCAACGGCGGCTCCCGCATCAATCTCCTCGCCTCGCCGATGACATAGTCCCATTGCAGGGCCGGGCCGGGATCCACCTTGTCCGCCTGGATGTGGTAATGCCCCAGCACCCCCTGATAAGCCCTCAACTCCGCGTCGGGCAGTTTGTGGGCCGCCAGTTTCCCGTCCGCGTCGCGCGGATATTCGCAGCGGATCCCCGGCAGCACGGTGCAGAGCGCCGCCGTCAGCCGGGCCAGCGCCCGGTATTGTTGCGGTGTGAAATCGTATTGACTCAACGCCTTCCCCTGCACCACCCCGGCCACCGGCGCCCGCCGGACCGGGCGCCCCGAAAAATCCGGCGTCCGCTCCGGGTCGGGCCCCGCGTGGGGCGGGATCGCGAGCATCGTGAACCCCTCGCTGTTGGTGTGATACCAGTTCGCGAACACGTTCCTTTCCGTCCGGGCATAGGCGCCGACGTTGGCCATTTCCACCCCCACCGAGCGGTCGTTGGCCGTCGTCGCGTGCTGCGCCCGCTCCTTCACGTCCAGTGTCTGGTAAATCGTCCCGTCCAGATCCAGCAGGAAATGCGTGCTCAAGTCGCGCTCGTCCTGCAACGTCTTGAAGCATGCGCGCGAGGTGCCCGCCGCGTCATAATGAATCACCAGTTGATCCACTTTCCTCTGCAACAACGCCAAATCCCACCCCCCGCCCCGCACCCGCTCCAACTCCTCCCGGCTCAGCCCGTTTGCGCGGACGATAGGCGTCGAACCCGCCCGGGTCGCTCCAGAGCACCACCCGCGCGCCCGTGTGAAACAACTGCCCGGCCACCATGATCTCGTCGCCCTTGCGCGGGACCAATTTCCCCGGCGGCCGGCAGACACACCCCGCCGCGGCCGCGCACAACACCAGCGCCAGAATTTTCCCCGCCCTATTCAAGCGAATCATCCGGCAACGCGCCCAGGTCGCCCGCTGGCGCCGAAAGATCGGGAAGCCCCTCCGCCGGCTTGGAAGCCGGCGCGGGCGCGGCGGCTTCCGCGGCCGGCGGGCTGGCTTCCGCCGCCGATATTTTATTGACAGCCACGGAAAACTTGGGCGCGGAAACCTTCTTTCGCGGCGCCTTCCGCGCAACCGGGCCTCGGGGCTTCTTTGCCGCTTTTCGCGCCGGCGCGCGCGATTTCCCCAATGCCGGCCGGCGCCCCGCCTTCGCGGCTTTTCGCCCCGCCGCCTCCTTCGCCCGCCGGATCGCCCGCCTCCGGGAAATCCCGGCCCTCCTCCAAGCCGCCAATGCGGCCGCCTCCAGTTCTTTGGCCTCCTTGCGGGCCTTGCGCGCGGCCCGGCGCGCCAGCTTGTAGTCCCGCCGCGCCTGTTTGAGTCTCCGTTTGGCCAGGCGCGCCAACTGTTTGACAGCCTCCGCCTGTTCCGCCGCCGCTTTGGCGTTTGCTTTCAGGGTGCGCGCCTCCGCCGACGGCGTGGGGCTTGATTTGGACGATTTTGGCTCTTTCATAAATTATCTCCACGATTCGCCCCGGAGACATTGGAAACACTCGCCGGGACAACCCAATCAACTCACAAAAGCCCGCCGGCCTCAAGAGAATTCACTCTTCAGCAACCCTTTCAGTTGAACTTTGGCCGTTGCACCGTAAGTTGGAACCATGCGCTCTGACAGCCAACTGCTCCTCCTGGCCCGCGTCAACCTCCTCCAGGCCTGGCGGCGTCTGAGATCCATCCACAAAACCTCGCCTTTCCTGACGCTGATGGTCGCCGTCTTCGTCGTCGGTTATTTCACCCTTTCCTTCTGGCTGTTCTCCAGAGGTTTTCATTTCCTGAACGGTTTCCCCGCCTTGGGCGCTTTGCTGATCGAGCGGCTGCTCTTCCTGCTCTTCGCCTTCCTGCTGGTTTTGCTCATCTTCAGCAACCTGATCATCGGCTACGGTAATTTCTTCCACAACCGCGAGACCCAATTCCTGATCCCCATGCCCATTTCCGCCCAAACTGTCTTCCGCTGGAAATTCCTCGAATCCACCCTGCTGGCCTCCTGGGCCTTTCTTTTTCTCATCGCCCCGCTCCTGGCCGCCTACGGGTTGACCCTCGTCGTCCCCTGGCATTTCTATCTGATGACCTTCGTGGCCATCGCCTTGTTCATCGTCTTGCCGGGGGTGGCGGGCGCCTGGGTCGCCCTGGGTCTGGCCCGTTTTCTGGACCGCCGCTCCTTTCAAGTCCTGGCCGTATTCGCCGCGTTGGTGCTCCTGCCCCTGCTCGCCTGGTGGCTGCGCCCCCAGGCGCTGCCGGACAACCCCTTGGACACACGCGTCTTGTCCAACTTGGACAAACTCCTCGCCCACACCCGTTTTGCCGAATGGCCCTGGCTGCCCAGTTACTGGCTCTCCACCGGGGTCATCCAATGGTCGGGGGGCGCCCTTTCCGCCGCCGGTTTTTTCCTCCTCGTTCTTCTGAGCCATGTTCTCTTTTTTGGCTGCCTTGCCTTCACTTGCACGGGAAGGCTTTTTTTTGAGTCGCTCTCCATTGTGCAAAGCCGTGGCAGCATCTTCGATCGTTGGGGATGGTTCCAAAGATGGCGCGGCGCCAACCGCCGCTTCGACTACCCCGTCGGGCCGATGGAAAAAGCCTTCCGCCTCATCCTCAATCCCCCCGCCGACGTGCTGCCCATGTTCGTCAAGGATGCCCGCATGTTCTGGCGCGACACCTCCCAATGGAGCCAGACCCTGATCCTCCTGGGCCTGCTGGGCGTTTACATCATCAATCTGCGCCATTTCTCCGAGCAACTGACCAATCCCTTTTGGGTCCATTTAATTTGTTATTTGAACCTCGGCGCCTGCGCCCTCAATCTGGCCACCCTGACCACCCGCTTTGTCTATCCCCAATTCTCCCTGGAAGGCAAACGCCTTTGGATCGTTGGCATGGCCCCGCTGGGCCTGGTCCAGGTCTTGCGCGCCAAATTCTGGCTCGCCAGCCGCGCCGCCCTGGTCCTCACCCTTCCTCTGATCCTTCTTTCCTGTCAAATGCTCCGCATGCCCCTGGACCGCACCCTCTACCTGGGCCTCATCATCGGCACGATGACCTTCACCCTCACCGCCCTGGCCATCGGGTTGGGCGCGCTCCTCCCCAATTTTCGCGAGGACAATCCCGCCAAAATCGTCAGCGGTTTTGGGGGCACCCTTTGTCTGGTGGTCAGCTTCCTTTACATCGTCGGCTCCGTCACGTTGCTGGCGGTCGGCTCCCCCTGGGGTTGGCGCGGCGAAACGTCCGTCCGCTGGATTTTGGGCAGTTGGGTCGGCTTCGCCTTTTTCTCCGCCTTTGTGGGCATGGTGCCTTTTCGCCTGGGCCTGCGGCGCGTCGAACGATTTGAACTCTGATTCACTCCACGGGTATCAGCGCCTCCAGCGCCGCGAACAACCCCTCGGCGTCCCCCAGGTGCGCCAATCCGCCGTCCCTCCTCACCAATCCAAATCCCTCCCCGTAAGCCCGGCCGTTGACCACGCAGGCGTCCAGTTGGCATTCCTCTATCTGCCGCTCTCCGCGCGCCAGCGCATCGGCGCGGCCTCCCTCCAGTTCGTATTTCCAGCCCGTCAGCAGCGCCTTGGGGAACCAGCCCCGCAATTCCCGGATGATCTTCGGCGTCGCCCGCAATTCCGCCAGCAGCCCCTCCTGGTCCGTCGCGATCTTGGCGGATTTGACCTCGCGCAATTCTCCCGCCGCCGTTCGCGCCCAAATCTTCCCAAACCTGAAATCGCTCACCGCCGCCGCGTGGAAAACCGCCCGCGCGTCCGGCGAGCGCAGCGCCTCCAATCGCCGCCGCAAATCCGCCGTGGTGGTGAAAACCTGCCGCCGTTGCGCCCGCGCCGCCGGGCGGCAAGTCGAATAATAGCCAGTCAACAACTCCACCTCATGCCCCTTTCCCGCCAAATAATCCGCCAGCCCCGACCCCAGCGCTCCGGTCGAGAAATTGGTCAGGCGCCGCACTTCATCCAGCTCCTCATAAGTCGGCCCGGCCGTGACAACACATTTCATAATGGAGTTTGCCGCTCCTATTCTTAATCCCAATCCCCGCCAGATTCTATGACAAAGTAAACAGGTGGTGGGGCGCCTCCCTCGAGTCGCCAGCGATTGGGTCTCCGGCGTTCTTGATTGATTTTTGGGGGGTCTTCTGTTGTGATGGGTGCTGTGGCCCATGGAAAATTCCCGCGCCGCGAGCGCGATGGCGCGCGCAAAGGGACCAACGGAGCGGTTTGCGCCGGGGTTCGCCGACAAGAACAACCCGCTATGAACATTTTCAGCCCGTGCGCCAGATGAGCCGAAGATCGAATCAAACAGGCAGCCGGAACGAATCCAGCGCGGCCAAGCGCGAAAGCCGTCCGGCCGGGTTGGCGGACGGCTGGACAGTTCTCGCAGTCTGCCTTGTCCTGGTGGCGATCGTGTGGGTGGTGTTTGGACAGACGGCTGGGTTCGGGTTCGTCAATTATGATGACCCGGACTTTTGGGCGGGCGGTCATCATCTGACCACTGTGGCGCTCCATGCGGCCGCCACAGTGCTCTTATTTCTGGTGTTGCGCGCGATGACGGGCGCCCTTTGGCGAAGCGCCTTCGTGGCGGCGGTGTTTGGGGTCCATCCCTTGCGCGCGAAGTCGGTGGCGTGGATTGCGGAGCGCAAGGACGCGCTCAGCGGGATGTTCTTCATGCTGACCCTATGGGCGTACGTGCGATATGCGCGCCAGCCCTCACGCGGGCGCTACGCGGCGGTGGCGCTGCTCTTTGGCTTGGGGCTTTTGTCCAAAAACATGCTGGTGACGCTGCCCTTTGTGCTGCTGTTGCTGGACTGGTGGCTGCTGGGAAGGATGAAGGGAATGCAAAGTGCGGAATGCAGAGCGCAGAATGCGGAAGGCGGAGCAGATGGCAGTGGTGGGGATCCGCTTTGGGGGTTAGTGAGGGAGAAGATTCCGTTGTTCCTGCTGTCGCTCGGGTCCTGCGTTGCCACGGCTCTTGTGCCGGAGAAGCTCGGGGCAGCCGCGCGGGCGCCAGCCCTGGAACGGGTGGAGAACGCTTTGGTCTCCTATGTCCTCTATTTGCGACAGATGGTCTGCCCGACTGGATTGGCCAACCCTTATCCCCTTGCGCCCCACGGTCAGGACGCCCTCTACAACCTGGGCACGGCGCTGGGTCTGAAGAGGGATTTGCCGGGAGCCATCGCGCAATACCGAAAAGTTCTGGAGATCAATCCCGATTATCCGGGCCTGCACCACAACTTGGGGGTGGCTCTGGCCAATAGCGGACAAATGAAGGAGGCCCTCGCGCATTACCTACCGCAAGGCCCTGGAAATCAAACCGGACCAACTCTATGTTCAGAACAATCTGGCGGTGGCGCAGAAGAACGACGCGCTGGCGGCGACATTGCAAAAGGAAGTCAAACTCTATGAGACACGCAAGCCGGTGCGAGAGGCACCCCCCTGAGCGC
>JBEKAN010000074.1:0-13810 GCA_050015895.1 Verrucomicrobiota bacterium
CCACTCCTGGCATCCGCAACCGGTTTTGCTCGTCAGTCCCCGGTCCGGCTCGGACAAACTGGAGCGCTTCACCGAAACCGGCGCGAACCTCGGTTCGCTGGGCGTGTTTGAGGCCAAATACCTCATCCGCCTCATGCAGGCCAACGCCCTGATGTTTGACAAATTCGGCGCTTGAATTTTCGATCGGCGATTCCTCCGCTCGGCGCGGGATCGCGTCCCGCCCGGCCCTCCAATGCGGGCCGCGCTCTCGCGCCCGTAATCTCGGGCTGACCAACCACTGATTTGGACAATGGCAACCACCCCTTCAGCCACACCTGCAAGCCCTTACGCCATCCTGCGTAACCGCAATTTCTTCCTTTATGCCCTGGCCCGTTTCATCGCCACTTTTGGCCAGCAAATGCTTTTCGTGGCTGTCGGCTGGGAACTCTACGAGCGCACCCATTCGTCGCTGGCGCTCGGATTGGTCGGCCTGACACAATTCCTGCCCTTGCTGGCGATGACCCTGCCCGCGGGCCACCTGGCCGACTCGCGCGGCCGCAAAGGCATCATCATGGTGACCCTGGCGGTCATGGCCGCGGCTTCGCTGGGCCTGGCGCTGGTGTCGTGGGAGTGGGCCGCGGTGCCGTGGACGCACGGGGAAGTTTATTGGGTTTATTTCTGCCTCCTTCTTTCCGGCGTGGCGCGCACCTTCAATTGGTCCGCCACCGCGTCCTTTTTGCCGCAATTGGTCTCGCGGGATGAGTTTCCCCTCGCTGTGAACTGGAGCTCCAGCACCTTTCAGTTCGCGGCCGTCACGGGTCCAGTCGCCGGCGGGGCGATGATTGCCCTGACCAAAGGGGCCGCCAGCGTCTATCTCTTCAACGCCTTTGCCGGTCTGGTCTGCCTGACGCTGATTTCCCTTGTCCGGGCGCCCCAGAAGCTGGTCGTCAAGGAGCCGGTTTCGCTCAATTCGCTTTTGGGCGGATTTCGATTTGTGTTCAACCATCGGACCATCCTCGGCATGATCACTCTGGACCTCTTTGCCGTCTTGTTTGGCGGGGCCGACATGCTGCTGCCCGTTTATGCCAGGGACATCCTGCATGTGGGCCCGCAGGGGCTGGGCCTTTTGCGCGCGGCGCTTCCGATTGGATCGGTTCTTTCCGCCATCATCGTGGCCCACCGTCCGCCCCTGGCCAGGGCCGGGCGCGCCCTGGTCGTCGCCGTTTCCATATTTGGCCTGGCCACCGTTTGCTTTGGCTTCTCGCGGCTCTTTTGGCTCTCGATGTTCATGCTTTGCGCCTGCGGCATGGCGGACAACATCAGCATCATCGTCCGTCACACCTCCGTCCAACTGCTCACCCCCGACGCGATGCGCGGCCGCGTCTCATCCGTCAACAATCTGTTCATTGACGCCTCCAACAACCTGGGCGGATTCGAGTCCGGCCTCGTCAGTTTTTATTTCGGCCCGGTTTTTTCCGTGGTGTCGGGCGGCGTCGCCACCATCCTGGTGGTGCTGACCGTCTGCTGGTTTTTCCCGGAAATCCCGCGTTACGGCAGGCTTGTCCAGCCCGCCCCGGCCCCTCTTCCCGGGCCATCCGGCAAGACCGGAGGGTCCCCCTGAACCGGCTCTCAGACATCACAAATGCGGACGCATCTCTCCAGTGACTCAAGCGGGTCCAAACTGGCGGGCACAAACTCCTGGGCCACGTAGTCCTGGAAGCCCGTTTTCAGGATGGCCCTCATCATCGCCGGGTAAAAAAGCTCCTGCGTGTCGTCAATCTCGTGCCGGCCGGGGACGCCGCCGGTGTGGTAGTGGCCGATGAACGGGTGGTTGTCCTGAATGGTGCGGATGACATCCCCCTCCATGATTTGCATGTGGTAAATGTCGTAAAGCAGCTTGAAGCGTTCCGACCCAACCCGTTTGCAAAGCTCCACGCCCCAGGCGGTGTGGTCGCACATGTAATCGTGATGGTCTATCTTGCTGTTGAGCAGTTCCATGCAGACGTTGACCTTGTTTTTCTCGGCGACCCCGATGAAGCGTTTCAACCCGGCGGCGCAGTTCTCCAGCCCCTGCTCGTCGCTCATGCCCTGGCGGTTGCCCGAAAAGCAAATCACGTTCGGACATCCGGCCGCCGCGGCCAGCGGAAGGGTCTCCTCAAAGAACGCCGAGATCGCGGCGTGGTTTTCCGCGCGGTTCAGTCCTTTCGGTATGTCGCCGGGCACACCGGAGAGCATGGCGCAGATCAGGCCGTGGTTCTTCAAGGTGGGCAAATCCTCCATCTTGAGGATTTCCACCGACTGCAACCCCATTCTTTTGGCGGCCGCGCACAGAGTGTCCAGCGGGATGTTCTTGTAGCACCAGCGGCAGACAGAATGGTGGATGCGGCCCGCCAGCGGCGGCGGCGCTTCGGCGGCCCCGGCGTGGCGCGGCGCCAGCGTGGCGCAGGCGGCGGTGGCGAGTGTGGCGGTCTTGATGGCTTGGCGTCGTGTCATAATGCCTCCTATTTGTTCACCGAAAATCGCTGCTTGCCGGATATGAAACCGGACACCGTCGCCCAAAACACCGCGAGGAACAACACCGGATTGACGAGCAGGAGCAGCGGAGTTTTCCAGCTCTTGATTTTCCACGCCTCAATGTTGATGAATTGGGTCAGAACGAAAAGGGCCAGGCACACCGGCCCCGGCCAAAAGGGGATCAGCAGCACCGCCGGGTAGAGGTATTTGCCCAAGTGATGCGTCCAATGTCCCGAATAGGGAATGGCCCGCAGCCGCCAGCCCCAGCGCCGCAACAAGGCCCCAAACGACTCCGCCAACTGGTAGTATTTCTTGAAGAACGCCAGGCAGCTGATTCTCCGGCCTTGCTGGTGATAGTGGATGATCTCCACATCCGACGCGACGAAAACTTCCCCCTCCTGACTCAACCGCAGAAACAAGTCCATGTCCTCCCCCGCGAAACTGAAATTCCGGGTGTCGTAGCCCCCGATTTTCTGGAAGACATCTTTGCGGATCAGGTCAAACTTCCCGCTGATCCCTTGTTGCACCCGGCCCACCCAGCGCGCCATGAGCACTTGGCCCCAGAAATCATATTTCGCATAGGCCTCCTTCGGCAGCATCACCAGCGCCACCGCCGCCACGCGCCCCGGCTGGTCCAGATGCCGGAAAAGGCGCTCCAGGGCCTGTGGGTCTTCCGGCAGGCAATCCTGTTGCAGATCCAATTGATAATCCCCGGTGTTCTCCTTCAGACCCAGGTTGTAGTCCCAGCTCAGGGCCACCTCGTTGGGGTTTTTGACGTATCGGACATTCCCCCCCCGGGGCGGGTTCTCCAAGGGCTTGGGGCTGCTGTCCACCAGGATGATCTCCCAGGGCTTGAGCGTTTGACCGTTCAAGGCGGCGATCAGGCGGTTCAGATCCCCGACGTTGCCGTAAATGGGAATGACTGCCGATATTCTCGGCGGGGGATTGGCCATAATTATTGGCCCACTCGTGTACTCCGGGCGCGGCGCGAAGAAAAGAGAATTCCTCAAATCCGGCGCCCAAACCCCCGCGCCCCTCAACGCGCTTTGGCGCGAGTCCGGCGCGCCCGCTTTTGCAGCACGTAGCTCTGCGAACTGCGCAGGCGCCGCTGATATTTCAGGCGGCGTCGCATCCGCTCGCGGGCGGCGATCGTGTGCTTGAGGCAATAGACCCCCACCGCCGGCTGGTCGCAGGTCAGGCAAATGCCCCGCGCCTTCTTTCGCAGCATGTGAATTTGTTGCCGCGACATCGGGGACCCGTCCGCCTTGGTCATCCCTGTGAACCTGTCGCGAATTTTTTTTCTGCTCCAGTTTGTTTTCATGTTTGTCTCCAATAAGGAACTTTCCAAGATTATATGCTACTATTTCCAAAAGAGCGAGTGTTGTTGTCAATTATCTCAAAAATCGCCCGCGCCCCCCGCCCGGTCCGGGGCGGGATCCGCCGCCAATCCCCCGGTCAGGCCGCCGGCAGGTAGCGCCGCAGCAGCAGCGCCAGCACAAACCACAACACAAACAGCCCGACCCACGGCTGGGTCAAATCCGCCACCGCCAGCAAATCCACCAGCGGAACGCCCGCCAGCAGCCGCCCCCCGGCGTAGCCGGTGTTCGGCTCCCGCCGCCAGTACAGATGCCGCAGCGCCCACAGCGCCCAAATCACCAGGATCAGCGACAGGATGGTGCCAGTCTGCCGCGCCGGGCCGTCGTCACACAATGCGGCCAAAATCACCGGCGCGGCCAGAAAAATACACGGCCAGGCGGCAACCGGCCCCCGCCGCGTTTCATTTCCCGCCAGCCAGCCCAGGCCCGCCACATAGCATGCCAGGGCCAGCCCGCACCAGATTGGGTACCCTTCCATCCCGCTTCCGCCCGCCGCACCCCCCGCCCCGTGCCCGGCCACCGAGGCGGACACCAGATAAACCAGCAAACGACACGCCCCCATCAACACCGGCGCGGCCTCCACCAACTGATGGGTCGCGTTGTAAAGCAAAATACACCCTGTCAGCAGCAGAGTCAATATCGCGGTGGTTGTGCCGGCCCAGACCAGCCCCGCCGCCCCCGCCGCCAGCAGGCCAAACCCCCATTGCCAGACCTCCTTTTCGCCCACCGCGCCCGACGGGATGGGCCGCATGCGGCGGGCTTGCCGGTCGGAGCGCGCGTCAAAGGCGTCGTTCAGGAACGCCCCGCCCGCGTAAAGGAAGGTGACGCACAGGGAAAGCCAGACCAATTGCCACCACGGGCCGCCGCCGCCCAGCCACCAGCCAGCCAGGCAGTTGGACCAAATGGTCGGCGTGTTGGAGAAGCGGCCCAGGACCAGGAAGGCCCGAAATTTCGATGGCGGGCGCAGGAGGCTCACGAAAAATCCAAAACTTGCTGGCGTGTCATGTGTTTCAAAATATAATCTGGTCGGCGGCAGTGTGTACTTTCCGGCGGCGGCGGGCAACGACTATTCAACCGCTCCGCCGCCGGCGGGCGGAGCGGCGTGTGAAAAATCTCCTCAAAATCTTGTATCTTGTGCCGGTGCTGGTTGGGCTTGGCATTGTCGGCTCGCTGTTGTGGAACCGGGCCAAACCGCCGCCCGTCCACGTCATGTCCGGCCCTCCTTTTGCCAGCGTGCCGATCACCAATTTGACGGCCAATCTTTTCACGCCGGAGGGTCATTTGGGTCCCGCCGCCAACGATGTCTTCATCGAATTCCGCGACGCCGGCGGCAAGCTGGTGGATGTGGGGGCGGTCCAATTTGAGGTGGGGATGACGACGCCCACCGGGGCCATCGCGCACAGCCTTTCCAAAGTGCTGCGCACCTCGACCCCCGGCCAGTATCGCGCCAACGTGATGCCGGAAATCGCCGGGGAGTGGAAAGCCAGACTCAGTTTCACCGGCCCCCGCGGCCAGGCCGACGCCAGGTTCCTAGTCACAGTGAAGTGAACGCACAATGGGCAATTGGACACCCCCCAATTGCGGGGGCCGGGCCTGTGAGAAGTCCGACAAGGGGCCTTTTGGAGGGGTGGCAGGGGCCTCTCCAGGGGGCTGGAGCTGTTAACCCGTTAGATTTGCCGCAATTCCGCAAGGAGGTTGGAAAGATCAGCATTATGATTGAGAAGCTTATGATTTGATTGGACGCCCATATTCAGGGCTATCCGAGCTTCTGACCACGAATTGCCGCAAGAGAACACAGCGCGGCCAGCCGCAACCGAAACTGGAATGGGCCAGATTAACACAGATTGACACAGATATGGGAAAACCCTCGCGAAAATGAGTGAAATTGACAGACAGCAGTGCAAGGAATACAAAGGGATCCGCCTGGTGATTTGTGAATTGACGCGGATCGCCTGACGATTGGGAAAGGAGGGGCGAAGGAAGGAAGAATCGCAAAGGCGCGGGAAACGCAAAGGCGCAAAACCGGGCCACACCTCCGGAAACCGCCCGGACCCTGCTTCTGCTTTTGGTAAACGGCCACGGCATGCTCGATTCTCAACTGGCGCGGCATGGGACCATCCTGCCGGACAAGCCCCGGCGAGTCAAGCGAATTAGGCTAAAGTACGGGCGACCCCTGATCCGCCGCAGAAGATTGCATGGACAGGCGCGGCGAGAAAGGTTACGGTAAGGGAGCCTTACATGAATTCCCCATTTCTTCGCATAATGCTCGTCCTCGTGCTGGGCATTCCAACACTGGCCGGCGGACAACCCGCCAAGCGAACGTCCTTTGCCTTTGCGACGATTGAGCAGGGGGGAAAGCTGCTGACAGAGCACGACGATTTTGTTTCGCGGCTCAGCCCGTTTGACCGCGCCGCCAGGATGAAAACCAACCAGGATGTTTCGGAACAGGACTACCTGAGTTTCGTCGCCCGCAATGTCCTTGACTGGGACAGCGATGGGCAGGTCCT
Source organism: Verrucomicrobiota bacterium (assembly GCA_050015895.1). Taxonomy (GTDB): domain Bacteria; phylum Verrucomicrobiota; class Verrucomicrobiia; order Limisphaerales; family Palsa-1400; genus JBEKOF01. Next base: position 6,377 of record JBEKAN010000074.1, read on the forward strand.
GGTGCAATCCGCGCTGTCAGACCTCCAGCCGAGGCTTGATGGTCTGGGCCTGCCCTTTCCGGAGACTGTCTATTTTGTCAAGACCACGGGTGCCGAGGAGGGCGGCGCGGGGTACACCCGGGGAGCCGCCATCGTCCTGCCCCGCCCGATGTTGGACGAAAAGAACCGCAAATTTTTGCGCGAAATCATCGCCCATGAGCTGTTCCATGTTCTTTCCCGGAGAAATCCCCAACTCAAGGAGCAGCTTTATGCCGCCATCGGCTTTCAACCCTGTGGTGAAATCGTTTTCCCGGCGGCGCTGGTGGAAGCAAAAATCACCAATCCGGACGCGCCCAAGAACGACCATTGCATCAGCCTGAAAATCGGCAATGAATCCGTGTGGGCGGCGCCCATCCTTTACTCGCCGGCGGCGCGGTATGACACGAACCGCGGAGGCGAATTCTTCCAATATCTGCGCATGCAGTTCTTGGTGGTTGAGAGAAACGGCGGGGGGACCGACGCGAAGGCCATTTACGATCCAACGCATCCGAGACTGGTCTCCCCGGACCAAGTTTCCGGGTTTTATGAACAGGTGGGACGGAACACGGACTACATTATACATCCGGAGGAAATTCTGGCGGACAATTTCAAACTGTTCCTCCTTCAGCAGACGAATGTTCCCTCGCCCCAGATCCTGCAAAAGCTCGGGGAGGCGCTCGCGGGGTATAAATCCCACTGACCGCGCGAAAATGAGAAGATAAGAGGTTGGCCATCGTCGGCAACCTGGCCAAACAGAAGATGGTCGAAGCCTCCGTGGGCACGCTTCCGACGCACGGCTGGACCATTGGGCCAAGCCTGCTGGAAGTCATAAGTATTGTCGCAGCGCTGACGTTCTTCCCGGTGCTCCGCCTAAGAGCGTGTTTTAATCATCTGATCCCTCTCCCCCTCTTCGTGGCGGAGGGGGAGATGTCAAGGCTCGAGTTTGCGTAATGGTCGCGACAATTTCGATGTTTGGAAAATGACAAGGTGAACAAAAGGAAACAATTTCGGCGGTCTGGAGTGAATTTGGGAATCAAGAACGTGTTAAGATAATCCGGGTAGCTATAAATAGCGCGTTAAAATGGCGGCGCAGTATTTTTGTAACGTGTTGCGCGCAAGCGACTTGCGAATTTCACGGGGGAAAGGTGTGGCACCGGCATTGCTAGATGGGGGGCAATATGAAATGGAACGAAATCATTCAGATCGTGTTGTTCTTCGGAATCGGAATCGCGCTCACCCCGCCGGTGGGCCGCTTCATGGCGCGAGTGTTCAAAGGGGAGCGGACCTTCCTCCACCCGTTTCTGCAGCCGGTGGAGAAAATGGTGTATCGGCTCAGCGGCGTCAATCCCGCCGATGAGATGTCGTGGCTGAAGTATCTGGGGGCGGTGATCGCCATGACCAGCGTGGGGATGGCCTCTCTGATGGTGATCCTGATGACGCAGGCCTGGCTGCCGCTCAATCCGGAGGCGCTGCCCAACTGTAGTTGGCATCTGGCGTTCAACACCGCCTGGAGCTTCACGTGCAACGCGGACTGGCAATCCTATACCGGCGAGTCCACCATGAGCTATCTGGCCCAGACGATCGGGCTATCGGTGCATCAGTTCATCAGCGGCGCCGCCGGCCTGGCCATCCTCGTGGCGGTCGGTCGCGCGCTGGCGCGGGCCTCCTGTAAAACGATTGGCAATTTCTGGGTGGACCTGACCCGGTGCGTCATTTACATCGTCCTTCCCCTTTCGGTGCTTTGGGCCATTCCGCTTGCCTGGCAGGGCGTCCCGGAAACTTGGAAGGCTTATCCCAACGCCAAGCTGATGGAGAGCTACTCCGCGCCGGTGCCGGCGTTGGATGCCAGCAACAACCCGATCACCACCAACATCGTCCTCACCGCCCCCGCCCCGCTGCTGGACGCGCAAGGCCACGCGGTCGTGTCCAATGGCGCGCCGGTGATGGTGGACACCCCTGTCAAGGACACCAACGGCGTGGTGGTGATGACCAACACCCCCGTGATGACCAATCAAACGGTGAACTCCCAATTACTGCCCGTCGGCCCGGTCGCGTCCTTTGAATCGTGCAAACAACTGTTCACCAACGGGGGCGGCTGGTACGGAGTCAACAGCGCCCATCCTTACGAGAACCCGACTCCGCTCTCCGGGTTCCTGGAGATGCTGGCCATCATTGTGGTGCCGATGGCCCAAGTGTATATGTTTGGTCTGCTGATTGGAAACAAGAAGCACGCGTGGTGCCTGTTCCTGGTGATGCTCGCCCTTTACGTGGGATCGTTCGGGGTGGCGTGGTATTCCGAGACCCGCCCGAATCCCGTCGTCTCGAACATCGCCCCCCTGTTGGAAGGCAAGGAGCAACGATTCGGCGTGATGAACAGCATACTCTGGGGGGTTTCCTGCACCGCGATTGACAATGGCTCGGTCAATTCGATGCATGACAGTTGGATGCCGCTGGCCGGGCTGATGCCGATGTGGAACATCCTGATTGGGGAAATCATGTTCGGCGGCATCGGCTGCGGGGTCTATTGCATGTTGTTTCACGTCCTGATCACCGTATTCCTGGCGGGGCTGATGATTGGGCGCACACCCGAATATCTGGGCAAGAAGCTGGGCAAGTGGGAGGCCTCGTGGGCGGTCGCCGGTGTGCTGCTGCCCAATGCGGCGTGTCTGCTCCCGACCGCTATTTCCTGCGTCTGGCCCTTTGGCTTGTCCAGTCTCGCCAACAACGGCCCGCACGGTCTGAGCGAAATCCTCTACGCCTTCGGGGAGGCGGCCAACAACAACGGAAGCGCCTTCGCGGGCCTCAACGCCAACGTGCCGTGGTATGACGTGGCGCTGGGCGTGGCGATCATTGTGGGCCGATTCGCCCCGATTGCCGCGGCGCTGGCCATCGTCGGCAACCTGGCCAAACAAAAGACCGTCGAACCTTCCGTCGGCACCCTGCCGACACACGGCTGGACCTTTGGTTTGAGCCTGCTGGGAGTCATTACCGTTGTCGCGGCGCTGACCTTCTTCCCGGTGCTCTGTCTGAGTCCCATCGTCGAGCACTGGCTGATGCTGGCCGGACGGACCTTCTAAGGAACGCGCGTTGTTTTTATATGTTTTTAACACATTTGCACCTTGAATTTATGAAGGTTGTCCAAGAAGGCGGGTTAAGATTGTGGAGGATGGCCTGATGTGGACAGCCGGACTTTATAGAACACCGAAACAATAGAAATATGAGCACAAAAGCTGAAGTCAAATACTCCTCGCTGGTCAAACAGGCCATTATTGACTCGTTCAAGAAACTCAACCCGGTGGACGAGTTCAAGAATCTGGTCATGTTCGTGGTCTATGTCGGCTCGATTTGGACGACCATCTACCTCTTGTGGCCCGCCAACCGGACGGGATTCAACATCCAGGTCTGCGTCTGGCTCTGGTTCACCTGCCTGTTCGCCAACTTCGCCGAGGCGATGGCGGAGGGCCGCGGCAAGGCGCACGCCGACGAACTGCGGAAAATGCGCACCAAGACGATGGCGCGCAAATTGGTGGACGGCAAGGAGGTGCTGGTGCCGGGCAACGATCTGAAAATCGGCGAGCGCTTCGTGTGCGAGACCAATGACTTCATCCCCGCCGACGGCGAAATCGTCGAAGGCATCGCCACAGTGGACGAGTCGGCCATCACGGGCGAGTCGGCCCCAGTCGTCCGGGAAAGCGGGGGCGACCGCAGCGCGGTGACGGGCGGCACGCGGGTCATCAGCGACCGGATTGTGGTGCGCGTGACGGCCGAGGCGGGCAATTCTTTTTTGGACAGAATGATCGCGATGATTGAGGGCGCGCGCCGGCAAAAGACCCCGAACGAGATTGCCCTGAACATCGTGTTGGTCAGCCTCACGGCGCTCTTCATCCTGGTGGTCTATACGCTGCCGCCTTTCGCGCATTACAACGAAGCGCAGTCCGGGCAGAAGAACGCCGTGCTGACCACCCCGCCGGTGCTGCTCTCGCTGCTGGTGTGCCTGATTCCCACGACCATCGGCGGCCTGCTCAGCGCCATCGGCATCGCGGGGATTGACCGGCTCATGCGCCGCAACGTGCTGGCCACCAGCGGTCGGGCCGTGGAGGCGGCCGGCGACGTGGACGTGCTGCTGTTGGACAAAACGGGCACCATCACATTGGGCAACCGCATGGCCACCGAATTCATCCCCGCCCCCGGCGTGAAGATCGAGGAACTGGCCGACGCCTCGCAGCTCGCCTCCCTGGCCGACGAAACTCCCGAAGGCCGGTCCATCGCCGTTCTGGCCAAGGAAAAGTACGGCCTGCGCGGGCGGGACATGGCCGAAATCCAGGCCCAGTTTGTTCCCTTCACCGCGCAAACCCGGATGAGCGGAGTGGATTTCGGCGGTCCCGGCGGCGCGGTCACCCGGCGCATCCGCAAAGGCGCCGCCGAATCGGTCTTCCAATTCGTCCAGCAACAAGGCGGGGGCAGGGACAAAACCGTGGCCGCCACTGTGGATGAAGTCGCCGGGTCCGGCGCCACGCCGCTGGTGGTCGCGGACGGCTCGCGCGTGTTGGGCGTCATCCGACTCAAAGACATCGTCAAGGGCGGCATCAAGGAACGCTTCGCCCAACTGCGCAAGATGGGAGTGCGCACGATCATGATCACCGGGGACAACAACCTGACCGCCGCGGCCATCGCGGCGGAGGCGGGGGTGGACGACTACATCGCGCAGGCCAAGCCGGAGGACAAACTGGCGCGAATCCGCAAGGAGCAGGAGGGCGGCAAACTGATCGCGATGATCGGGGACGGGACCAACGACGCGCCGGCGCTGGCGCAGGCCGACGTGGGCGTGGCCATGAACACCGGCACGCAGGCGGCGCGCGAGGCGGGCAACATGGTGGACCTGGACAGCAGCCCCACCAAACTCATAGAGGTGGTGGAAATCGGCAAGCAGCTTCTCATGACGCGCGGCGCGCTGACGACCTTCAGCATCGCCAACGACGTGTCCAAATACTTCGCCATTCTGCCCGCCATGTTCGGCGTGCTCTACGCCGTGAAAGCCGGCGAGCACGGGCCGCTGGACAAACTGAACATCATGTATCTGCACTCGCCGCAAAGCGCGATTCTCAGCGCGGTCATTTTCAACGCCCTGATCATCGTCGCGTTGATTCCGCTGGCCCTGAGGGGAGTCAAGTATCAGCCGCTGGGCGCGGCGGTGATTCTCCGCAAAAACATGCTCCTCTATGGCGTGGGAGGCATCCTCATGCCTTTCGTCTTCATCAAACTGCTCGATGTCATCCTGGTGGGCGCCGGCATGATCAACTGAACTGAAACCCAAACCGCGAAAAAAATATGAAAGTCATCCTCCAATCCATTCGGCAAACAATCCTGTGGACCGTGATCTGCGGGATCATTTATCCGGTCGTCATCACCGTCATCGCCCAAGTCGCCTTCCATGACCAGGCCAACGGGAGCCTGGTCACGAGCGACGGCAAGCTGGTCGGCTCGGCGCTGATGGCCCAGCAGTTCACCGGCTCGAACTACTTCTGGCCGCGGCCCTCCGCCTGCACTTACGGAAGCGCGCCGACCACGCCGTCGAATCCGAGCGGATTGGTGGCCTCCAGCGGCAGCAACCTGGGGCCGACCAGCGGGACGCTGCAAACCAACGTGATGAACAACGCCGCCGCGTTCATCAGCGGCAACAACCTGCCCACCAACACCGCTGTGCCGGCCGACATGGTGTTTGCCTCCGCCAGCGGGCTGGATCCGCACATCAGCCCCGAGGCGGCCCGGCTGCAAATCGCCCGCGTCGCCGCCTCGCGCGGCCTGGGCGCGGAGGCCGTGCGCCAATTGGTGGAGAAATACACCGAAGGCCCGCAGTGGGGTTTTCTGGGCGAGCCGCGCGTGAATGTTCTTCTGCTCAACGTGGCCCTGGACCAAATGGACACAAAGAAGCCCGCGCCCGCGCCCGCGGCAGCCGCCCGGACCTAGCGGGGCAGCCATGAAGCCCCGGCATATTCTGGTCCCATTGGATTTGTCGCAAGGCAAGACTGACACCCTGCTGCACCTCCAGCGGATGGCGGAGGAAGGTCCCGTGTGCGCCACCTTGCTTTCCGTGGTGGAACTGAACATCGCGCCGTCCGACCGGCGCCTTTACCCGGAGCTTTGCAAGGAGGCGCGATCCCATCTAGCCGTGCTGTCACGCATATATTTCGGTCACGAGGGGGCGGCGCGCCTGTGTGTCCGGGTGGGCCGCGCGGACCAGGAGATCCTCGCGGAGGCCCGCTACTGCCAGTCGGAGCTGATCCTGATGTCCAGTTCCCGGCCCCGCCGCTGGCATCAACTCTTCCGTTCCCGCACGGTCGAGCGGGTCGTGCAATTTGCCCCGTGCCCGACGCTCGTTCTTCCCCTTTCCTGGAGCGGCGCCGCCGCCCGTCGGGATGAGCCGGCCAGTGTCGAGGCATCCCCGCGCCGCGCCCGATCCTTCCCGCACCCCACGTGGGCCGACGCGTGAGGGCGCATCTTGGCATTACCACCATTGGAGGGAACGAACCCCTCTCCCTGGCCCTCTCCCCGCTGCGCGGGGCGAGGGAATTGGCATATCGCCTCGTAGTGGTTGCAAGATGCGCCCGACGCGTGATCCTCCGGGGAGTGCCTTCAGGAGGCTGGGGTCTCGGCTTGCTTAACGAGAATTCTTGTGGAAAATTAGAGACATGAGCGCACAGGAGATCATTGAGCAGATTAAAGCCCTGCCATCGGAGGAGCGGGCGCGGGTGACTAAATTCGTGGTCGAATCCGATGATTCATGGGTTCCAGAAGAGCCGCTCCACAATTTCACGCCGCGCGCCCAGCAAGTGCTGGCGCTGGCCCGGAAGGAGGCGGATCGGTTCAAACACAATTTTGTCGGCACGGAGCATCTCCTGCTCGGGTTGATTGCGTTGGGCCGGGGAGTCGCCGTCACTGTTCTGAAGAAACTCGGGTTGAACTTGGAAAACGTGCGCGAGGCGGTTGAAAAAGCGGTCCCCACCGGCCCGGACGAAAAAATGAGCGGCGACATTCCGTACACTCCGCTTGTCAAGAAAGTCCTGTCCCTGGCGGCCAAGGAGGCGAAGAAATTGAACCACACCTACGTTGGAACCGAACACATTCTCCTGGGATTGTTGCAAGAGGGCGACGGTGTGGCGGCGCGGGTGCTGAAAGAACTTGGCGTTGATACTGAGAAGACTCGAGTCTGGATTCTGAAGGAACTGGATCCGAATTTCGGGAAATAGCCCCAGAACCGCTCCACTCCGAGGCGGGGAACAGGCCGAATCGGCACGAGCGTGTTTTGATAATCTGGTTTTCTTGACGCCCCGGCTCGGCAGGAGCCTCGCCCTACCACAATCCCCCGGTAGATCTGGGACCCCGCTCGCGGGGGGCGCGCGCTCCCGTACTTGGGAC